>URJQ01000026.1 GCA_900548195.1 uncultured Prevotella sp.
ACCCGCGACCCCAACCTTGGCAAGGTTGTGCTCTACCAACTGAGCTATTTCCGCATTATTCTCAACTTCAAGTGTTGTTTTTGAAGTGTTTTAGAGAAGCATTTCCCTAAATGCGATGCAAAGGTACGACTTTTTCCCGAAACAGCAAAACTTTTCAGCTTTTTTTTTCAATAAACACTACATTTTACCAGTTTAGTTGACATACATCAAAGCAAACGCACATTAACGTAGCCTTTTTCGCAAATAATCACGTCTTACGTAAACATAGTAGAATATCACTCCAATTACATTGACTATTGCTGCCATCCAGAATGCGGCCTGATAGCCCAATGACTCTGAAATCACACCACCAAAGACTATTCCGAGTCCTATTCCCACATCCCACGAAGTAAGCAAAGAGGAGTTTGCAGTACCGCGACGACTGTGAGGCGCCAGATTTACAAACATGGTTTGCACTGCTGGGAACATATGACCATTGCCGAATCCGAGGATTAAAGCACAACCGTAATAACCTATAGGATTATGTACTGCAGCAAAAAGCAAGTAACCAAACACTGATATCGTCATTCCAAGCGTTGCATTTCTCACCACCCTACCCTTTCTGAGGCTTCGACTTCCTGTAAGGCGGGACGCCATAAGTCCGAGAGATAATATAAGAAAGAATGTGCCAGTGCCTGAAGTAATGCCCAAAGTCTCCTTGCCGTAGATGGCAAGATAGGTCGAGAGAACTCCATAAGAGAAGGACAAGCAGGCAAGCATCACGCCCTCACTCCAACCATTGAGCAGGAAGAAACGATCCAATGATTTCACCTTTTCCTTCAGACTTACCACCTTATTATATATACAAGCTGACTCATGATTATATATACAAGCAGACTCATGATGCGGAATATCCTTGTCACAAACCGCCGAAACAGACGGCTTTTCATTCTCTTGTTTGCACTCCATAGGTGCATTTTCTGACTGTTTTGACTCACTGACAACCTTATTCTGACGGAATTTCACCGTAGAATTGATTATGACACCGCAAAGCGAAAACAGAAACGAAAGGAAGAAGATAGCCTGGAAATTACCCCACACCTCATATATATATAGTCCTATTGACGGACTTATGGCTGTCGCGAGATTATTGGAAAGGCCATAAAAGCCTATTCCTTCTGCTCGTCTCTGCGGATGGAGCACGTCTATAGCCACCGTAGAATTTGCTACTGTCGTACTGCCAAATGGTGCACCATGGAGCGTGCGGACAATGGCAAAAAGCAGCAATGGTCCTCCTACCAGATAACCAAGGAAAAAAAATGAGAATAGAGAATAGCTCAATAGCAATACCGTGCGGCGAGGAAATGAATCCACCACATAGCCACTAAAAAGTCTTGCAATAAGCGCGGTAATGGTATAGCCTGACAATATCAGTCCTATAGTATGCTTTCCTGCCCCATACTGCTCACTGAGATACAATGGAAGGAGCGGCATTACCAGCATGAAGGAAAAGAATATCATAAAGTTTGCCGACCACACCTTTATGTAATTGGCATTCCATAACCTCGGAAGAGGCTGATTTGATGCTGGATTATTCTCTTCTCCGACATTCTTTATAGAGTCTATATTGTTTGCCATACTCATTTTTTTTGTTTTTCAAAAATATACAGATGCAGAAAAAGTGAGAAACTCTTGCTTCTCACTTTTCCTATATTATTCGATAAATATCTATCTAAAGAACGAACAATGACTACTCCACCGTAACACTCTTAGCAAGATTACGAGGCTGATCGACATTAAGTCCCTTGGCTACAGCCACATGATATGACAGCAACTGCAATGGTATCACGCTGAGAAGCGGAGCAAGACAGTTGATCGTCACTGGCACTTCTATTACTTCATCGACCATATCTCTGATTTGCGTATCGCCTTCAGAAACGACTGCTACGATATGTCCATGACGAGAAATCACCTCCTGCATATTGGAGATAATCTTCTGATAGAGCTTATGATGTGTAGCCACAAATACTACAGGCATTGACTCGTCAATGAGAGCGATAGGACCATGCTTCATCTCTGCTGCAGGATAGCCTTCTGCGTGGATATAACTGATTTCCTTCAGTTTCAATGCACCTTCAAGGGCTACTGGATAGTTGTAACCACGTCCAAGATAGATAAAGTTTCGGGCATACATAAACTTCTGCGCGATAGCCTTTATCTTGTCATTCTGCTCCAGCACCTTCTCTATCTTATCAGGAATACGGGTCAATTCGCGGATAGTCTCTTCGTATTCATCCTGCTCTACCGTGCCTTTTGCCATACCAAGAGCAAGGGCTATAAGAGTAAGAACAGTCACCTGACCGGTAAATGCCTTAGTGGAAGCAACTCCGATTTCCGGACCTACATGGATATAAGTGCCGGTGTCAGACTCACGGGCGATAGAAGAACCAACGCCATTCACGATACCAAAGACCATTGCGCCACGCTCCTTTGCAAGCTGTATAGCCGCAAGCGTATCGGCTGTCTCACCACTCTGGGAGATAGCCATCACCACGTCATCAGCCTCGATGACTGGATTAGAATAACGAAACTCTGAAGCGTAAGCCACTTCGACTGGAATACGACAGAACTGCTCGATGAGCTGTTTGCCGATAAGTCCCGCATGCCAACTTGTACCACATGAAACGATAATGATTCTTCTTGTACGAAGAAGCTGGCGACGATTATTAGTTACGGCAGAGAGAACCACCTGAATAGGTCCATATTCCGCAGCTTTTCCTGAAGGAGATGCTGCAGGACCAACGATACGGCCGGACATACAGTCCTTCAACACCTTTGGCTGGTCGAAAATCTCCTTAAGCATAAAGTGAGGGAAACCTTCATGGTCGAGCATGGAAAGGTCGAGATTTACCTCTTTCACCTCAGCTTCAGCCTCCTCACCAGAGAGAGTAAGCACCTTCAAGTCCTTACCACGCTCTATCACTGCCACTTCTTCATCCTTTAGATAAACGATGTGATTGGTGTATTCTGCTATAGGAGAAGCATCACTTCCAAGGAAAAATTCCTCATTGCCATCCACTACTCCCACGGCGAGAGGTGAAGATTTGCGGGCTGCAACAAGAATATCAGGACAACGGCGATCAATTACTGCTATAGCATAAGCACCGATTACCTGTCTTAATGCAAGGCGAACTGACTCGGCAAGCGACTCATGACTAACGTTCATGACATATTCTATCAACTGAACGAGCACCTCAGTATCAGTCTCACTCTTAAAAGTAAAGCCACGCTGCTTCAGCTGTTCGCGAAGAGTGGCATAATTTTCTATGATTCCGTTATGCACAAGAGTGATATTTCCAGACTCACTAACGTGAGGATGCGCATTAACTTCTGAAGGAACACCGTGGGTAGCCCAACGAGTATGAGCTATGCCGATTGTTCCAGAAACATCACATTTGGAGGCAACAGCATCGAGATCTGCCACCTTACCTTTTGCTTTATATACATTGAGCGCACCATCTTTTTCCGATACCAAAGCACATCCAGCAGAGTCGTAACCACGATATTCCAGACGCTTAAGACCTTTAATCAGAATTGGGTACGCTTCCCTATTTCCTATATAACCTACTATTCCGCACATAATATTGCAAAAAACTATTAGACATTGCGCTTTGATCTATCTTTACATAGAGATATGAGCGCCAATTATATTGTGTTGTTGTAATGATGGTTTACACAGTATTTCACCATCATCATTTGATTATTATCGACAGTAAAGAAAGTAATCAGAATTATTTTATAATAATGAAAAAAATAATTTATCGTCATCTATTTCATTATCAAAATAATTTTTATTGCCTACTAATGACTTATTCCTCGTCCGGCACCAGATTTTCCGGGTCAAGAATATGCAGTTGGAAAGCGCGGGTCACAAGGCGCACCGCATTAACATTCTGCTTACCATTACCATTCGGGAAGAGTTTCTGCGTCAATTCATTCTGTCTTTTCTCAAGGCTTTTCACGCCAAAAGGCATTCCTCGCAAGCCTGTAATTTGCTCCTTAGTATAGCCAAGGGCGAGATGACGAAGAAATCTCTCGTCATATTCATCTATCTCATATCCAATAGAAGCCTCACGACTCATAATGGACGACATCACGCTCTTGCGGAACGCATCCACTATAACATCCATGATAGGCTGATTGAACACCCACTTCTTGCCTTGCATCACGCTGACTATCTCAGTGCGGGTAAGCATTTCACCCGTCTTGAGGATAATACCATCGGCACCAGCATCAAGGGCGTCAATCCAAAGTTTCTCATTGAGGATTTCACCAGTAAAGATAAGAATCTTGACATCAGGATGCTGCGCTTTAGTAGTTCGACAAAGCTCCACGCCGATAGTAGTAGAACCACCAAGACCCAAATCAAGCAGTATAAGATCTGGTTTTGCAGTTCGCATCAACTGGATAAACGATAACTCGTCAGAAGCCGTACCTATCAGTTCAGCCTCTGGCACCTCGTTACGCAACAAGCCCTCCGTACCTTTGAGTTCAAGAGGTACATCTTCTACTATGACAACCTTAAAACTATCCATACCTTTACATGATATTAGGCAGGGTAAATAAAATCCCTCCTTGTATAAAAAACAATAAGAGACCACATTGCTAACCGAGTGAGGTTCCAATGCAGTCTCTTACATATAGATATAGTATCAAATATTCTAATTACTTAAAGAAGTCCTTAACAGCCTCATTAGGAACCATCTGCTCATCGAAAATGTAAGCACCGGTCTTTGGGCTCTTGACCATCTTGATTACCTTAGTGTGTGCACGACCATCAGTCTTACCAGTCTGAAGGGTAGCGACAGCTTTCTTTGCCATTGTCTTGTGATTATTATGGATTCAGGACTCAATCTCAGAAAGAGAAAGAACTTCCCGTTTTCCCAATTAAACTTACTTAATCTCCTTGTGCAGAGTCATCTTCTTGAGGATAGGATTATACTTCATCAACTCAAGACGCTCAGGAGTATTCTTACGGTTCTTAGTAGTGATATAACGGCTCGTACCTGGCATACCACTATTCTTGTGCTCGGTGCACTCAAGGATTACCTGCACGCGATTTCCTTTTGCTTTCTTTGCCATGTTGATTATTCTCCTATAATTTTAATATCCTTCCAATCTACATAGCCTTTTGCTACAGCCTGCTTGAGGGCTGCATCAAGACCTACCTTGTTAATCATACGAAGACCAGCGGCAGAAATCTTAAGGCTAATCCAGCAGTCCTCCTCTACATAGAAGAACTTCTTACTGAACAGGTTAACATCGAAGCTGCGCTTTGTGCGGTGCTTAGAGTGAGAAACATTGTTTCCCATCTGAGCCTTCTTACCTGTAATCTGACAAACTTTAGACATTGCTATCTTTAATTTTTGTAATCGTTAATTGATACTTATTCCAAACAGTTTGCAAAATTACTAATTTTTCTTCAATTTACAAAGTCCTACTTATCTCCAAGTCTTCGTTTTAATATTTTTTAAGACTTTTTCTTTTTATACGGGACAAAATAGAGCTATATCGCCCCTAATTCATTGAACTTTTGGACTTTTTAGAAACCGAAGATACAATCAGCCTACTGAAAGACTGAGCATTCCGCATTCCATAAGGCATAATGCCATTGTGGCAAAGCTATCACTTTGCCTCTGGAGCTGGAACCTCTGAGAGGTCTGGCTGTGGCAAGTCTTCGCGAAGTACCTCAAGGAGGAGCTGAAGAGCACGGTTGGTCGCGCGAGCTACATTGACGTCACGTCCCTGATCCTCTGTAAGTTTCAGAGTACGCATATTTTCTTTTGAACCTGCAGCAATCCAGATTGTGCCAACCGGTGTCGCTGGGGTACCACCTCCAGGACCTGCTATTCCTGTTGTCGCAATAGCGTAATCTGTACCAAGTCGGTCACAGACTCCTTTTGCCATAAGCAATGCAACCTCCTCAGAGACAACGCTATTTTCTGCTATCACCTCTTCTGGCACAGCAAGGATATCCTTTTTTACATCCTCACTGTAAGCTACGATACCTCCAATGAAGTAAGCACTTGCACCTGGCATGAGCGTTATTGACTCCGCTATGCGTCCGGAAGTGCAACTTTCTGCTGTAGAGAGTGTCTTGCCAGACTCGTATAACATGAATAATATCTCTTTACTAAAGACTTTGTTTTCTAATTCCATTCTATGTTTTATTGAAATGTAACCTTAGAGAATGTTGGCACTTCTATGCCGCAAAACTCTTTATTGTCATACTTATATGCGCCGACAACGCCTATCATAGCGGCATTATCTGTGGTATATGAGAACTTTGGAATATAAATAGTCCAGCCAAAACGCTTGGCATGGTCATAGAAAGCATTGCGCAATCCGTTGTTCGCTGACACGCCACCTGCCACTGCTACATGCTTTATACCTGTTTGCTTGACAGCAAGACGCAGCTTTTTCATCAGGATATCGACGATTGTATGTTCCAATGAAGCCGCAATATCCTCCTTATGATGCTCCACAAAGTCAGGATCATCCTTCACCCATTTCTGAAGAGAATATAGGAAACTGGTCTTTAATCCAGAGAAAGAATAGTCCAGACCTGGGATATTTGGTTTTGCAAACTGATAGGCTTTAGGATTGCCTTGACGAGCAAGACGGTCGATGATAGGACCGCCAGGATAACCAAGACCCATCACTTTAGAACATTTATCGATAGCTTCGCCAGCCGCATCGTCGATGGTCTGACCAAGCACCTCCATGTCATTATAGGCATTCACCTTGACTATCTGGGAGTTACCTCCTGAAACAAGAAGGCAGATGAATGGGAATGGCGGTGCAGTATTGTCATCATCACTTTCCTTGATGAAGTGCGCCATTACGTGTCCTTGCAGGTGATTGACATCAATCATAGGGATGCCGAGCGAACGAGCGAAGCCTTTTGCGAAACTAACGCCGACGAGCAATGAGCCCATCAGTCCCGGTCCACGAGTGAAGGCTACGGCAGACAATTGCTCTTTAGTTATGCCAGCCTGCTTTAATGCCTGATCCACTACTGGTACTACATTCTGCTGATGCGCACGACTTGCCAGTTCTGGAACGACGCCACCATAAGCCTCATGCACTTTCTGGGAGGCTGTTACATTGCTCAGAAGTACCTTTCCACGCAATACTGCAGCGGAAGTGTCGTCACAAGAACTCTCTATTGCCAATATATACTTATCGTTGTCCATTGGATTTCGATGGGGATATTACCCATCGCTAATTATTTCGAATTACGCCAAAGAGAATTATTACAACTCTATTCAGCAGAAAACGTGATTTAATAACTTAATATCTCTACGCCGTGCTCAGTCATGACAAGGGTATGCTCCCACTGCGCTGATGGCAATTCATCCTCAGTGATTACCTCCCATCCATATTCATCGTCTGCATCAATAAAGACTTTCGGACTGCCCATATTGATCATTGGTTCGATGGTAAACACCATACCTGGCACGAGAAGCATTCCTGTACCGCGGTAAGCATCATGCAATACCTCTGGTTCTTCATGGAATTTGAGTCCTACTCCATGTCCGCAGAGGTCTGTTACTATGCCGTAATGATATTTCTTACAATGCTTTTTGATGGCATGACCTATGTCACCTACGAATCCATAAGGCTTGGCTGCTTCCATACCTATCTCCAGGCACTCTTTTGCCACACGGACAAGCTGTTCCTTTTCCGGTGTAGTCTTTTCTCCGATGATGAACATACGGGAAGCATCAGCATAGTATCCATCCACTATTGTGGTGAAATCGACATTGACGATATCGCCTTCTTCGAGTACATCTGACTCTTTAGGGATGCCGTGACACACCACTTCATTGATACTGGTGCATACTGACTTTGGGAAGCCTTCATAATTCAGGCAAGCAGGGATAGCATTATGATCCTTGCAATACTGCATACATATATCGTCTATCTCCTGGGTATTCATACCTGGGTGTATCTGTCGAGCTACTTCATCGAGCACTCCTGTATTGACCACACCTGAGCGACGTACGCCTTCTATCTGTTCATCTGTGAGTATCAGATCGCGAGTCGGCACGATTTTTCCTTTATTTTCCCAGTACATCACCTGTTTGTCCATCTCTGTGAGGGGTTCTCCAGGGATGCAATGCCAACGTTTCTTCTTTACCATATACCTTATTATATATATAATTATGGAAATCAGGGAAAGTCAAGAGAAACTGGTATCACGAGCAATATCAAGGTTTCTACTCCCCTTATCCATGTCGTTTTCTATTTCCAAGGCGCAAAGTTACGGTTATTTTCCGAAACTTGCAAATATTTCATTTATTTACTCGCTTGTAAGCATTTCATAATAGTACCAGTATGTACCGAAATAAGCATCACGCACGGCAGCATTTCGTGCCGATAAGGATGGATATTTCGCCCTGCATACGCTCAGGAAATCCTCATAATCAGCATCAAGGACATTGTCATGATAGGTCAAAACGCGCTGCGCATGTATGTGAGTGTATAGCACAAGTGCCTCACGATAATGCTTGGGTAGCTCCGACATCGGCTTCCTGGCATACCCGGATGGCGTCAAAAGCACTTCTCGAATAGAGTCTTTAGCCTCCTCTTTTCCAATCTTTCTGGCGAGAGCTTTGCGCTTTTTCTCCAAAGTTTCATGCGCTGCTTTGCGCTCTTCGTCGGTTCTCATATCGTAATAAGACCCTATTTCTTTGGCAAAAGCATAGAGGTCTCCATCAAGAAGATACGCTGTCAGCAAGTAATCATCGACTGATGGCTTTGCCATTTTCCTTTTCTGAAGCAACTTAAAGAAATCCTTAACCTCAGCAATCTTAAATCCCGGAGCCGCTCCGAGATGCTGCCAAAGCACACTATCGGGACTAAAAGCGAGTCTATTAGCACGCGATTCCGCAGGAAGCAATGCCCTCGAACCGCCACAAAGCGGATAAGTGAACAGTTCTTCTCCAAGTTGCCCTTTCTTGGAAAGGGAGTAAGCTCGCATCATTGTCATCACGGAGTCTGTCTCCCAATCCTTATCTGCCACGAGCAATGCTTTGCTGTATTGCCTATGTGACACATATCTCTCCATCTTCAGTCTGTTATGAAGCTCCCTGTCCGTATTGCCCATTGCGCAACAAAGGCAGAACATTGCCACCATAATGCCCATATTCATCCATGATGCCTGCGAAAATAGCGTCACACTTTCAAGCGGCGTCTCATAAGGACGATACTTATTGAGTTGTCTTGCCACAACGACAAAAGCCAAAAGCAATATGACAGTCAATAATGTTTCCCATCCTACCGTCACCCTTCCGTCTGGTTCGAGATGCCCACTCGTCAGTGCGCCGAGCAAAACGAGGGAGGGAAAGTACGTGAGACTACGCACTCGTTTCGGGAAATCCGTAATGGATGATACTGCAAGATGTACGAGAAAGAACACCACTGTCAGCAGGACTGCGCCCACCAACCTATCATAATGTGTCTGTCCATCCGACCATGCAAACTGCGAGAGCGCAAGTAAATCTGCCTGCAAGAAATACAGGTAGCAGAACACGAAGATTATAAAAGCAATAGCACACGTTGTCGTTATGGCAACGGTGCTACTCTTGACATTTGATGACATTGATTATAAACTAATTAGTTTTTGCGGAGTACTACTGCTGAACGAGCAGGGATATAGAGCTTCAACCACTCTTTCTTATCCTTGACGTATAGTCCATCGTAGGTAGTAAGGTGAGTAAGCGTGTCGTCTGACAGGCCATTACCTCCAAATTCCTTCGCATCTGTATTGAGAACAACGCTATACGAACCAGTTGGCACGAGGAAACCGTAGTCTGTATAAGAACGATTCGGCGAGAAATTGAATACGAAGATAAGGTCACCACGTGAGAATGCGAGCACCTGGTCTCCGTCATTATGCCATATTTCCTGCACTGGGGTCTTGTTGAAGTTCTTCTCACTCTTGATGACATTGAGCATTGCGCGATCAAAATCACCAAGATAGTGATAACATAGCTCCTTATTATCCACAAGGTTCCACTGTCTGCGAGCATATTTATGACTCCAACCATTACCCTCACGAGGGAAGTCTATCCATTCAGGATGACCAAACTCATTGCCCATAAAGTTGAGATAACCACCATTCATGGTAGAGGCTGTCACGAGACGTATCATCTTATGCAATGCTATGCCACGGTGAACCGCATCATTCTCATCGCCTTTCTTGAAATGCCAGTACATATCCGAGTCGATAAGACGGAAAATAATGGTCTTGTCGCCCACGAGTGCCTGGTCATGCGACTCCGCGTATGAGATGGTCTTCTCATCCTTTCTGCGGTCAGTCAGCTTCCAGAATATATCGAATGCACCCCAGTCTTCATCCTTCTTCTCCTTGATCATCTTAATCCAATAGTCTGGTATTCCCATTGCAAGGCGATAGTCGAAGCCCATGCCACCATCATCAAACTTTGCAGCGAGTCCTGGCATTCCTGACATTTCCTCTGCTATGGTTATAGCATTCTTGTTTACTTGATGCACGAGGATATTGGAAAGCGCGAGATAGCACATTGCATTATCATCTTCTCCGCCATTGAAGTAGTCTCCATATCCACAGAAATCCTGTCCAAGTCCGTGGTTATAATACAGCATTGAGGTAACTCCATCATAACGGAATCCATCAAAATGGAACTCGGTAAGCCAATATTTACAGTTGGAAAGCAGGAAATGCGTCACCTGATCCTTACCATAATCGAAGCAGAGAGAGTCCCACTGATTATGCTCACGACGGTCTCCTGGATAGAAATACTGATTTGGATCGCCACAGAGATTGCCAAGTCCTTCATTCTCATTCTTCACGGCATGTGAATGTACGAGGTCCATTATGACTGCGATGCCATGCTTATGAGCCTCATCTATAAGGGCTTTCAGTTCTTCTGGAGTACCAAAACGACTTGAAGGAGCGAAGAAATTGCTCACATGATAACCAAAAGAACCATAGTATGGATGCTCCTGTATTGCCATCAACTGGATGCAATTATATCCATCCTCGATGATGCGAGGCAGCACATTCTCCTTAAACTCTGTATAACTGCCCACTTTCTCTGCATCCTGAGCCATGCCTACATGTGCTTCGTAGATTAGAAGTGGATTTTTTGTTGGTTTGAAAGTCTTCTTTTTCCAGACATATTCATGCTCTGGAGCCCACACCTGTGCCGAGAACACCTTGGTGACATCATCCTGCACGACGCGTCTGCACCATGCAGGAATACGCTCTCCCTGTCCTCCTTCCCAGTGTACGGACATCTTATAAAGCTGCCCATGCTGCATTGTCTTGGCTGGAAGCTTCAGTTCCCAGTTGTCAGAATTCTTTATTCGCTTGGCAGCAAATTTCTTTTCTTCCTTCCAACCGTTGAAATCTCCTATGAGATAAATCTCTGTAGCATTTGGAGCCCACTCACGGAACACCCATCTACCTTTATCGTCACGGTGAAGTCCGTAATATTCATGACCGTTGGCAAACTCTGACAATGTCATCTTTCCATTATTTGTAAGACGATTCATCATCCATAAAGCATGGTCATGACGACCACAAATCGCTGTCTCATAAGGCTCAAGCCAAGGGTCAGCAGCCACGATGCCTATATGTCGCGGTGCTTTCTTGACCGTCTTACGTGCCTTTGTCGCCTTTGCAGTCTTGGCAGTTTTCTTTTTTTCCACCATAATAGCAGTATTTTAGGACGTTAGCAAACTTTCACTTTGAAGATAGCCTTCTTCACCTGTGGTGCTGCACAGATACATGGTGCATGACCATCCTGTGGGAAGAAGATTGCCATCATGCCTGGACGACAAGTCACATAGCTCGATCCTGGTACACCTGGATACTTTGTAATATCCTTCTCTGCATTGTACTCTGCTTCTGGAAGGTCTTCGAGAGGGAGGTAACCATAGGTCTCTTCCTCATCGAGAGGAATCTGAATGTCAATCATCTCGACATGAGTCTCCATCACAGCCTCATCAGGTGTCTTGCCTTTTGCAGTAGTGATATTGACGAAAAGGTCCTTATCTTGGATGTAATGCTTGCCTTCTTCCATTGTTGCGAGGTCGTGCTCTGCTATATACTTTACCACCTCAGCAAAGAGAGGATTCATTCCTACATAGTTCTTGAGGTTTTCAATTGTGTCTATTACCATAATCTAAGTTGATTTTTTGGGGTTGTTGTTTTATTTTTTCTTAATGTCAAAGCTATGAGGATGTATTCCGATTGTAATCTCATGAATACATAAACAAGTGATTATCACTTTACTTCTCGCATTCCCTGAACATACATTCCAGTAGCTGTAACATTGCCATTACTGTCTTTTTCCACAAAGTTTCCATCGCGGAGGTCATCCTTATAGGCTCCCTCGAAGCGTGTTCCGTCCTTCGTTTCTTCTATTGCCTTACCGTTGCGCTTGCCATTCTTGTAGATACCGCGGAATTTTGAGCCGTCAGCATAATGGATTATTATATCACCGTCAAGGTTGCCACCACGGAATGTGCCGTCATAGACGTCGCCATTCTTGCGCACTATCTTGCCTTTTCCATTGGCTTTATCCGACTTCCACTGTCCTGTATATGTATCGCCATTGCGCCATGTGTAAGTGCCCTGTCCGTCTTTGTCACCATCCACGAAATGACCTACATACTTATCTCCGTTAGCACACTTGAATACTCCTTCGCCAGTGCGCTCGCCCTGCACGTAATCACCTTCATAGACGTCGCCATTATGAAACTTATATATACCGCGACCATCCTGAATATCATTACGCCACTGACCGATATATAAGTCTCCGGAAGCGTATTTGAACTCTCCTTTGCCTGAACGCTGATTGGCAACCCACTGTCCATCGTAAGTGGTTCCATCGTTCCAGTCGAAGAATCCTTTGCCATGCTTCATGTCATTCTGCCATTCTCCGTTGTAGAAAGCACCGCCGGAATAGGTGTATTTTCCTTTTCCATGACGCTTATCCTGCTGCCAGTCGCCTTCATACTTGTCGCCGTTGTAGTAATACATCGTACCGCGTCCCTGCTGATAGTCACGAAACCACAATCCGTCATAGCGATTATTATTGGCAAAATAATAGATACCCTTGCCGTGCTGCTGGTCTTGGAACCACTGGCCTTCATATTTCTCTCCATCAGAAAACTGATAGACTCCGAAGCCCTGTCGCTTTCCCTTGACATATTCACCTTCAAAGGTATCTCCATTCTTAAATCTCGCAAAGCCCTTGCCATTTGGTTTGCCTGACACCATCTCTCCACGATATTCTGCACCATCGTGAGTGATACATGAACCGAGTGAAACCTTTTGGGCAAAAAGGTTTAGCGATGCTCCAAGCAATATGATAGTTAGTACTTTTTTCACGCTAATACTTATTTTTCAAATTCGTTACAAATTTACGAAGAAAATATGATACTAACAAAAAAATAGGTGATATTTTAAAAATTAAAAACATTTTATGACACAGAATATTTTGTTATCCATAATTTTACTACCTTTGTCGAGGAAATGGTTAGGTGGCGTTTTTGCGGTTTAGTTGTTTTGCCTTCGGATGAAAAGACAAAACAAACAAGACCATGCAAGCAACAAAACTACCTACCAAACAACAAAACAACAAAACAACAAAACAACAACAAATGAAATTCATAGGAATAATCCCAGCCCGCTACGCATCAACGCGCTTTCCGGGAAAACCTCTTGCTATTCTCGGTGGCAAGACGGTAATTCAGCGTGTTTACGAAAAAGTATCTGAATGCCTCAAAGCTGCTTATGTGGCTACTGATGATGAGCGCATCTTCGATCATGTGAAATCATGGGGCGGAAACGTCGTTATGACTTCGCCAAACCATAAGAGTGGCACTGATAGAATTGAGGAAGCCATTGAGAAAATCGGTGGTGATTTCGACGTTATCATCAATATTCAGGGCGATGAACCTTTCATCCAGAAGAGCCAAATCGAGGAGGTCTGCCATTGCTTTGATGACGCTGATACTCAGATTGCTACGCTCGGCATTCCTTTCAAGAGCGACATCGACGTGATAAGCAATGCCAACTCGCCAAAAATCATTCTCGACAATAGGCATTTCGCCATGTATTTCAGCCGTTCTGTCATTCCTTTCATCCGTGGAAAGGAGACTAAGGAATGGCCTCTCGCCTACCCTTACCTCAAGCATATTGGTCTCTATGCTTATCGTCGCGAGGTCCTTCGCGAGATAACATCTCTGCCTCAGTCATCTCTTGAGATTGCTGAAAGTCTTGAGCAGTTGCGTTGGTTGCAGAATGGCTACAAGATTAAGGTTGGCACCACCGACGTTGAAACCATCGGCATCGACACTCCTGAGGATCTTGCTAATGCTGAAAAGGCTCTGCAGAAAGAGCAGTAACATAAGAATAGCTCCTTGCATCCGCCCGTTAAGCAGCGGATACAAGGAGCCATCAATCACCATTTTCACTCTTCACTTTTCACTCTTCACTCACAAGAAAAGGCCACTGTGTCCGCCGTTACCGGCGGATATAATCAGAATCCAAAACTAAAGTCCACCCCCACACGCAAAGGCTTTGCATGTTGCTCAAAGCCACGCGATGCACTCTCGAAATAGAATGTATTATATTCCTTGTCGAGAAGGTTCTTTCCCCACAGCGTCACGGTAAAGGCAGGTGTCTTATAGCTCATTCGCGCTCCAAGAAGTGCGTAGAATGGCTGACTGACATCATTGCTTTCAGTCCAGTAAATGCGCCCTGCTCCTGAGACATTTGCCCCGATAGTGAGAGCATCACCTCCGATTTCGAAAGTGTAAGCCGCATCAACGTTCATCGTATGCTTCGGCACAAATGGCACATAATTACCTGAATAATCAGCTCCTTTCTTGGAATCCTGACCTGAAGCAGTGTTGTAATCCACGAAAGTGACTTGATTATATCCATAGTTTCCACTAATGGCAAGACTGCGAATTGGAGTCCAAAGCAGTGTCAACTCACATCCATAACTCTCACTTTCTCCTGCATTGACCATCATACGTCCAAGTCCAGACGGCGCAAAGCGCACCACCTGCATATCATTGACGCGATTATAAAACAATGCCCCGTCGATCATCAGAGTGCGTTCTGCCAGTGTAAGATGCGTTCCCACCTCATAATTCCACGAGAACTCCGGACTATAAGCCACGGTTTCTACACCAGACAGTTCCACTTTTGGCATCACTGCGGAAATCATCATCTTTATCTTATCTGCCATCATCGGCATATTCTTGTCGAGATAAGCGAATGTCGCCTCTTTCACTCCGTCCATCATCTTATTCTGCATGGCTCCTTGAAGGAGGTCGGAGAACATCTGTATGTTGTATCCCCCACTCCTCATTCCGCGTGCTACAGACATATAGACGTTGTTATTTGCATCGAAATCATATTTCAATGCCACCTTCGGAAGCACATTAAAGCGATCTCTATTTATCTTTCCATCATACTCCGTGATATTAGCTGTAAGGTCTTGAAAATCGACGTGCATACTTGGCATACTAAAACCGTAATCCACTGATGATGACGTGTCATAATTTATGCTATTTTTCTCATAGTCAAGTCTTATGCCTGCAGTCAGTGAAAGCGCCTTTGTGATATGGAACACAGACTGATGAAACACTCCCAAATTGACCATCGGCGTCTCAAATATGCCTCCCATTCTGAGGCTTTCTCCTCGAAAATTTATTGACATCGGTGGATTTTCAGGCAATACCGAATTGATATTCTGTTCGAGCATAGCGACTCCATCCTTACCAAATGTCACTGGTCCTTCTGTTCTCAACCACTGCTTCGTCACGTTAAGTCCTCCTACCCAGTTCCATATTGCTCCATGCTTTGAGCGTGCAGTCACTTCTTCTGTCAGCGTATTGATGCGCTGGCGCTGCACCAATGTGTAGATATCTCGTGGAAGGAAATCCTGATCTTGAAACATTCTGTCACATAGATTCTGAAAACTGGTCACCGATTTTATCTCTACATCTCCTAAATCATACGAGATATTGAGTCCGGTATTGAGCATATTTCTACGATAACGGCTCTCGTTGTTATTGGATATTTTTCCTACATAGTCGGCATACGGTTCTTTTTCTGTCAGACTTCCTGCATAATAATAAGGATATGCGCCTTCGTCACAGTAGTCATAATTGAGCGACAGGTCCATTGTCAATCGGTCATTGGCTTTGTATATCCCGCGCAGACGACCGCCAACAGTCTGTATTCCATCCACTTTCTTACCTGTCAGGTCATTCTTAAAGAATCCGTCCGAACCGACATAGTAGCCTCCTGCTGAGAATGCAAAACTGTCATTCAGGCGATGATGATGTGAGACTGTAACGTTACGATTATTATCTCCCGTAGAGTAACCCATCTTTACTTCTGTTCCTCTGTAATGAAATGGATTCTTGGTAAATACTCTTACGATACCTCCCATAGCATTTCTGCCATACAATGTGCCTTGCGGACCTCGCATCACATCGACTCTTTCCACATCCATAAAGTTAAAATCGAATGCGGACTTGTCGAGGTAAGGTATGTTATCGACGTACATTCCCACGGCTGGCGCATTGATTCTGCTTCCTACTCCGCGGATATAGAATGCACTGGTGAGATGGCTTCCATAATCGGGTATAAAAAGGTTTGGCACAAGATGCGAAAGCGTCTTGAGCGATTTACCCTGATTTGCTTCTAATGTAGCATCGCTGATTATCATTGACGAGGCTGGCTGCTGGCGCATCAGTCCGTTTTCTTTGATACTTGAAACTATTGATATTTCGTCCAATTGAGCATTGATAAGGCTGTCCGATATCTCTGCGTTTACCTCCATTGCCACTGCTGAAAGGAGTGATAAGGTTATAATTTTCATCTGAATAATGTACTGTTGTTTTTTCCGGATGCAAAATTACTCACTTTTCTTTGCTCGAACAATACTTATTTTTAATGATTTATCTCTATAATTCCTCCACATCCACCATCCCATTGACCACACAATATAATAGTACGTCTGCCAATGAGCGAGCATGCAACTTCTCCATTATATTCTTTCTATGGGTCATCACCGTGGTCGGACTGACGCAAAGGCTATCCGCTACCTCTTTACTCCTCAAGCCTTTGCAAAGCAATACCGCCACTTCTATCTCCCTTGCAGACAGCAAGAGTGGCGCTTTTTCTGCATTGCGAGCCATCGTAATGGCGTGGCCATGTCCTTTTCTCTGTAGGGACATGATTTCTCTCACCAGCGCTTGCTGGCTCTGGCACACATTGAGCGTATTCACTCCACTTATCATCATGTCGCCATTAACCAGGACAATGCTCTTCTTGGGATGGTCGCGAAAGAACTTTGTATGCTCGAAGTATATCCTTGACGACACGAAATAATGCAGGAAATCAGCATCTTCCTGCATCGCAAGTTCTTCATACGACCTGCAAATCACCACCTCCGCCATCGGCAGAAGGTCGCAAATCAGGTGTTGCAATCCAAGACAAGCAAGGATATTCGAATCTATTATGACAAAGCGTATCTGATGCATAAGCAAATATCTTATTTATTATAATAATGTACCATCCCAGCAAAGGCCTCCATGTCCGCTACGTTACCATAGGATGCCAGTTAGATACCGCAACCGCGTCAGCGCGATTTTTCACTCTTCACTCTTCACTTTTCACTTTTCACTCTCAAGAAAAGGTCCCTGTGTCCGCCGCGTTACCGGCGGATATAAGCAAGAAACACCGAAGAAAGAAGAGCAAAAAGCTCTCCACCGCACCCTCGCAATTTCAGCTTTTCGCCCTTCTCGTTTATCAAATAAATGCGCCCGACGGCAAATGAATCCGATTACTCTGCGCTCTTGGAAATATCCTTATTGACCATAGCGCAGACGCAAGAGTCCGACCAAACATTCTCCGCTGTCTCAATCATATCGATAATAGTATAGATAGGAAGGATTATTCCCATGATGCCGATAGGAGCATTTACGCCTGACATAAGTGAAAGTGTCAGGAAATAGCAACCCATAGGCACACCAGCATTACCGATAGCTGAGAATACTGAGATAAAGAGCCAAAGAATCATGGTGCTCAATGGCAATTCCATACCGCCGTTCTGCATCAGGAACAATGAAGTAACGAGGATGAATGCCGCGCAACCATTCATATTGATTGTCGTACAAATAGGCAATACAAAGCGAGCCACCTTACTTGAAGCGCCAAGTCTATTCTCTGCTGAAGACATGGTCACTGGCAGCGTTGCCGCTGAACTCTTAGTGAAGAGCGCCATCAATACCGCTGGCATCATGCTTGCCAATGTGCGGAATGGATTGAGTCCACGTGCCAAAAGGAAGAGTGGAAGCACAATGAAGAACTGGATAAAGTTACCTCCTATCACCACTGCGACATACTTGCCCAATGAAGCCATCACGATGCCCGCAGAGAACTGTGCTGACAACTGTGCTGCGAAAGCCACGATACCCAATGGCAATGCCCAGATAAGTGCGCGGATAAGCATGAAGAGCAAATCCTGAAGTCCTTGCAATCCCTTCATTATCACGTCTTTCTTGTCCGACCCTGGCATCTTTGCAATAGCGATACCGACGGCTGCTGCCAGCATAAGGATGGAGAGCACATTGCCTTCAGAGAATGGTTTCACTATATTATTTGGTATTACGCCAAGAATATGGTCATAATAAGAGGTCTCTCCTAATCCTTCTGGAAGTGCGGTACTTCCGCTCTGCACCATTGCCTGTGGAAGGTTACCTGGCTGAATTACGTTATAGAGCACCAATCCTACGGCTGCCGCTGCTATTGTGGTAAGGAGCGTATAGACGATAGTATGCTTGAAGATACGTCCTGTATCGGCTTGATTGCCCAATGCTGCCAGTGTGGTCATCACTGCCAATGCTATTGTTGGCACAGCTAAAAGCTGGAATAATCGTGTATAAACCGTGGCGATAAAGTTCATCAAATCATTGAGTGCGGATAGTCCCAGCATTCCCAATACTGCACCTACTACGAGGGCTCCAATCCAAAGCATAATCTGCTTTTTCTGACTGTTGTCTTTTTTCTTTTCGACTGTTGTTTTCATAGTTGATAATTAAGTTTAATAAATTTAGCGAGTGCAAATTTATCACTTTTTCTCCAAATGGCAAAGAAACCAAGCCGAAAATTGCTCATTATTATATATTTACTATTCCCCCTTCATTATTATCTATTTTTTCCATCCCCCCCCCTTTCATCCCTCATCCATTTTTTTCATCACCCATCCGCACCACAAGCCTGCCGTCCTTGGCTGGCGACAATCCTATCACCAGCGGATATAAGCAAGAATAAGAAGCAAGAATCGCAACAGCGCGAGCCATTCTTCATTCTTGATTCTTCATTCTTCATTTCAGAAGAGCCCCCGTGTCCGCCGCGTTACCGGCGGATATAAGTTAGAAGCCGCGGATATAAGAGCCTTCACTCCTCATCTGTTAATTTTCCTTTCATTTGTTAATTGCCAGATTTTTTCCACCATCTCCACAGCCCCTTTTTTGCTTTCCTCCAGTCATTTCTTCGCATAAAAATGGAGAAAACATGACATCAAAAGACAATAGCTATGCTTTCGCAATGCAATAACTATGCTTTTACCATGCAATATCTATGCTTTTACATCCTAAAAGCATAGTTATTACATCGTTAAATCAATGCCTTTCCGACCAAAAAGCACCGCTTTTACCGTCTTTTTATTAAGCCTTTTTAACACCGTCTTTTCAACCTGCTGACTATCAATCACTTCCAAAATCGGCGAGAATCGCATATTTCCGACCGTAATATTTTTCGTGGAAAATTCATGTTAAAATATTGTCTGATTGCGCAAAGCAACGGATAAAATTTGCACAGTCCATTTTTTTTCTGTACCTTTGCATCTAATTCGAACGCGCACACATACGAATTTCTTAGTAAAGTAACTGAATACCAACATACAAATACATAAACATGCTTACATTAAAACAGATTAGCGAAGAGACTGAACGCGTGATTGCTGGTCTCGAGAAAAAGCACTTCAATGGTGCTAAAGAGGCAATTGACAATGCTCTCGCCATTGACAAGAAACGCCGCGAGGCACAGCAGAAGATGGATAACCTACTCTCCGAGCAGAAGAAGGCTGCCGGTAATATCGGCAAACTGATGAAGGAGGGAAAGAAAGAGGAGGCTGAGGATGCCAAGAAGGCTGTTGCCGCTCTTAAGGAGGAAAGCAAATCCATGCAGGACGCTATGGAGGCTGCTGAAAAGGAGCTCACTGCCCTGCTCTGCACCATCCCTAACATTCCTTACGATGAGGTGCCTGAAGGCGCATCAGCTGAGGACAACCACGTGGTGAAATCTAATCTCAAGGAGTGTACTCCTAATGACACAGTGGGCAACTGGGACGCTAATCCCGTTATCGAGTCTGCAAAACTGCCTCACTGGGAGCTCGCTAAAAAATACGACCTTATCGACTTTGACCTCGGCGTTAAGATTTCCGGCGCCGGCTTCCCTGTATATATCGGCATGGGTGCACGCCTCCAGCGCGCTCTCATCAATTTCTTCCTCGATGAAGCTCGCGCTTCTGGTTACACCGAAATCATGCCTCCTACCGTGGTGAATGCAACCTCTGGATATGGCACTGGCCAGCTTCCTGACAAGGAAGGTCAGATGTATCACTGCGAGGTGGATGACCTCTACCTCATCCCTACTGCTGAGGTTCCGGTGACTAACATCTATCGCGACGTCATCATCGACGAGAAAGACCTCCCTATCAAGAACTGTGCTTACACCCAGTGCTTCCGCCGCGAGGCTGGTTCTTACGGCAAGGACGTGCGTGGTCTCAACCGTCTGCATGAGTTCTCTAAGATTGAATTGGTGCGCATCGACAAGCCGGAGCACTCTAAGGCTTCTCACAAGGAGATGCTCGACCACGTGGAAGGCTTGCTCAAGAAGCTGGAACTGCCTTACCGTATCCTCCTTCTCTGTGGTGGTGACCAGAGCTTCACTTCTGCTATCTGCTACGACTTCGAGGTTTACTCTGAGGCTCAGAAGCGCTGGCTCGAGGTTTCTTCTGTTAGTAATTTCGATACTTACCAGGCTAACCGACTCAAGTGCCGCTTCCGCAACAGCGAGACAAAGAAGACTGAACTTTGCCACACACTCAACGGTTCGGCTCTCGCTCTCCCTCGTATCGTTGCTTCTATCCTCGAAAACTTCCAGACTGAGGAAGGCATACGCATCCCTAAGGCTCTCGTTCCTTATATGGGTTGCGACATGATAAAATAAAAGCAATATACGAGGAGTTTACTACAAGTCGTATTAACCAACATCATAATTTCTACAACCATGTACAAAATAGTATCCAAGAAGCAGTTCTCACAGAAAGTGTTCTGCATGGAAATCGAGGCTCCACTGATTGCTAAGAGCCGAAAACCGGGCAACTTCGTCATCGTGCGCGTCGATAAGCACAGCGAACGTATGCCTCTCACCATCGCTGATGCTAACATTCAGCAGGGCACTATCACTCTCGTCATACAGGAAGTGGGACTCTCTTCCAAGAAACTCTGCTCCCTGAATGCCGGTGAGTATATTGCAGACATCGTGGGCCCTCTCGGTAATCCTACCCACATCGAAAACTTCGGCACTGTAATCTGCGCATGTGGTGGACTCGGTGCTGCGCCTATGCTCCCTATCATCCGCGGTCTGAAGGCTGCTGGAAACCGCGTGCTCTCTGTCATTGCTGGTCGTACTGCCGAACTCGTCATCATGGAAGATGAGATTCGAGAGTCTTCTGATGAGGCCATCATCATGACTGACGACGGCTCTAAGGGTGAAAAGGGCGTCGTGACTGTCGGTATTGAGAAATTCTGTCAGCAGGAGCATATCGACAAAGCATTCGCTATCGGACCTCCTATCATGATGAAATTCTCTTGTCTCATGACTCAGAAATACGGCATTTCTACTGACGTTTCTCTCAACACTATCATGGTGGACGGTACTGGAATGTGTGGTGCTTGTCGTCTTACCATCGGCGGCAAGACCAAGTTTGTCTGCATCGACGGCCCTGAGTTTGACGGTGCTCTCGTAGATTGGGATGAGATGTTCAAGCGTATGGGTACTTTCAAGAACGTCGAACAAGAGGAACTCGAGCATTACAAAGAGCATTGCTATGCTGACAATGGCACTGTTCTCAAGGAAGAGACAGACGTAGTAATGGATGAAGACCCTACTAACGACACCATCGAAGTGCTCACCGACCGCAAAGCGCCTTGGCGTGAGGCTCTCCGTAAGTCCATGAAGCCTAAGGAGCGCACTGCTATCGAGCGCGTCGTAATGCCTGAATTGGATCCTGAATACCGCGCTACCACTCGTCTGGAGGAGGTAAACAAGGGTCTCACCAAGGAGATGGCAATGACTGAAGCTAAGCGTTGTCTCGACTGTGCTAATCCTTCTTGCGTTGAGGGTTGCCCGGTTAATATCAATATTCCTTCTTTCATCAAGAATATTGAGCGTGGACAGTTCCTCGCTGCGGCTAAGGTTTTGAAGAACACATCTGCACTGCCTGCTGTCTGCGGACGTGTTTGTCCTCAGGAAAAGCAGTGCGAGAGCAAGTGTATCCACCTCAAGATGAACGAACCTGCTGTCGCTATCGGCTATCTCGAGCGCTTTGCTGCTGACTATGAACGTCAGTCTGGCAACATCTCTCTGCCAGAAATCGCTCCTGCTAATGGCATCAAGATTGCTGTCGTTGGCTCTGGTCCTGCTGGTCTTTCATTCGCTGGCGATATGGTCAAGAAGGGTTATGACGTCTATGTATTTGAGGCTCTGCACGAAATCGGCGGCGTATTGAAGTACGGTATTCCTGAATTCCGTCTCCCTAACGCTATCGTTGACGTGGAAATAGAGAACCTTAGCAAGATGGGCGTACACTTCCAGACCGACGTTATCGTGGGCAAGTCTATCTCCGTGGACGAGCTTGAGGAACAAGGTTTCAAGGGTATCTTCGTCGCTTCTGGCGCTGGTCTCCCTAACTTCATGAATATTCCTGGCGAGAATTTCATCAATATCATGTCTTCTAATGAGTACCTCACTCGCGTGAACCTCATGGATGCTGCCAACCCTAAGACTGATACTCCTATCAATCTCGGCAAAAACGTGCTCGTAGTGGGGGGTGGTAACACTGCTATGGACTCATGCCGAACAGCTAAGCGACTCGGTGCTAACGTCACTTTGGCTTACCGCCGCTCTGACGCTGAGCTTCCTGCTCGTGCTGAAGAGGTCAAACATGCTAAGGAGGAAGGCATCAACTTTATGACTCTCCATAATCCTGTGGAGTATCTCGCTGATGAAAAGGGTGCCGTAAAGCAGGCTATCCTCGCTGTAATGAAGCTCGGTGAGCCTGACGAATCTGGTCGCCGCTCTCCTATCGACACTGGCGAGCGCGTCACAATCGACTGCGATCAGGTGGTTGTAGCTGTCGGTGTTAGTCCTAATCCACTCGTGCCTAAGTCTATCTCTGGACTTGAGCTCGGCAGAAAGAACACTATCGTTGTGGGCGACGATATGCAGTCAAGTCGTAAGTTGCTCTACGCTGGTGGCGACATCGTGCGTGGCGGTGCTACTGTTATCCTCGCTATGGGCGATGGAAGACGTGCGGCTGCCAATATGCACGCTCAGCTCTCTGCTAAGTAATTTTTAGTTTAATCATTTCAACTAATAACAAAAAAGAAGGCGTGAACAAGCCTTTTTGACCTGTCACGTCTTCTTTTCATATTTTCAATAGAATAGATATACCTCTCATATAATGAATGGTCTTTACACTATTCTCCTGCTCCTGCTCAGTAATGTCTTTATGACTCTGGCATGGTATGGACATCTGAAACTCAGCCAAACGGGCATTTCAAACCATTGGCCACTCGTTGCTGTCATTGCTTTCTCTTGGGGCATCGCGTTCTTTGAATACTGTTGTCAGGTACCTGCTAACAGACTCGGCTTCATTGATAATGGCGGACCCTTCAATCTCGTGCAACTTAAAGTGATTCAGGAGGTAATAAGCCTCATTGTTTTTGCTGTTGTAGCACAGGTTCTCTTCACCGGACAATCACTACATTGGAACCATCTCGCTGCATTCCTATGTCTCATAGCCGCAGTATATCTGGTTTTCATGAAATAAAAACCACAACTTCACTAACACATTATTAGATTATAATATGAAAAAAATTGTTCTTTCTGCGTTATTCGCCCTCTCTTTCGTTTCTGTCTTTGCACAGAATGATAGCCTCAAAGTCACTATTTTTGGCGATAGTTACTCCACTTTCGAAGGATGGCTCTCTCCTGCCACTAACGAGACATGGTACTGGAAAGCTGATAGTCCACAGCGTGATAAGAAGAATGATGTATCTCGCGTAGAAGAGACTTGGTGGTATCAGGTAATTGATAAGATGGGTTGGAAACTGGAAAAGAACAACTCTTATAGCGGTTCTACAGTTGGATACTATGGATATAGAAACGAAAACTATCAGCAACGCTCCTTTAATACTCGCGTGAGTGACCTCGGCGAACCAGATGTTATCCTTTCATGTTGCATCACAAACGACTCCTGGACCGGTGAAAAGGTCGGTGAATATAAGTATGCTAACTGGAATGACAACGATATGTGGTACTTTAGACCGGCTATGGCTCGTCTCTGTTCTAACATCAAGCAAAACTATCCTATGGCGCGTATCTATTTCATTCTCAATACTGAACTGAAACCTGAGCACGCTGAGTCTATGAGAGTTATCTGCAAACACTATGGTCTCCCGCTCATCGAACTGAAAGATATCGAGAAGCAACATGGACATCCAAGTATCAAGGGACATAAAGCATTCGCTGAACAAGTGATTGATTTCCTCAAAAAGGATATGAAAATCGACTCTAAGAAAGAAGGTAAGAAGAAATAATTTGCTCCTTTTCTCCTTCTCACATACATATTATCTTCTGTAAGATAAATATAATTCATGGGCTAATGCCCACACCTCGCATATTACAAAACTATATGACAATGAACAGATTATTCCTTTTATCATCAGTAATATTTGCACTTTCCGCTCTTACCTGCACTACTGCTTCTGCTCAAAAGCACAGAAAGCAAGTGAAGAAGGTACAGCCTGTCGTGGTGGAGCCTGCTGAGGAAGAAATCGCTTTTGAAAATCTTCTGCCAGCCACTGCTAAGGTCATGTTCATTGATTCCATCGTAGTCAATGTCGAAGACGTGGCTAAGCACATGCCTCTTTCTCGGTCATGTGGCAATATTGAGGTGACAAAAAAAGACTCGGTGCTCAATTATTCTTTCACTAATGAGTTCGAAAACAGAAGGTATCTCTCTGTTGCAGATGCTAAAGGCATACACAAACTCTATGTGCAGGATAAGTTGGGACGCAACTGGTCCAAACCAGAACTGGTCAAACTGGAGGGTGATTTCAAGGACATCATCTGCCCTTATGTCATGCCTGACGGTGTAACGCTCTCTTTTGCTGCGCTCAAGGGAGACGATAACCTTGGCAAACACGATATTTTCTACACCGTTTTCGACTCTGACAACAATTCTTTCTATCGTCCGCAAAGCCTCGGTCTGCCTTTCAATTCGTCCGAGGAAGACTACTATTACGTCATCGACGACTTCTCTAACATAGGCTATCTCGCTACAAGCAGAAAACAAAAGGCTGGAAAGACTTGCATTTATGTCTTCATTCCTACTGAAACGAGAGAGACATACGAGCAGATTGGTATGGAGGACGGTAAGCTCGAACGTCTTGCTCGCATACATTCCATCGCTGAAACACAGGTTGACAAGAATGCTCTTGCAGAAGCGTTGAGCAATTATAACAAGCTGCGTTCTTCCTCAAGCATCTCTAATAGCAACAATCAGAAGATATATTTCGTCATCAATGGCTCTACTGTTTACACGAAATTGTCACAGTTTAAGAGTGCCACTAACAAAGCCAAATTCGCTGAATTGACAGCAAGAAAGGCAAAAGTGACGCAACAAGAGCGTCTTCTCACCGACCTCAGAGCCCAATATCACAAAGGCGACACATCCGTGGCGAACAACATCCTCAATCTCGAATCCCGCCTGCAAGAGGAAAGAAAGGCCATTAAGGAAGCGGAAAAGCAAATCCGCAACGCAGAAATAATGAAGAAATAACAGAGTAATCGCCACCGTGTCGGGCGCGTTACCGCCCGATATTCTTCAATTCCCAGCCCCAAAAAGGCAAGTAGCCGCC
>URJQ01000027.1 GCA_900548195.1 uncultured Prevotella sp.
GAGGAAAAAAAACAAAGAAATAACAAAAAAAATCAAAGAATTAACAAAAGGAAACAGTTTTCACGATGTAAACTACATAGGAATGTGGAATGGACACAAAGTTTACGAACCAATATACACTGACGGCAAGGAGCATGATATTGGTTATCCTCAATATATCCTGAGCAAAGGCAATAGCTTGCGTTGGACTAAAAACTGGGAAGAAAGTCTGGATATAATGACAACCTTAGGATAAAACATCAAGGGTCATATCTATTCTATCGTTTCTTGTTTCTAAGTTTGATAAAAGTGAATTTCTGAATCTTCATCCCGGTAGGAGTGGTGTATTCCTTCCCGATTTTGACAGGCGACTGCCACAGGTATTCTATGGTGCGCCCCACTTCCTCAACGCTGAATATTGCGTAGATGGCACGAAGGGTACTGAAATAGAATGTTCCCTTGGTCGGGTGCTTCACCGTCACACCGTAGGTGGTGGAGATTGCTGGATTGTCCGTTATTTTTCTCATTTTCTTTGCGAGAGCCAATAAAGTCGGGTGGGTGTTAAGCTATCCACCCGACTATAGATATAAGTACTTTCTTTTGATTCAAAATAACTTGACGATTAAGACTATATATTTGCTTGATGATAAGTGAAGCAACGGGATTTATTGCGCTAATCAAAGAGCTTTCTTGTAAATCTCCATTGTGGCATTATAATCGAGCTGCATGTACCCTTGCATTATCTCACCTTTGAGTTTATGCAATCGAGTGTTGAGAAGTTCGAGGTCAGGATTAGGCACACCGAGTTGTGAGAAGGTTACAGGCATGTGCAGAACATCATGCAACCATGTACGGAGTGCAGATGCAGCTTTGTGTGCATCTGCTGAAAGATTGCCAGTATTCTCAATTCCCAGTACTCGATAACCGAGCTGAGCAACTTTGTGAGGATTGTGATCAGCAGCGTAATCGAGGAATGCAGGGAACACAACAGCGAGTCCAGCACCGTGTGTTACGTCGTATTCAGCGCTGATTTCATGTTCCATAGCATGGGAATTCCAGTCTTCCTGACGACCTATGGAGCAAGTATCATTATGTGCTATCGTGCCACACCACATGATATTAGCTCGTGCTTCGTAGTCATTAGGATTAGCAATAACGCGTGGTGCTACATCCATAATAGCGAGCAGTATGCCTTCAGCCATGCGATCGCCAATCTGAACATCCTCAGTGTTGCTCATATAGCGTTCGAGGATATGAGCCATCATATCTGTAATACCGCTTGCAGTCTGCCATTCAGGTAAGGTCATGGTGAGTTCTGGGTTCATGACAGCAAACTTTGGACGAAGTAGGAAAGGCAGTCTGATGCCAGCCTTCACCTTTGTAGTGGTATTAGTAATAACGGTATTACCGGATCCCTCACTGCCTGCAGCAGGAATAGTGAGAACCACACCTACAGGCAATGCTTTCTGAGCTTGTGCTTTACCGCAATAGAAATCCCAGAAATCACCTTCGTAATAGTAGCCTACAGCAATGGCTTTGGCAGTGTCTATGGTAGAGCCACCGCCTACAGGAAGGAGAAAATCAGGCTTAAACTGACGAGCGAGCTCGATTCCTTCACGAACTTTAGTGTCAATAGGATTAGGTTTAACGCCAGGGAGTTCACAGTAAGAGATTCCTTCTTTGTCGAGAGCTGCTTTTACTCTGTCAAGGAGTCCTGACCTGACAACGCTTCCGCCTCCATAGACAATCATTACTCTTGAAGCGCCGTAACGCTTGCAAAGATTGCCAGTCTGTAATTCTGTTTCTTTTCCGAACACAAATTCTGTCGGACTGTAGAATGTGAAGTTATTCATGTTGTTTTGTTGTTTTGGTGACGGTAAAAAAAATAACAATTTATTTTTTTACCGTCATTTAGTTTTTAATTGCTGTCTATATAAAACATTAACAGAAAAAACTTAAAGAGAAGTTTGATTGGAATCTTTCTTTTTAAGTTTTTTCTGTTTATGGTTTTATCTTCCCTTTTTGATTAGAAATAGAGAAGAATGATATGATAAAATGAGTGCGCTATTAGATGCCCATCTTCTTGCGGATATCCTTAGGAATAGCGTTCTTGTTTACCATGTAGTCCATTGTCTTTGCTACGATGTAGTTCTTAGACATGTACCATGTGCCCTTGTACTTACCGGTTTCGCCCCAAGAGTTCTTTACCATGTAGTACTCCTTGCCGTTCTGGTCCTTAGCGATACCGTAGATGAGCATACCGTGGTCATCAGTGAGAGTCCAGTTGTCATACTCTTCCTGGCGCTTCTCTTGTGTAGGAGTCATCTCAGGAGCGTTGATGCCGAGTTCAGTGAGCTTGTTCATCTTCTCGTATGGGCTGAGCTTGAGCCACTTAGCCATGTCTGAACCTTCAAGGCTTTCGCCCTTTGCGTCGTAGAGGAGAGCAAGACCGTTGCGAGTGAAACCATCTTCACTAACGTCACCGCCCCAAGCTACAGTGTAGCCATTGCGTATAGCGTTGTCAATGATTCTTGCCATCTCGTCGATAGGAAGGTTCCAAGAGAGACCCTGACGCCAGTTGTCCTGTACTTCTACAGGGAACTCGGTGTAGAATGGATAGTGAGTGTAGCTGGTGATTGATACATAGTCATCCCAGTTGAGACCGAGAGAGTTAGCGAATGTCTTAGGAGTGTAGTTCTTGCCTTCGTAGGTGAAAGTCTCAGGGCACTTGCCGAGGTAAGCATCGAGGATACCCTGGAAACCAACCTTCCAAGTCTGGTTGAGCTTCTTTGATTCACTCTTGGCGATTGCGTCAACGTAAGGCTCCATTACTTTGAAGAACTGGTTGAAGTTGTTCAGAGTATCACCGTACATGGTTCCAGGAAGAGGCATAGCATCTTCTGGGCAGATACCATAGTTCTTGAGCACGTAGAATACGTCGTAAGCGCTGCCACCCTGAGAGAACTGTGCGTCACCGTGCATGCGAACCTTGAGGATTGCGCGGTCCATATAGTCCTTGTTTGCTACGAACATCTCGCAGAGGTCGATATTCTTCTTGGTCTTCTTCAAGATTTCAGACTCGAAGAAAGCGAGGGTAGAGTAGGCCCAACAGGTGCCAGAGCGAGCCTGGTTCTTGATAGAAGTGATAGGGTTGGCCACGATAGTGGTGAATACTGGCTCATTAGGATCCTTCTCCTTCTTCTGGTCGTCAGCAAAGACACCGAGTGTCATCATGGCTGCAATTGCAAGCAGAAATGTTTTTTTCATTTTTGTTTTTAGTTTTGGAAATTGGATGTTTATTTTTATGGTTATATTTCCAGACCTTTATATAATAAGTTCTGACTTATATATTATAAGGTGTACGGCTTACTCTCTGTTCTTTGCCATGTAATCCTCGACATCAGCAAAATGATAAGGAATGCGTTTCTCGCCGAGGAAGCGGCATCCATCCTTTGTGATGAGGATATCGTCCTCGATACGTACGCCACCGAAGTCCTTATATGTCTCAAGCATGTCAAAGTTGAGGAACTCAGCGCAGTGCTTCTTGGCTTTCCAGTCATCGATAAGAGCAGGGATGAAGTAGATACCAGGCTCGTCAGTGATTACGAAGCCTTCCTGTAGGCGGCGGCCCATACGCAGGCAGTTGGTGCCGAACTGGTCGAGCATAGGACGAGTCTCTTCGTCGAAGCCAACATAAATCTGGTTGAATCCTTCCATATCGTGTACGTCCATGCCCATCATGTGACCGAGTCCGTGAGGGAAGAACATAGCGTGTGCTCCGGCAGCAACAGCTTCATCGACGTCGCCCTTCATGAGTCCGAGCTCCTTGAGACGTTCAGTCATGCGACGAGCTACAGCAAAGTGCACGTCCATATATTTGACTCCAGGCTTTGATATTTCGAGAGTCAAGTCGTGACATTCATCGACGATGTTGTAGATTTCCTTCTGGCGCTGTGTGAACTTTCCGTTTACAGGCAGAGTACGAGTATTGTCAGAGCAATAGTTGTTTACAGTTTCAGCTCCAGAGTCGCATATTACGATTCTGCCATCCTCAAGGAGGTTGGTGGAAGGACATCCGTGCATGATTTCTCCATGCTGTGAGAAAATGGTGGCGAAGCTCTCATGAGCGCCAAGAGCATGAGCGATACCATCGATTCTGCCTCCGATATACTTTTCAGTTCTACCAGGACGGGTGAGTTTCATAGCGAGTGTATGCATCTCGTATCCGATTTTGCAAGCGCGCTCGATTTCTTCGATTTCCTCAGCAGTCTTCACGCTACGCATCTTTATGACAGCGTTGATGAGCTCCATAGATGCGGCTTCTCTCTGGGCATAGGGATGAATGCCCATGAGATCCATGATTTGAATCATGATGTCATGTCTGTAAGGAGGGAGGAAATGAATCTTTCTTTGTGCTTTCTTTGCATCAGAGACGATACCTTCTATCTTTTTCCATGGAGCAGAGTTCTTTACTCCGACGCTTGCAGCAAGGTCGGAAATGGTAGGAACGCTACCATACCATACGATGTCTTCTACGTCAACATCATTGCCCAAGAGCCATTCTTCTCCGCTTTCGCAGTCGATAACTCCGATGAGTCCAATTTCCTGGATTCCGAAATAATAGAGGAAAGAACTGTCCTGACGGAATGGAGAATATCCATTGTTAGGATAATTACAAGGTGACTCGTTATTGCCGAAGAGGATGATAACTCCGTTACCTACTAATTCTCTCAGCACGTTACGTCGCTGAATGTATGTCTCTTTGCTGAACATAAGGTTATGTGTGTTAAAGGTTAATTTGCAGTGCAAAGTTATATTTTTCTTTGTGAAAACCGCATACTTATACATTATTTAACATCCATTTTTGTCACAAATATGTTTCTTTTTGAAAAAGTCGGCAAAAAGCGATGTGTTTCTGATTATTTTCCTTAAATTTGCATCGGCAAATAAAATACTTAATGACGACGGGGATGTTGCCCCGCAATAAAACCAAACTCTGAAAATCATGAAAAGAATACTTACCATGGTATTGATGCTGGCGATGGTATTGACCATTTCAGCACAGAAAAAAGCAAAGTATGTTTTTTATTTCATTACTGACGGCACAGGAGTCAATACAGTTCTTGGCGCAGAGATGTATAATGCAGAGATGCAGGGATACATCGGCAGGTCGCCTTTCTGCATGACTTCGTTTCCTATAGTCGGTGTTTCATCCACATTTTCCAACAACAGCGGTGTGACAGACTCAGCTGCTTCCGGTACTGCCCTTGCCACGGGAGTGAAGACCAAGAACAGTTGTCTTGGCTTGATGCCGGACCTCAAGACTCCGGTTACTTCTATTGCAGTGTGGGCAAAAGAGGCAGGAATGAAGGTCGGCGTAGCTTCAAGTGTTACGGTCAACCATGCCACTCCAGCGGCTTTTTATGCTCATAATCCCTCTCGCTCAGAGTATTATGCAGTGGCAAAGGATATGATAACTACAGATCTGGATTTCTATGCAGGTTCGGCTATCAACAAACCTGAAGACCCTGAAAAGCATCCGGGAGAGCCTAATCTCTATAAAGAGATGGAGAAGGCTGGATATACTGTGGCTCGTGGTGTGGCAGACTTCCAGAAGAAGATGAAGAAAGCCAGGAAGATGCTTCTCGTTCAGGATCCAGACCATCTCAATCCGGCTTCCGGTGATGGTTCATTGCCATACGCCATTGACGTGAAGGATGGCGAGATGACCATCGAGGACATTCTCAGATGTCAGATAGAATTCCTCATGCGTGACAACAAGAACGGTTTCTTCCTTATGAACGAGATAGGAGGCAAGGTGGATTGGGCTTGCCATGGACAAGACGGTGCTACTGCTTTCCATGAAGTAATGGCTGTAGATCGCTGCATTAAGATAGCTTATGAATTCTACAAGCAGCATCCTGACGAGACTCTCATCGTCCTCACGGCAGACCATGAGACTGGTGGCCTCGTGCTTGCGCATAATAACAAGTATGCCCTCAATCTCAAAGTATTGGGTAATCAGAAAGTAAGTACCGATGGATTCACCCAGATTTTGCACAACCTTCGTAAGCAAACGGCTAATCGTGTCACTTGGGAGCAGGCAAAGCAGGCTCTTACAGACAACTTCGGTTTTTGGAAAAATGTCGAGATGACTGAGCAGGAAGAGGCACGTCTCCATAAAGTGTGGAAGGAATCATTTGAGGGTAAGGCAGATGATGTCAAGAATGAATACACCTCTAACGAACCGCTTGCAAGTGAGGCTAAGAGCATTCTGAATAAGAAAGCGCTCCTCTCATGGGTTACAGACGGCCATTCTGCAGGTCTTGTTCCAGTCTATGCCATTGGAGTAGGTGCAGAGCAGTTTGCTTCCCACAATGACAATGCTCTCATTCCTGTTAAGATTGCCAAAGCGGCAGGATATAAGATTCCTGATTATTTGAAATAAAAGACTCGATAATCCATTGCTTGAATTTACTATTCAGGCATGATAATTCAACTCAGCCAGTCAAGATTATAGATTTTGACTGGCTGAATTGTTTTCATTTGGTTGAAATTATATGTGGTTATAAAACGGCAAAACGGTTGAGTAATACAATCATCTATGGGAAATAAACCCACTAATGAACAATCAAACAAAATTTTAACAAATAAAATCCATCACAAGTAAAACTGCTCGCGAATTCGCGATTCTCGCTGTTTTTGGAACGTATTGATTATTAGGTGGTTATGAAATGGGAATAAAATAAAAGCCTAAAAATAATGAGAAAACATAGATAAAATGCGGTAAAAGCATGGATTTTGAGATGTAATAACTAAGTTATTGCGTTGTGAAAGCATAGATATTGCATGGTAAAAGCATAGTTATTGCAGAGTAATATCTATGTTATTACATTTACAAAGCATGGAAATGGTGAAATTTAGTCCGTTTTTAGTGGTAAGAAGGTGTGTCGCCTTTGAATTTTCCTTTGTGGAGATGGAGGGAAATTGTTAATATTTTAACGAGTGTAAAAATGTGTAAACATAATAGGATGGCGCATGAGAAGACGCTAAAACAGTGTATGAGAAGAGAGCTTGATATCTTTGGAGTCTCTTGATGTATTGTTTTCTCTTGCTGATATACTGGCTGTTGGAACCTCTAAAGCCATAATTATGCAGTAAAAACATAAGCAAATAATGGGAATTGGAAAAAATGAACATTTTGCACTTGTAATTGAATAGTAGAGTACGGAAGAAAAGTCGTACCTTTGCACCCGGAATTTTAACTATCGGAAAAAATCTATACACTGATAAAAATGAAAAAGTTACTGTTTTTATGTTTTGCACTCGGTGCTTTCCATTCCCTCCAGGCACAGGAGACTCTCACATTGAGCCAATGCCTGCAGATGGCAGTGGACAACAATCTCTCCCTGCAAAGAAATCGCAATGAGATAATAAAAGGTAAGCATGCACTGAGCGAAAACCAGTCGAAACTTCTGCCACAGATAAATGCAGTGGCACAACTCAATGATAATTTCACTCCGCCAGTTTCAGTAACCGACGGAAGCGCATACGGAAAACCGTATAATGTGACCAAAACACTGCAATATAATGCGTCAGCAGGACTCCAACTGCAGATGCCTCTCTATAATCAGATGGTGCTCACAGCGGTGGAAATAGCCAAGACAGCGGACAAGCTCAACCAGCTCTCATACGAGAAAGCCCGTGAAGACCTTATCCTGCAGACGGCAAAGATGTATTATATGGCGCAGAATACGCTGGAACAGATTCGTCTGGTGGATGATAACATAAACCGACTCAAGAGTCTCCGCGACATCACCCAGGCTTTCTACGACAACCAGATGAGCCTCGAAGTGGACGTAAAGCGCGTGAACTTCAACATCGAGAACCTCACCGTACAGCGTGACAACGCAATGGCAATGCTCGAACAGCAATACACGATGCTCAAATACGTCATCGACTATCCAGCCGAAAAGGAAATAAAAGTGTCTGACGTAAACCCTGGACAGATAGAGACAGTGGCAGCTGACGGACTTAATACTGGACTCTATGAGCTTCAGTTGCTTGAGCAGAAGAAGGTGCTCGCCCAGCAGCAGACCAAGCTTGCCAAGGATGGCTATCTGCCTTCGCTCAGCCTTACTGGAAGCCTTATGTATTCCGCTTTCACCGACAAGATAGAGCATTGGTGGCATTCCGGCGAGTCAAACCATTGGTATGGTTCCAACGGACTCGGAATACAGCTCCGCGTGCCAGTCTTTGACGGTTTTGACAAACGCTCAAAAATCAGAAAAGCAAAAGTGGAAGAGGAGAATGCACGCATCGGATATGAGGATGCGCTCAAGGGACTTGAGGCAAAGTATATGAACGCTGTTAGTGAGGTGAACAACAGTCAGCGCAACTATAAAAAGCAATGGGATAATTATAAATTGGCAGAGGATGTATATAATGTGACTGCCGACCAGTATAAAGAGGGCGTTTCCTCAATGACAGCCGTGCTCCAGGATGAGATGCGCATGAGCGAAGCGATGAACAATTACCTCAATGCCTACTATAGTTATAAGGTGGCAAACCTCTCATTGCTCAAACTCACTGGAAAACTGGAACTCGTAAAGTAAAACAATAACAATATCTACATAATAAAATGGAAAACAAGGAAATAGATAACGTAGAGAAGAAAAAGGAAGAAACCGTAAAGAAACTCAAAAGACAGCGTGGCCGCCAACTCGTGGCAAGCTTCATTGGAATCGTCATCCTCGCTTTTGGATTGTGGAAAATCATCTGCCTCTTCCTCGATTATAATGCACATGAGACAAGTAATGATGCTCAGGTGGAGCAGTATATCTCGCCTGTAAACCTTCGCGCCTCAGGCTATATTGCAAAGGTGTGCTTCAAGGAGCATCAGGATGTACGCAAGGGAGACACACTTCTCATCCTTGACGACCGTGAGTATCGCATCCGACTGATGGAGGCAGAGGCTGCTCTCAAGGACGCTAAGGCAGGAGCCAACGTGCTTGACGCTACTGAGCAGACCACTCAGACTTCCGCTTCCATATATTCTGCATCTATAGATGAGATAGAGGTGCGCTTGCAGAAGCTTGCAAAGGACTGCGACCGTTACCGTAACCTTGTGGCAAAGAAGGCTGCAACACCGATACAGTTGGAGCAACTCGAAGTGGAGTATGCAGCAACAAAGAAGAAGCTGGAGGCTGTGCGCAAGCAGCAAGCTGCCGCTTATAAGGGCGTTAACGAGGTAAATACACGCAAGCAGAATGTTGCAGCTGCCATTGAGCGTGCTGAGGCTGCGGTGGAGATGGCAAAGCTGAATCTCTCTTATTGCGTCGTTGTAGCTCCATGTGATGGTAAACTGGGTCGTCGTTCCATAGAGGAAGGACAGATGGTAAATGCTGGAACTACAATCACATACATCATTCCAGAGAACAAGAAATGGGTCATAGCAAACTATAAGGAGACCCAGATTGAAAATCTCTATGTAGGCCAGAAGGTTAGAATGACTGTAGATGCGATGAAGGACAAGGAGTTTGAAGGCACTGTGACAGCCATTTCCGGAGCCACAGGAGCTAAGTATTCACTCGTTCCTACGGACAATTCCGCAGGCAATTTTGTCAAGATTCAGCAGCGTGTGCCTGTAAGAATAGATTTTACCAACATCAGCAAGGAAGACAATGCACGCCTTGCAGCCGGAATGATGGTAATAGTTAAAGCAGTGAGGAAATAAGGACAATGTCTGAAGATTATAAGAATTACCCGTTCTATGATTGGGTGCCAAAGCCTATAGGCATCATCTTCATGATTATACTCTTCGTGCCTATGATTACGATGAGTGGCGTCTATTCCGCCAATAGCGGCGAGATGATGGGCGGACTCGGCATACAGTCGGAATACATCGCTTTCGCAGGTTTCTGCACATCGATAGGAATGGCGGCTTTCTCTCCATTCTTCTATGATCTCGTGTGCATCCGAAGGGAGAAGATGATGTGTATGGTGGGATTCTCCATGCTCTTTGTGCTCAGTTATATCTGTGCTCAGACAGACTCTCTCTTCATTCTCGGACTGTGCAGCCTGCTGATGGGCTTCGTCAGACAGACGCTTCTGATGGCACATCTCTTCGTGCTTATCAAGTATGCTTTCGGCATTGAGGCAACGAGAAACATCACTCCAGGACTCGAACCTACCACCGAAGAGGCTTGGGATGCAGTGGATAAGGAGAAGATGGTTTCGCAACCTGTCATCTATCTCTTCTTCATGATAATCGGACAGCTCGGCACGTGGCTCACAGCATGGCTCGCTTATGCTTACGAATGGCAGTATGTCTATCATTTCATGATGGCTTTCATGCTTGCAGGAATCATCATCGTGTTCTTCGCAATGCCTTATCATAAGTATCCTATGCCGAAGTTTCCTATCACGATGTCCAAGTTTGGCAATGTGACAGTCTTCAGCATCATGCTTTGCTCCTTTGCTTATGTGATGGTGTTTGGCAAGACTCTTGACTGGTTTGATGATTCTACCATACGCTTCTCAGCTGTGGTTTGTGTCATTTTTACGGCATTATTCATCTACCTTGAAATGTCAAGACGCTCACCATATTTCCTTGTCGAAGCTTTCAGTGTAAGGGTGATAAATTATGGAGTTTTGCTTTTCTTCCTTCTGATGATATGTAATTCCAGTGCGATGTTTGTCAATGTGTTTACTGGACTCGGAATGAAGATAGACAACTGGCAGAATGCTACGCTTGGCAACTGGGTGATGGTGGGCTACACAGTGGGCTTGATCTTCGCCGTAATAGCCAGAGGCATGAATGTACATCTCAAATGGATGTACGCTCTGGGCTTCGTGTTTATAGGAGCATACGCCATCTTCATGTATTTCGAAGTGCAGAATGACGGAATGTATGAGCGCATGAAATGGCCTATTATCATTCGTTCCACGGGCATGATGCTCCTCTATTCTCTCATCTCCACGATAGCCAATCAGAGAATGCCTTACCGATTCATGTCCACATGGGTATGTATCATGCTTACGGTGCGTATGGTTATCGCTCCATGTATTGGTTCAGCGCTCTATGGCACAGTGCTTCAGCATCGTCAGCAGTATTACATCACAAGATACGCACAGGATTTTGACCGCACAAATATCCAAACTGCAAACACTTATGACCAGACTACGCGCGGAATGCAGTATCAGGGCAAGAGTGTCACAGAGGCAGAGAATATGGCTGCCATGAGCGTAAAGGGAAAGGTGCAGGTACAAGCTACGCTGACCACTATCAAGGAAATGGCAGGATGGACCTTCTATGGATGTATGGGATGTGCCCTCCTAATGCTGGTAATACCTTGGAAAAAGCGTGATCTTAGCGAACTGACGCGCGACTATTTGCTAAAGAATGTCGATGTCCATAGACTTGGGGCAAAGTAGAAATTTGCTAAAATAATATAAAAAATGAAGGGTTCCGTCAGAAAACAGTATTATTTTTCTTAACTTCGCAACTTGGAACATTTGCGCTGGATGAAAAATCCAATGCAGGAAAGGCTAAATACCAACTATGGAGTTAAGTGACAATATTATAATATGCGAGGCGAATGCGTTCCCTCGCCAACTGATGCAACCCTTCTACTTGGACTATGTCGGAGTAGTGGTTTGTCATCAAGGGATGTTCCATTTTCGAGCAGATGGAGCATCCTTTGTCGTTTCTGCAGGAGAGACAGTCTTTCTGTCAAAAGGAGTGATGTTTCAAGTGACAGACACCACCCAGGAACTTCGCTATACGCTTCTGTTTTATCGTACCGAGCAGATTGTGGATATGCTCGGAAATACCGTCGTTACCATGCGACTTTATTCCACTATTTATCCCAGTGCGTGCTACGTAATGCACACAGGATATGAGGAAATGCTTTCCGATTATGCCAAGATGCTCAGCAGAATAGAAGGCAAGGGCGATACAGATATCTATAGTTCACATGAGCATAAACTATTGCTTATGGCTGTAACCTATAGACTTTGCAGCATTTTCTCAAACACATTAAAGTCGCCTACCAAGGAGATGGACCGCAAAATAGAAATCTTTGAGGAACTCGTGCATCTCATAGAGGAACATTATACTCGTGAGCGCAGCGTCGCTTTCTATGCTGACAAGCTTTGTCTCACACCAAAATATCTTACGGTGTTGGTGAAGTCTCTTTGCGGAAAGACTGTTCAGCAACTCATCTTCAGAGCGATAATCCGTAGAAGTATCTTCCTGATGAAGAATACAAACAAGACAATTCAGCAGATTGCCTACGAACTCAGTTTCCCAAATGCCTCCGCATTCGGCACTTTCTTTAAGAAGCATACCGGGCTTTCGCCTAAGCATTATCGCATTGGAACAGAGTGATTAACGTAATGTTAGCTTGAGTTCTGCATCGTATCTTTGTGTTCCTTCATAGCAAAAAGAAAAGTAAAAAATAAAATCTACACTTCTAAAGTGACGCGAGTCTTTCTGTTGGTATAGAAGAATCAGTTTGTAATTATGTTTTATAATTGATGCTTACAGTTGCCAGCGTTCAGGGACTAAGCGACCTTATTGTTCTTGTAAAAGACAAATACATTCAAAATAACTAACTTATAACTAACTTTATGAACAAACATTTCATTTCTCTTTCCATTCTGCTTGCCATGTCTTCTGTGGCAATGGCGCAGTCATGGCCCGAAGCTCGTCCCGAAGCAAAGGCAGGATTACGCTGGTGGTGGCTCGGTTCTGCCGTTGACAGACAGAATATCCGCTGGAATATGGAACAGTATGCGGCGCATGGCGCTGGCGCAGTGGAGATTACTCCCATCTATGGTGTCAAAGGCAATGAGGCAAATAATATCGAGTATCTCTCTCCAAAATGGATGGATATTCTCAAGTTTGTAGAAGAGGAAGGAAAGCGAACAGGTATCGAAGTGGATATGGCAACAGGCACAGGATGGCCTTTTGGCGGACCTTCAGTACCGTTGGAGGAAAGTGCTTCCCAGATGGTTATCGCAGATACGACCTTATATTATAAAGATATCAAGAGCCTCAGAGTGGCTCCGCCTGCAAAGAAGGCAAAGAACACGAAGCTTGTTGGCATTTATGCTTTTCAGAGAAAAAATGACGGAGCCAAGGCTGACGCTTTCGTAAGACTGGGCTATGATAAGAAGGGAAATCTCGTGCCGCTTGCTGGACAGAAGCAGAAGCTCGGTAAAGGCACATGGAGAATCATCACATTGTGGCAGAAATATGGAGTGATGATGGTGAAACGTGCCGCTCCTGGAGGACAAGGCTACGTGATAGATCATTTCAATCGTCGCAGTGTGGAGAATTATCTCAATCATATCAGCGAGGCTTTCGAGAGAACTAATACGCCTTATCCTCATACATTCTTTAATGATTCCTATGAAGTAAGCGAAGGAGATTACACCACAGACCTTTTCAAGGAATTCCAGAATCGTAGAGGTTACAGTCTCGAAGAGTGCTTTGACCGCCTCGTCGATGGAGACAAACAGGTGGTAATGGACTATAGAGAGACCCTTGGCGACCTTCTTCTCGATAATTTCACCACCGTCTGGACGCAATGGGCTCATAGTCATGGCGCGATTACCAGAAACCAGGCTCATGGTTCGCCTGCAAATCTTATAGACTGTTATTCTGCTGTTGACATTCCGGAAATTGAAGGTTTCGGCCTTACAAACTTTGGAATTAAGGGACTACGTCAGGATCCTGGCAAGACGAGAAAGAACGATTCTGACTTTTCTATGCTGAAATATGCTCCTTCTGCCGCTCATATCAATGGGAAACCATTTGTCTCAAGCGAGACTTTTACATGGCTTACAGAGCATTTCCGCACCAGTCTCTCACAGATGAAACCAGACCTCGACCTGATGTTCTGTGCAGGGGTCAATCATGTCTATTTCCACGGTACATGCTATTCTCCTAAAGATGATGTATGGCCAGGATGGAAATTCTATGCCAGTGTCGATATGAGTCCTACCAACAGCATCTGGCGTGACGCTCCAGAACTGATGAAATACATCGAGAGAAGCCAGAGCTTCCTCCAGTGGGGCAAGCCAGATAATGATTTCCTTACTCTCCTTCCTGTAAGGAATATGTGGGCAAAGCGTACTACAAAGAAGCGCCTTATGCAGTTTGCCATTCATACAATGAATGAACTCACACCAGAGTTTGTAGAGACAATTGGCAAGATTGACAAGGCTGGATTTGACTGCGATTACATCAGTGAGAAGTATATCCTCACCACAACCTGCCGTAATGGAATGCTCATTACCGCTGCAGGACAGCAGTATAAGGGCCTTATCATCCCAGATGAAGGCACTATAATGACGGATGCTGTGCGTAAACACATTGATGAACTTAGAAATCAAGGTGCCAATATCATGGTTGGCGTCAATGCTGAAAGCATGGAGAAGGCTGCAAAAGCAGAGCAGATGAAGGTGAAATATGGAATAAAGATGATCAGAAGGAAGAATGAAAAAGGCTTCCATTACTTCATTTCAAATCTTACTCCACAGGATGTTGACGCAATGGTGGCACTTGCAGTGGATTTCAAGGATGCTATGTGGTTTGACCCAATGACAGGCGAACGATATGCTGCCCAGACATCAGACGGTCAAGTAAGAATAGCCTTGCGCTCAGGTCAGTCCATGATTCTTGAGACTTTCAGTAATTCTGTTCCAGAACTCTATGCTGACAATCTTCCTGCATTCCCTTATCAGAAGACTGTAGAGATGAAGGGAACGGAAGTGGATATCAACAAAGGATGGTGCTTGTCCTTCACGGAAGAAGCTCCTAAGGTGCCAGGCTCGTTCTTCATCAATAATCTCCAGACCTGGGAGACTCTCGATGACGACTCTGCAAAGGTGACGATGGGCACGGGAGTCTATGAGACGACCTTCAAGCTCACCATCAATTCCCTCGTAAGGAATGCGAAAGGTAAGTCAAAGGTGGTGACGAAAGCACCGTCTGAAGTATCTGATCGCTGGGCTATCGACCTCGGGGATGTGCGTGAGTCCGCTCGCGTATATATAAATAATGTATATGTGGGATGCGCATGGGCTGTGCCTTATGTCCTTACATTCGATGCCTCTGTGCTCAAATCTGGTGAGAATACCATCCGTGTGGAAGTCACTAATCTCCCAGCAAACCGTATCGCTGACCTCGACCGCCGTGGAGTGGAATGGAGAAAGTTTGATGAGATAAACGTGGTGGACATCAATTATAAGAAGACAAAGTATGATGGATGGACCCCAGTGCCTTCTGGGCTCAATAGTTCTGTCAGAATTTATGCAGTAAAGGAGTAGGAGAGTGCTTCTCTGCTTGTTGGTTGTAGGTTGTTGGTATTATAGTGAGATAAATCCGTAGGAGGCATTCATATTCTAACCAAAAAACCACAACCAAAAAGCCACAACCAGTCAAAAACTGCAAATCTGCAAAATAATCAAACCACTAAACAAAATTAAAATATCCACATTTCTTTTGAATTGTCAAGAAAAATGTGTAATTTTGCATTCGTTTTATAACGAAAAAACAACAAAACAACACGAAATAATATGAAATTGAAAATCGCAGTACTGGCCGGTGATGGTATCGGACCGGAAATAATGGAGCAGGGTGTTGCCGTAATGGACGCCGTAGCTCAGAAGTTCGGACATGAAGTTAGTTATAATGAGGCACTCTGTGGTGCCCATGCCATTGATGAAGTTGGCGACCCATTCCCAGAGGAAACCTTTAAGGCATGTGAGGAAGCCGATGCTGTGCTTTTCGCTTCTGTTGGCGATCCTAAGTTTGATAATGACCCAACTGCAAAGGTTCGCCCAGAACAAGGACTCCTTGCAATGCGTAAGAAGCTCGGTCTCTTTGCAAATATACGTCCTGTAACCACATTCGACTGTCTCGTGCATAAATCACCTCTGAAGGATGAAATCGTTCGTGGAGCTGACTTCATTTGCATTCGTGAACTTACAGGCGGAATGTATTTCGGTAAGAAGCAGGAGCCTGCAATGAATGAACAACTCGGTACTGAGGATGCTCTCGATACCAATTACTACACTCGCCCTGAAGTGGAGCGCATTCTCAGAGTAGGCTATCAGTATGCTCGCCAGCGTCGTAAGCACCTTACTGTGGTGGATAAGGCAAATGTGCTCGCATCTTCTCGCCTTTGGCGCAAAGTGGCGCAGGAAATGGAAAAGGAATATCCTGATGTCACTACCGACTATATGTATGTAGATAATGCTGCAATGCGCATGATACAGGACCCTAAGTTCTTCGACGTTATGGTGACAGAGAATACTTTCGGTGACATCCTCACTGATGAAGGCTCTTGTATCACAGGTTCGATGGGACTTCTCCCTTCTGCATCTACAGGTTCTTCTACTCCAGTGTTTGAGCCAATTCACGGCTCATGGCCACAAGGTAAAGGACTCAACATTGCAAACCCTCTCGCTCAAATCCTATCTGTCGCTATGCTCTATGAGTATTTTGACCTCAAGGAAGAGGGCGCACTTATAAGAAAAGCTGTTGACGCTTCTCTCGACCAGAATGTCCGTACTCCTGAGATTCAGGTGGAAGGCGGTGCTAAATATGGCACTAAGGAAGTCGGAGAGTGGATTGTTGACTTTATCCGCAAGGCTTAGTCCGTGGGTATTCATTTCGCTTTATGCTTCTTGGATATCCTGATGAGCAAGCGGATGAGAAGGCTGTCGGCAGTAATTATTGACAAGCAATAACCCACAATTCCCAACTGAAATAATGAGAATACTTATCATAGTAATCACGCTATTCCTCTCTACGGTCCATGCTTCTGCACAGACCGCACAGGAATGGCGTGATTCCTTGTCCTATCTTTCGCAGCTTATAGAGCGCAATCCTAAGTCGCTCGAATTGAGAATGAGAAAGGCTGAGGCTAACATTGCTCTCGAACAATGGCAGTATGCTATGGATGAATACTCCAATATTCTTGACCTTTACCCTACGCATCTCGGCGCTTTCTATTTCAGAGCATTTACAAATGTAAAACTCAGAAGATATGCTTTTGCCCGTCAGGACTATGAGCAGGTGCTGAAATATGCTCCAGAGCATGAAGGGGCGCTTACAGGTCTTGTGCGTGTGGACCTTGCCGAAAACAAAATGCAGATGGCTTATGATGACGTCAATCATCTGCTGGAACTCCACGGAAAAAATCCGCAGAATTATATACTGCGTGCAGAAGTGGAAGAGGCGATGGGAAAACTGATGCTTGCTATAGATGATGTCTCCACTGCAATAGAAATGGAAGGTGACAAGATTGCTGCCAATCAGCGTCTCGGATATAATGATGACTTTACGCAATATGTGTTGCGGAGAATTGACCTCTATAAGAAGCAGATGGCAAAACTCAAGAAAAAGTCGGATAAAGAATACAAAACTCTCATTGAGAAAGATCAGAAATTACTAATGTCAAAAGGGCTTCCAAGCCAGATATTCAGGAAATAAGGAAAATGAAAATTCTTGCATCTCTTTTTATATTTGTTCTTAATATTTTACCGATGATGGCATTGCCTTCTTCGGTAATTAACTCGTCTCCTGAGACAAAGCAGGAGGCTAAGGCGCGAAAGAAGGAGGTGAAGAAGCAACTTGAACAAGTTAAGGCTTCATTAAAGTCTGGCAGTAATCTGCAGAGAGTGGAATCTTCCCTTAACAAACTCTTGCAAGATTCTTTGAATCAAAAGGATGAAAGACTGTATCTTGCTCTGTATGATGTGCTGAAAAAGCAATATCAGCAAGGAAATGAGAAGCTCTTTCTCAAGCAGAAATATGACACGGCATCTCTCTTTGTCACTGCGAGAAAAATGTTTCTGCTCCTTGACCGCTTTGATTCCATCGACGCTTTGCCAAATGATAAGGGACGTATTACGCTCAAATATCGTAAGGAGCATGCCTTTCAACTGTCCCATTTCTATCATAATCTCTACACTGGAGGCATCTATTTCCTGAATCATCAGAAATATGATGAGGCGGTACAGTTTATGGATACTTATCTTTCCGCCCCTAATTGGAATCTGTTCTCTGCCATAAAGCTTAGTTCTGACACCACTATTGCCGCTCATGCGTCCTCGGTATCATTGGTAGCCGGATATAAGAAAGGAGATTTTCCTGCAGCTCTGAAATATAAAGACCTTGCGCTCAAATATCTTCCGCGCCTTGAAATCTCCCTCCATTGTCTCTCTGACATTTATTATCAGCAGAATGATTCACTTTCTTATATCAAGTATCTGAGGGTGGGAGTGGATAGTTTTCCTACATCTACATTCTTTTTCCCACGCCTTGTAAACTGCTATTGTGATAAGGGGAAATACCAGGATGCACTTTCTCTGACAGAAAAAGTGATGAAGGCAGATACGGCAAACATCCTGTTAAGAGTGACACATCAGACACTTTTGCTCAATCTTACAAGGTATGAAGAGTGTATCAACGAAGGTATGGTGCTTCTTTCTCAGAATGATTCCATTGCTGAAGTGTATTACAATATTGCCCTTGCATACTACAATAAGGCATTGGAAAAGGAGAGTAACACTATGCTTAGTTCCGCGGAACGCACGAAAAAGGCGAATGCTCTTTACCGCAAATGCCGTCCTTATATGGAAAAATACCGTGCTCTCGCTCCTGATCAAAAAGATAAATGGCGCCCAGTGCTCTACACCATCTATCTAAACCTTAATCTGGGCAAGGAATTTTCTGAAATAGAATGATAGCTGGTTGTTGGTTGACGGTTTTTGGTTAGAATGTGTATGCCTCTTGCGGGTTTGTCTCACTATAATACCAATAACCGACAACCAATAACCGATAACCCACAACCAACTCCACAATCCCCAACAAACCATGTACAAAGACATCCTCCATAATTTAGGCATCCAGACACTTAATCCTATGCAGAAGGCAGTGACCGAGGAATGCCAAGCCACCGAACGGGATATCGTAATCCTTTCTCCTACTGGCACCGGCAAGACTTTAGCTTACCTTCTTCCACTCCAGGAACAGATAGACCGTGACGATATCAATGTGCAGATGCTCGTAATAACTCCCGGACGTGAACTTGCTCTCCAGTCTTCCGAGGTGCTGAAGAATATGAAGTGTGGAGTCCGCGGAATGGCTTGTTATGGTGGTCGTCCTGCAATGGATGAGCATCGCCGTATGCGCGATGTAAATCCACAGATCGTTTTTGCCACTCCTGGTCGTCTTCTCGATCATCTGGAGAAAGGCAATATCATTTGTGACAATGTCAGATTTCTCGTGATTGATGAATTTGACAAGTGTCTTGAGATGGGTTTTGCACGTGAGATGAATGCTATTGTCGGCTTCTTGGCTGACGATTGTCGCCGTATTCTCCTTTCTGCCACAGACCTTGACGCAATTCCTAATTATGTCAATATGGGACGTACAGCCAAGCTCTCCTTCCTTGTGGATGAAGAGCAGACCAATGACAGGGTGGAGACGTATTTGGTGAAAAGCGAACAGAAGGATAAGCTTCCTATGCTTTCGCTCCTCCTTTCCGAAGTAAGCAATGAATCTTGCATAGTATTTCTCAATTATCGTGACTCGGTAGAGCGTGTGTCAGATTATCTGCGTGATAATGGTTTCCCCCACGTTGTCTTCCATGGAGGCCTCGATCAGCGCCAGCGTGAGCAAGCCCTTTATCAGTTTAGTAATGGCTCTGTAAATATCATGGTCTGCACAGACCTTGCTTCACGCGGTCTTGACATTCCGTCCATTGGAAGTATCATCCATTATCATCTTCCCCTCGCAGAGAGTGAGTATATCCATAGAGTAGGACGCACAGCGCGATGGGATGCAAAGGGAAAGACATTTTTCCTTCTTGGTCCTGAAGAGACCGTACCTGAATTTATCGATGTAAATCCAGAAGAATACGTTGTTCAGACCACTGTTTGCCGTCCGATAATGCCGTCCAGGACGACTCTTTACATCGGAAAAGGTAAGAAAGATAAGATTAGTAAAGGCGATATCGTAGGTTTTCTATGTAAGATTGGTGGTCTGAAATCCGCTGAAATAGGTCGTATTGACGTTTATGACCGTTACACATACGTAGCCATTGATCGTAAGAAATTAGCCTCTGTACTCAAGAATACCGCTGGAGTTAAAATCAAAGGTCAGCGCACTATCTTGGAGGAATGGAGCGGTAAGTAAAGCAGAATATGTGTCTTCGGAATATAATAATCTCAATGCGCATTTCCTCATTATTTATAATAGTTCTATGTATTCTTTCTTCCTGTGACCTCATAAGGGAGAAAGAACACCCAAATATTACCCCTTGGGGAGAAGTGATAGAGGATGATGACGATGAGAATGCGGAGAAACAAGCAAATGATAGCATTGAGTCCAATCAGATGTCGCTTGGAGATATTGTCAATGCAGGCGAATTGATAATGCTTACTATGTCCGGACCTGAGACATATTATGAATATCGCGGACATGGACTTGGCTTGCATTATCTCCTTTGTGAGAAGTTTGCGCAAAAGTTAGGTGTATCTCTTCGCGTAGAGCAATGTAGAGATACCACAGAGATGATAAAGCGATTGCGCGATGGAGAGGCTGACATTATTGCCTTTCCGCTTCCTCTTAATGGTGGGAAAACTATAATATCAAAAGCAGGGACAAAGAAAGAATCAAAGGCAAAGAAAGAAACAGCCCTGGCAAAAGACGAAAAACTGAAAACGAGTTTCAACTATAAAGGTCTGACTCTGTGTGGTGTTCATGATAGTCTCAAGACTTATTCCTGGGCAGTAAACCAGAGCAGTACGGAGCTTGCTAAAGCTCTCCATTCGTGGTTCAAGGTTTCGATGATAGCCTCCACCCAGCAGGAGATGAAGCGTACCCTCGCCGTGGGATTCGTCAAGCGCCACATCTATCCGTTTATGCTCAACAGGAAGGATGCGGTAATCTCCCGTTATGACCCGCTTTTCCGCAAGTATGCCGGAGTGGCAAACTGTGACTGGACCCTTATCGCGGCGCAGTGCTATCAGGAGTCCTGTTTCGACCCTAAGGCCAAGTCATGGGCTGGAGCGTGCGGACTCATGCAGATAATGCCTTCCACGGCAGACCATCTCGGACTGCCTCGTGCCCAGATCTACGAGCCGGAGGCAAACATACATGCCGCCTGTCGCTATATGGCGGAGCTGCAGGGCAGGTTTGCTGATGTTCCAAACCGGCAGGAACGCCTGCATTTCGCTCTCGCGTGCTATAATGGAGGTTATAATCACATCCGTGATGCAATGGCTTTAGCAAAGAAATACGGCAGAAACCCGCAGCGATGGGCGGAAGTACGCGAGTTTGTCCTCGGACTGCAGACACCCCAGTATTATAATGACCCTGTAGTGAAATATGGATATATGCGTGGTTTCGAGACGGCAGACTATGTCAATCGCATTATAGACCGCTGGAATCAGTATCGTGGAGCGACGAAAGGAAGATATGGTTCGGGCGTCAATGCCCAGCCTTTCCGCTCAAAGCGAAAGAATAAGTGGGATAAGGATAAATAACAGAGTCGTCTTTGGTTCTGTTCAAATCCTTATTATCCTTTCCCTTCCTCAAGAAAGCAACAACACCTCCAATCTCAATAGCATAATAACAATCAGACCTCAATTCTCTCTTATTCCCTTCTTAAATGCGACAAATCATCAAAATATAGGATAAAATGTGTGTTTTTTGATTGCTATTTTGGTCACTTTTTCTTTTTTTGCGAAAAAAAATAAAGAAATTCTTGCAGTATGAAAAAAAATATGTATTTTTGCAATCGGAATTCAAAAAATGTTATTTGTTGCAAAAAGACAAATACTATAACAGTAACTTTAAACCCAAATCGGTCATTAGGATTTGGGTTTATTGATATTTTATCAATGATTAGCAGTTTGTGAGCCCCTTACGAAACTTCAGTACTTAATACAAGGACTATTCTGACGCTTCTTTTGAAGCAAGGTACTCAGCGAAGAGTCTTGCAGCATTCTCCACCTTCTGTGAGCATGGGCGGACACGGTAGTATTCAGCATTACGCTCATCAGGGATGTTGGAGTTTTTTACCACTTTGCAGCCCTTCATTCCGAGCAGTTCGGCACATATCACAGAACCATTTTCATCCTTGAACTTATTTACGAGACCCTGCACTACAGCATAGCAGTCTGCTTTGCCTTTTCTGTCATTACCCTCAGTCTGTCCAGCGTCAAGTCCGGCAAGCATCACCATACCGGAAACTGCGCCACACATCATGCGCATTCTGCCGATTCCGCCTCCGAAGCCTGCGCTTACGCGCTTAGCTATGTCCTCGTCCATGCCGTACAGGTCGGCGAAAGCGAGAAATACAGATTGGCTACAGTTGTAGCCTTGCATAAACAGTTCTACGGCTTTCTGCACTCTGTCGTCGTGTTTAGTTGTTGTTGTGTCCATATTCTGATATTTTTATTTGGTTTATAAAGTTGGTTTTTACGGAGATAGTATTGCCCACAGTGAATTACTGTTTCAGATTTTCAATAGCCTTTCTGTCAGCCTCTTGTGCTTTCTTTGTAGCTTCGGCATTGGCAGAGATGGCGTCAGTCTTGCGGTGGAAACCAATACGATTGTTCTTATACGTGAGAATGAGGGAGTCGCCGCTCAATGAGACAAAATCGAGGGTATCAAAGACTATCTCTTGTTTATGCTTCTTTCCCATTGCATCAGGAGAAAGCATTTTTGCAGAGACAAGGATAAGTCTTCCGTTCCATGAAAACCATTGCTCATATAGCTTCACCTCAGGATATTCCACCGGACTGTCATCGTTCATGCCATTGCCACTATAGACCATTCCTACGGACTGGGCAATATGATTGCGTTTGAGAGAAAAACCGTATTCCCTTGGGATTAGATAGAGAGCCTTCTCAGAGTCTGGAAGCTCCTTGATGGCCTTTGCCTCCATGCGTTTTCTCATCTTCTCGCTGAGGTTTTTGAAGTCCTTGAAAGTAGGCATTACGGGGTAAGTCCAAGTGCCCTTGAGCAAATCCAGATTTATAATCATAGAGGTAGCGGTGGAGTCGTTTTTGTCGATCATTATTCCAATCCAGTCGCCTATCTCAGGTTTGCCTATGATATGCTTCGCTTTGTAAGCATCAATACAGGAATAAGTGACAGGGTCTTCGCCAGAAAGGGGATAGATTACTACGACGCTGTCGTTAGTGCCTTCGCAAGCCAGACCATAAATCATGGAGTCATTGACTATCTGCTTTGACACATCAATCTGCATTATCTGCTCTTCGGAGACCTTCTGTCTGCCACATGAGAACATCGTTAGAATTAGGGCAAATACTAAGGGGATAAAGTATCTTAAATTCATTTTCTGCTTTTTGTGTTAATTGAAAAACGCCTGCAAACTTACAAATTTTTCTTTACATACTCCGTTTTATTCCTATTTTTTATGAATTAAAGTGGCAGTTTTGTTGTTATTTCGCCAAAAAATGCTATCTTTGCAAGTCTTTTTTAATTTATTGACCTCATCAGTCACAACAAATTAGACATTTCTAAGTTATATTATAATATAAGGAGTCAGCCAAGCAGAATTCTTATGCCCAGAGATTTGTTTCTGCCCATAAAGTAATGCCGAAGTGAAACCTTTCAACTACTCTAACAGAAAATAACCCCAAAAATAATAAATGAAAAGATTTCTTACTATCGTAATGTTTGCCGTTCTGGGTTTTGCGTTTGCAAATGCTCAGTCCACTATGACCGATGATCAGGTGCTTCAGTATGTAATCAAGGAGCATGATGCAGGAACCTCTCAGGCACAGATTGTGACAAAACTTATGCAGAAAGGAGTGGATATTTCCCAGATTCGCCGCATAAGGCAGAAGTATGAGCGTCAGTTGAAAAACGGTGGTCTCGGCATTGTAGCCGATGAGTCTGTGTCAAAGGCGGAAAATACGCTTCGAAAGAACAATGGTGACGCAAAAAAAGGCACCAGACTCGCAAAGAACAAGAGTCGGGATAATAAGAAATCCAGCAACTATACCAGTAACAAATATAGTTCTAACAGCAATGGCAATCTCAATCAGATGGATGTGGATGCCGATGATGAGGAATACAAAGCTATAAGAACGGAACTTCAAGGCTTCGGATTTGAAGATGATGCGATGGACGAAGACGCCAATAGAGAATCGCTCTATCATGGTCGCAAGGTGTTCGGTCGAAACATCTTCAACCGTGAAGACCTCACCTTTGAGCCGGTGATGAACATTGCCACTCCGCAGAATTACGTGGTGGGTCCTGGCGATGAGGTAAAGGTGGATATCTATGGAGCATCCCAGAAATCACAAGTCTATACGGTGAGTCCTGATGGCGACATCACCATAGATGGCTTCGGACCTGTCAATATTGCAGGATTGACAGTACATCAGGCAAATGCCCGACTGAAGAGCACTCTCGGCGCACGTTACAGCAGTAGCAGCATAAAGATGACATTGGGTCAGACACGCACTATCACCGTCAATGTGATGGGTGAGGTGATGTCTCCAGGTACATATACTCTGTCTGCCTTTGCCAGCGTATTCCATGCGCTCTATATGGCAGGCGGTGTGAATGAAATCGGTACATTGCGCAGCATTAAGGTGTTTCGCAAGGGTAAGTTGCTCAGTAATGTGGATATCTACGATTATATCCTGAATGGCAAGATGAACGGTAACGTTCGCCTTCAGGATAATGATGTCATAATGGTAGGACCTTATGAATGTATCGTTGACATTGCCGGAAAGGTGAAGCGCCCGATGTATTACGAGATGAAGAAGTCGGAAAGCTTGACCACTCTTCTCCGTTATGCCGGCAGTTTCGCAAGCGATGCCTACACCAAGTCGCTCCGCGTCATCCGCAAAAACGGCAGCAGGTACTCCGTCCACAATGTGGCAGAGTTTGACATGAGTTCCTTCCATGTGGCTGACGGCGACTCTGTTACCGTGGATTCCATCATTCCTCGTTTTGAGAATATGGTAGAGGTGAAGGGTGCAGTCTTCCGTCCAGGAATGTATCAGATAGGAGACGAGATATCCACTGTGCGTTCATTGATAGAAGCATCAGAGGGATTGACAGAAGAAGCTTTCACAGCTCGTGCCGTAATGCACCGCATGAACCGTGACCGTACGCTGAAAGTGATAAGCCTTGACATAGAAGGCATAATGTCTGGTAAATCTCCTGACGTCGCTTTGCAGAATGAGGATGTAATTTTCATCCCGACAATCAGTGAGCGACAAGACGACCGCACCATCACCATCCATGGAGAAGTGCGCTTCCCTGGTGTGTATAAATATGCTGAGAATGAGACGCTTGAAGACTTCGTGCTTCAGGCGGGAGGACTCAATGAGACTGCTTCGTCCGTGAAAGTCGATGTGGCACGCCGCGTGAAGAATCCTAAGGCGCTGACTGCAGATTCAGTCATCGCGAAGACCTACAGTTTCGCTCTCAAGGACGGCTTCGTGATTGACGGCGAGCAAGGCTTCTGCCTCGAACCGTTTGACGAGGTATATGTGCGCAAGAGCCCAGGCTACACAGTGCAGCAGAACATCAGAATCGAGGGGGAAGTCAATTTCCCTGGAGTCTATGCCCTTGCCAAGCGTGAGTCACGTCTTACTGACATCGTCAAGGCGGCAGGAGGCGTGAACATAATTTAAAGGTGTCTGCGCTCATCAACCCATGTGTTGAAGAATGTTTAGG
>URJQ01000028.1 GCA_900548195.1 uncultured Prevotella sp.
ATAGCTTTCACTTCGCGATAACGGCGCTTTCATGAATTTTCCAGAAAGATTTTGTAATCTGCAGATTTTATAGTAACTTTGCACCCCAAATAGGCTGTTCCAATCACCGCCAGATTACCAGCGCACAGCAATCACAAGTAACCGCCACTGTGTCAGCCGCGTTACCGCCCGATATTAATAATAATCCCAATAAAAAAAGCAACCAAACAATGAAAAAACTAATCCTCTTCGCCATTCTGGCAATAGCCTCATTGACGGCAAACGCACAGAAATATGCCCTCATCGACATGGAGTATGTGCTCAAGAATATCCCTGCTTACGAGCGTGCTAACGAGCAATTAGCACAAGTTTCCAAGAAATGGCAGGCTGAAGTAGAGGCACTTAACCTCGAAGCTGCCACCATGTATAAGAACTACCAGAATGAGGTGGTTTTCCTGTCACAGGAACAGAAGAAAGCAAAGCAGGAAGCTATCATGCAGAAAGAGAAAGAAGCTGCCGAACTAAAGAAGAAATACTTCGGTCCGGAAGGCGAATTATTCAAGAAAAGAGAGTCCCTCATGTCACCGATACAGGAGGAAATCTACAACGCTGTGAAGGACATAGCAGAGCTTCGTGGATACTCTATGGTAATAGATAGAGCATCCGATAACGGCATCATCTTTGCATCGCCAAAGATTGACATCTCTAACGAAGTTTTGCAGAAATTAGGCTATAGTGTGCAATAACTTGCATCGGAATTGCTAAATTAAACTAAAAGGACAATAAAACTTTTGCCCTTTCAGCCTTTTATGTTACCTTTGTATCGCGTATGCCGAAATGGCACTGTGAGACAAAGGTGACGTGGACTCAGAAGAGCAATACTGATTATCAGTATATCCATGTCTCGCAGAATGCAGAACAACCTAAATAATAGCAGATAAATAACAACAAAAAAATACAAAACAAAACAATGAAAAAGATTATCATCTTGATGATGCTGTTCGCGCCTCTCGCTGTAATGGCACAGAAGTTCGGACATGTAGATACTCAGAGCATCATGCAGACTCTCCCTGAAATCGCTAAGGTAAACGGTGAACTCCAGGCTATCGCACAGCAGTATGAGAATGATCTCAAGGCTATGCAGGAGGAACTCCAGCGCAAGAGCGATGAGTATGAGAAGGCAAAGGCTACTATGGCGCCTACAAAGCAGAAGGAGACAGAGACTTCTCTCGCTGAAATGTACCAGAAGATTCAGCAGACTTACGCTCAAAACCAGCAGGAAATGCAGAAGAAACAGCAGGAAATGATGGCTCCTATCTACAAGAAAGTACAGACTGCTATTCAGAATGTAGGTAAGGCTGGTCAATATACTTACATCTTCGAGCAGGGTGCCGCTCTCTATATCGGTACAGGTTCTAAGGATGTTACTTCTGAAGTTAAGGCTGAACTCAACAAACTTAAATAATCATTAAGGCCTAAAATGCCAGATATGGAAATGAAAAGTGAAAGAAGAAAAATGCTGTTGCTCCTTTCCTCACATGGGGAATAGGCTGTATTACTAATGCGTATTTTTCATTTTTCGCTTTTCATTTTTTCATGTCTGCTTCGCTTCTGACTCCCGATAATTGTTCTTTCTCTTTTTGCTTAGTGACGGTGAAAATATAAATTGGTATGATTTGAGCTTCAGATTTTTGAGATGTTTATTCTCACTCGAAGAGGGAGTATAGCGGGCTATACGACCGATGAGAGGGAGGAAAACAGCCAAAAAGATGAGGTTGAGACCTTTATTGACATCTTACATTTTTTCTCTCAAATCGTACCAATTTATTTTTTTAGCGTCACTACATCATTTCTTCATTCTTATTTGAATATGCGCAAGTATCTGTTTTTAATCCTCTTGGCGATTATTCCTGCATTAAAGTCTGCCAAAGCACAGGATATTGCAGGGACAAACCATCAGACACAGCACACAGCTACCCAGATGAAAATAGGCTATTTCAGCTATAATGAGGTGCTGCGTGCCATGCCTGAGTATGCTACAGTGCAGAAACATCTCGACGATCTTCGCGCTCAGTATGAGAATGAGATGACGAATGCAGAGAAGGAGTTTAATGAAAAGTATGAACTCTTCCTCGATACTCAGCAATCTATGGCTAAGGCTATTCGCGAAAAGCGACAGAGCGAGTTGCAGAGCATGATGGAAAGAAACGTCGCTTTCAAGGAGGAAGCAAAGAGATTGCTCGCTGATGCTGAGGAGAAAGCTATGAAACCGCTGCATGATAAGATTGCTAAAGCTCTCTATTTTATCGGTAATGAGCGTGCTTACATACTCATAGTCAATACTGACAGCGATGCTTGTCCTTACCTCAATCCTGCAATGGCGGAGAATATCACTACGCTCCTAAATGATGTCTTGAAGTAAAGTACAGATCTTAAAATAACTTTTCTACCGTTTAATGGATAAGAATAACGCCATGGGACCTATCGGAGTCTTCGACTCTGGATATGGAGGACTCACCATACTACAGCAGTTGCGCAAGCGATTGCCACAGTACGACTTCCTCTATCTCGGCGATAATGCACGAGCTCCTTATGGCCCGCGCTCCTTTGATGTGGTCTATGAGTTTACGCGCCAGGCTGTGCTCAAGCTCTTCAGCATGGGATGCCACCTCGTAATCCTCGGATGCAATACCGCTTCTGCCAAGGCTCTGCGTACCATTCAGCAGAAGGATTTGCCAGTGATAGCGCCTGACAGACGCGTCCTCGGCGTAATTCGTCCTACGGTAGAGATTATCGGAAACCTCACCAAGTCAAGGCATGTAGGCCTTGTAGCCACAGAGGGAACGGTGAAAAGCGAAAGCTACACCATAGAGATTCAGAAATTCTTTCCCGACATCAAGGTGTCTGGACAGGCGTGCCCACTGTGGGCTGCCATAGTCGAAGCAGGCGAAGCTGAGACTGAAGGCGCTGATTATTTCGTCAGAAAACGCATAAATCAGTTGCTCGAAAAAGACAATAAGATTGATACCATCATCCTCGGATGCACGCATTATCCTCTCTTGATGAATGCTTTGAAGAAGGCTGTGCCACAAGGCATCAACATCGTTCCACAGGGAGTGTATGTCGCTGCAAGTCTGGAGGATTACCTTCATCGCCATGCTGAAATGGATGCTAAATGCTCCAAGCACGGAAATACACGCTATTTCACTACCGAAAATCCGGAGCGCTTCAAGGAATGCGCCACCATTTTCCTTAATGAAGATGTGGAGGTAGAAAGGGTGGACCTGACCTAATACCTATCATATACGATGAAATACATATCTTTTTTCATACTGTTTATATGTCAGGTACTTTGCGTTTCAGCCGCAGAGAAGGATGATATTGCCATTATCATCACCAATACTCTCGCCACAAGCCGTATGCCAGAGATGGTAGAGCTTAGCGAAAAGGAAGTAAGACGCAAGCTGAAGGTCAACGACGATGACGCCAACATCATCATTACTGACGCTGAAGGAAAAGAGATACCATCACAGAAGACATACGACGGGAAGAGGATATTCCTGTCTCCTGAATTGAAAGCCAAGGGAAAACGCATCTTTCATGCCAGAAAAGCACAGTCTTCAGATTACGCTCCACGCGTCTTCGGACGTCGTTATCCCGAGCGACAAGACGATTTTTCTTTCGAAAATGATAGAATAGCTTACCGACTCTATGGTCCGGAAACGCAGAAAAAAGGAGAGAAACTCTACGGATATGACCTCTTCAACAAGCGTACAACCGACCTCATACTCGATGAACTATATGCCGACCAGACCGATTCCAATATGTGGAAGACCTTCAATCGGCTGAAGCAAAAGGGTATGAACAGCGAGGCGACTGCCTTGTATATGGCTTTCTGTTACCATATCGACCACGGAAAAGGCATGGATTGCTATAAGGTAGGTCCTACATTGGGCGCTGGAACCAATGCTCTCATCTCGCCTTCTGGTATATCTTACCCTCGGTGTTACACCGATTTGGAGATTCTTGACCGTGGTCCCTTGCGCCTTACGGTGCGTCTCGACTATGGTACTCGCCTCGTAGAAGGCGTCAAAGTGGCTGAGCAGCGCATCCTTACCATCGATGCTGGCAGCAATATGGTGAAAGCAGAGGTGAACTATACCACTCCGAAAGCCACCTGTTTGCCGGATGATGTCAAAGCATGTTGTGGCATAGTGGTGCATAATGAGAACCCTGAAGCCTACATATTAGACCCCGAAAGTGGCACTATGGCATACGAAGACCTTGGTGATGTCAATGTGGCGTGGGATGGTTTCCGTGAGCGTCAGGCAAAGGAAATGGGCAAAATATTCGTTGGCACTTACGTCCCAGCAGGGAAAGTGCAGATGGAAATGCTTGCCGACAAGAAGATAGGAGGTGCTAAAGGCCATGTTATCACCAGCGTAAAGCTCGCTGATAATAACCATTTCACTTACTATTTCGGCTCTGGATGGGATCGTAATCCATCTACTTCATTCCGCGATATCAATCTTTGGGCGCAATATCTCAAGACTTTCGCAAGTCAGAAGCGCGTTCCATTGATAATAAGAATAAAGTAATAAAATGCGACAATTTAACCAAAGAATAACCAAAATAATAACTAAACGTAAGAAAAAACATTATTTTACTTTCTCATGTCAATATAAATATATATCTTTGCACTTAGATTGTAAAGGTATATACGAATATTTAAACAAAAAATATCAATTATGGCAGAAAATTTAGAAGTAAAGGAGCTGGACCAGGTTGTTGTCCGCTTCTCTGGTGACTCCGGTGATGGTATGCAGCTTGCCGGTAACATCTTCTCTACGGTATCTGCTACCGTGGGCAACAGTATCTCTACATTCCCAGACTATCCAGCAGACATCCGCGCCCCACAAGGCTCCCTTACTGGCGTATCAGGTTTCCAGGTACACATTGGTGCCGGTCAGGTTTACACTCCTGGTGATGAATGTGACGTGCTTGTAGCTATGAATGCTGCTGCCCTCAAGACTCAGTATCGCTATGCAAAGCCAGGCGCTACTATCATTATCGATACTGATTCATTCAAAAAGAGTGACCTCGACAAGGCTGAGTTCAAGACTGAGGACTACCTCGGAGAGATGAACATCGACCCTGATCGCGTTATCCAGTGCCCTGTAACTACTATCGTTAAGGAGACTCTTGCTGACACAGGTATGGACAATAAGGCTATGCTCAAGTGTCGTAATATGTTCGCTCTCGGACTCGTTTGCTGGCTCTTTGACCGCGATCTTGACCTTGTAGCTAACTTCCTCCGCGAGAAGTTTGCTAAGAAGCCTGCTATTGCTGAGGCTAATATCAAGGTTATCCAGGCTGGTTATGACTATGGTCACAATACTCACTCTTCAGCTACAAACGTTCGTCGTATCGAGTCAAAGGAGAAGACTCCTGGCCGCTACATGGACATCACTGGTAATAAGGCTACCGCTTACGGCTTTATAGCTGCCGCTGAGAAGGCTGGCTTGAAGCTTTATCTCGGTTCTTACCCTATCACTCCTGCTACTGACGTGCTCCACGAACTCTCTAAGCATAAGTCTCTCGGCGTTACCACAGTGCAGTGTGAGGACGAAATCGCTGGATGCGCCTCTTCTTTAGGTGCTTCTTTCGCTGGTGCTCTCGCTGTGACAAGTACTTCTGGTCCTGGTATCTGCTTGAAGTCAGAGGCTATGAACCTTGCTGTTATCATGGAGTTGCCTCTCGTAGTGCTCGACGTACAGCGTGGCGGTCCTGCTACAGGTCTCCCTACTAAGTCTGAGCAGACTGACCTCCTTCAGGTACTCTTCGGCCGTAACGGTGAGTCTCCACTCCCTGTTATCGCTGCTACCAGCCCTACAGACTGCTTCTATGCTGCTTATGACGCTTCAAGAATCGCTCTTGAGCACATGACTCCTGTATTGCTCCTTACTGATGCTTACATCGCTAACGGTTCTGGCGCATTCAAGCTCCCTGAACTTGATAAGATGGATGCTATCAATCCTCCTTACGTTCCAGAAGAACTGAAGGGCAAGTGGACTCCATATATGCGTGCTGAGAACGGTACTCGCTACTGGGCTGTGCCTGGACGTGAGGGCTTCGAGCATATCCTCGGTGGTCTGGAGAAGGACGATAAGACAGGTGCTATCTCTACAAACCCAGAGAACCACAACCTTATGACACACAAGCGTCAGCAGAAGATCGACAATATCAAGGTGCCAAACCTTGAGGTTATCGGTGACGTAGATGACGCAGAACTCCTCATTGTCGGCTTCGGCTCTACGTACGGTCACCTCCGTGCTGCTATGGAAGAGATGCGCGCTGCTGGCAAGAAGGTCGCTATGACACAGTTCCGCTATATCAACCCACTGCCAAAGAACACTGCAGAGGTGCTAAAGAAGTATCCTAAGGTGGTTGTGGCAGAGCAGAATATGGGTCAGCTCGCTGGCTATCTCCGCATGAAGGTTGATGGATTCGTTCCTGCTCAGTTCAATGAGGTTAAGGGACAGCCATTCAAGGTTAATGAACTCGTAGAATATTTTAATTCACTCATCAAGTAAAACAGAAAGGACATTTATTATGGCTTCATATACAGCAAATGATTTCAAAAAAGGACAGCCAAGATGGTGTCCAGGTTGTGGTGACCACTTCTTCCTCGCTTCTCTCCATAAAGCTCTCGCTGAGATTGGCGTAGCACCATACAATACTGCAGTTATCTCAGGTATCGGTTGTTCAAGCCGACTCCCTCACTATATGGCTACTTACGGCATGAACACCATTCACGGTCGTGCTGCAGCTATCGCTACAGGTGCAAAGATAGCTAATCCAAACCTTACTATATGGCAGGTGTCTGGTGATGGTGACGGTCTCGCTATCGGTGGTAACCACTTCATCCACGCTAACCGCCGTAACATCAACCTCAATATGATCCTTCTCAACAACCGTATCTACGGTCTTACCAAGGGTCAGTATTCTCCTACTTCTCCTCGTGGCTTTGTCTCTAAGTCAAGCCCTTACGGAACTGTAGAGGATCCATTCCGTCCAGCAGAGCTTTGCTTTGGTGCTCGTGGTCATTTCTTCGCTCGTACTGTTGCTACAGACGGCAAGCATACCGTCGAGGTATTGAAGGCTGCTAATGCACATAAGGGCGCTTCTGTGATTGAGGTACTCCAGAACTGTGTTATCTTCAATGACGGTACTCACGCTTCTGTATATAATAGTGCAGGCCGTGCTGAGAATGCTATCTATGTAGAGCATGGTCAGCCACTGATTTTCGGTAAGGACAGAGAGTTCGGTCTCATGCAGGAAGGCTTCGGTCTTAAGATTGTTAAGATTGGTGAGAACGGCATCACAGAGAAGGATATCCTCGTGCATGACGCACACTGTGAGGACAACACCCTCCAGCTCAAGCTCGCTCTCATGGGCAATGGCGACGGCTTCCCTATAGCTCTCGGCGTAATCCGCGACGTAGAGGCTCCTACATACGACGAGTGCGTAGAGGCTCAGATTGAGGAAGTAAAGGCTGCTAAGAAGTATCATAACTTCGCTGAGCTCCTTGAGACCAACGATATCTGGGAGGTAAAGTAAGCAATAGCATTCCTAAATGATAATAAAAAGGAGCGTGACTCGATGGGTCACGCTCCTTTCTCATTGTCTGTTGTTGCGCCATTTGGGATTGCCCGGTAACGCGGGCAACACAGTGGCGGCTTCTTATTGCCTTGCTATTGCTTTGTTAAGGTTGTTTCTGGGCTTACTTAGGCTGCTTGCCGATGTAAGCGAGGATACCTCCATCTACGTAGAGGACGTGGCCGTTAACGGCGTCAGAAGCCTTGGAAGCAAGGAAAACTGCTGGACCACCGAGCTCAGAAGGGTCGAGCCAACGGCCTGCAGGAGTCTTTGCACAGATGAAAGAGTCGAATGGATGGCGGCTTCCGTCTGGCTGACGCTCACGGAGAGGCGCTGTCTGAGGAGTAGCGATGTAGCCAGGGCCGATGCCGTTACACTGGATGTTGTACTCACCATACTCAGAGCAGATGTTGCGTGTGAGCATCTTGAGTCCGCCCTTAGCAGCAGCGTATGCAGATACTGTCTCACGTCCGAGCTCAGACATCATAGAGCAGATGTTGATAATCTTACCCTCCTTACGCTCCATCATCTCAGGGATAACGGCAGAAGCGCAGATGAATGGTGCTACGAGATCGACGTCGATGACCTGCTGGAACTCTGCGCGCTTCATCTCGTGCATAGGGATACGCTTGATGATACCAGCGTTGTTGACGAGGATATCGATGTTACCAACCTCCTTATGGATAGTTTCTACGAGAGCCTTTACAGCATTCTCGTCAGTAACGTCACATACATAGCCATGCACGTTTTCGATGCCAGCCTCTTTATAGTTAGCGAGTCCGCGCTCGAGAGCAGCCTCGTTGATGTCATTGAAGATAATGTTCTTCACGCCAGCAGCCACGAAAGCCTTGGCGATGTTGAAGCCAATACCGTAAGATGCGCCTGTAATCCACGCATTTTTACCCTCAAGGGAGAAATCTTTTAAGCTTGTCATAGTTTTTGTTGATTTATGATTTATGTTAATAGTTGTATGTTAGCTGTCAGATTATGTATTCAGGTGGCATTGAATTAGCATAAAATAGTATAGTCCACCTATTTAATTATTCCGTAGGCAAAGGTACAAAAAAAAATCGTATTGCACTAATAATGCAATACGATTTTTGAAATTTTATATTTTACTTTCACGTTTTCTCCGTAATCTCTTGCGGAGAGTTGTCCCATAAGGACTCGAACCTTATCAAACAGAACCAAAACCTGTTGTGCTACCATTACACCATGGGACAGTGTGAATGCTTAAAATATTGCGTCTGATTTGCGTCTGCAAAGGTAATGCTTTTTTGCGACATTACCAAATTTCCGCCGTTGTTTTTTACTTTACAGTGATAAGGAAGTAGTTTTTCTTACCGCGCTGAGCGAGGAGATATTTGCCGTCGATGAGGTCGTCAGCAGTGACAGGACGATTCTGATCGCTTACTTTCTCTTTGTTGAGTGATACGCCTCCGCCCTGTATCATCTTGCGGCATTCTGCCTTTGATGGGAATACAGCTGCAGCAGTGGTGAATACTTCGATGATAGGCTGTCCGAGAACGTCCTTGTCGATGGTGAATGTAGGTACGCCTTCGAATACGTCGAGGAATGTCTGCTCATCGAGCTTTTCGAGTCCTTCCTTAGTACTCTTGCCGAAAAGGATGCTTGAAGCCTCTACAGCCATGTCGTAATCTTCCTGTGAATGCACCATTACGGTTACTTCCTGAGCGAGGCGCTTCTGGAGGATACGGCGTCCTGGGTCCTGCTTGTGCTCCTCTATGAGTGCGTCGATGACGTCCTTTTCGAGTGATGTGAATATCTTGATGTACTTCTCTGCGTCGTCATCGCTGACGTTGAGCCAGAACTGGAAGAACTTGTAAGGAGAGGTGCGCTTGCGGTCGAGCCAGATGTTTCCGCTCTCTGTCTTACCGAATTTCTTTCCGTCAGCCTTGGTGATGAGAGGGCAGGTGAGGGCATAAGCTTCCTGGTCATTGCCCAGTGTGCGGCGGATAAGTTCGGTACCAGTAGTCATATTGCCCCACTGGTCGTTGCCTCCGAGCTGCATCTTGCATCCTTTAGTCTGGAAGAGGTGGAGGAAGTCATATCCCTGAAGGAGCTGATATGTAAACTCTGTGAATGAGAGACCGTCGCGAGCTTCGCCATTGAGACGCTTCTGCACTGAGTCTTTCGCCATCATATAGTTTACGGTGATGTGCTTACCTACAGTACGAGCGAAGTCGAGGAATGTGAAATCCTTCATCCAGTCGTAGTTGTTTACCATCTCTGCAGCGTTAGGACCTTCAGCATCGAAGTCGAGGAACTTAGCTACCTGCTGCTTGATGCATTCCTGATTGTGGTAGAGAGTCTCGGCATCGAGGAGGTTACGCTCCTGAGATTTGCCAGAAGGGTCACCAATCATGCCTGTGGCGCCGCCAACAAGGATGATAGGCTTGTGTCCGCAACGCTGGAGATGACGGAGCATCATGATGCCGCAGAGGTGACCTATATGGAGAGAATCTGCGGTAGGGTCAGTGCCAAGGTAAGCAGTGACCATCTCTTTCTGAAGGAGTTCCTCGGCTCCTGGCATTATCTGTGCCAGCATACCGCGCCATTTCAGTTCTTCGATAAAGTTCTTCATTATCTTTGTTGTTTAGATGTTTGTTTGTTATTGATGGGGAATATCAGCCGGTGACGCGGCTGACACGGTGGCTTTCCATCCTTTCTTCTGGCTGAGGGGGATGGTTATGGGACTGGGTCGTAGCCGCTTCCGCCCCACGGATGGCACCTTAGCAGCCTCTTTATGCCGAGCCAAACGCCCTTGATGGGTCCGTATTTGACTATCGCTTGCTTCATGTATTCCGAGCAAGTCGGCGTATATCGGCAGGCTGGGGGAGTGAAAGGACTGATGCAGTGCTGGTAAAACCAGATGGGGGCCAGCAGAATGCGTACCAATATCCTTGTTATCACCTTCATTGTGCAGAGTTTTTGAGTGATTTCTCGTGCATTCTCTGAAGGAGATTGATGACTTTCATTTCCACTTCCTCAGAGGAATGATGCTTTCTGTCGAGCCAGATGAAAGCGAGGGCGAGGCTTTTTCCCTCTGGGATGTCATAGAGATCGCGGTGCTTTCTGTATGCTTCCCTTACCTGTCGCTTTACCCTATTTCGGTCCACCGCGTGCTTGAAGCATCGCTTAGGCACTGATATGAGAATCTGTGCGTCGCTTTTCTTTCCAGTCAAACCATTTACTTGCAGTGCTTCGTCGTCAGCATCGAGTATGAGATATACGAGCCTAAGCGGATAAGCCGACATGGACTTGCTTCCGCCACCGGCAAAGAGTCGGTCGATAAGCTTGTGGCTTACGAGCTTCTCAGATTTGGGAAAAGAGAAAGGTCTGCTCTTCATATTTCGTTTATACTCTTATTATGCTAAGTAGGTAATCGGAATTATTTTTATAATAAAACAACAACAAATATTATTATCTATTCATTATCAAAATAATTTTGATTACCTACTTAATATGCCGAATTACGGAAAGTCCTGCCTTGAGATATAAATCCTTTGGCAGGAGCTTGACTTTAGAGGGGTGCTTACTCTTCGTTGTCGATGAGGTAGCGTCGCAATGCGCTTGGCATTGATGGATATTTCTCAGTAGGAGCTTCGAGATCGAGTGTCAATCCCATATCTTTCACTGTCTTTGCAGTTGCAGGTCCGAAAGCGGCAATCTTCACTTCTCCAGCTTTCATTTCTGGGAAATTCTCCTTGAGGGCTTTGAGTCCGGATGGTGAGAAGAACACGAGCATGTCGTAATCGAATGCTTTGATTTCCTCATCAGTGAAGTTATTGCTTACCGTGCGGTACATGCAGCACTCCTTATGGATGAGTCCCTTAGAGTCGAGCAGCTTTGTGACGTTGTCATTAGCCACGTCGCTCAGCGGAACGAGATATTTCTCGGTCTTGTGCTTCACCATGGAAGGCACGAGGTCGTCAATCTTGCCTGATGTTCCGAAGAACACCTTGCGCTTGCGGTACTGTACGTATTTCTGGATATAGAGTGAGATAGTTTCAGTCACACAGAAATACTTGAGGTCTTCAGGGATAGTGACGCGCATCTCTTTCGCAAGCGTAAAGAAGTTGTCGATGGCGTGACGTGATGTGAATACGATGGCGGTATAGTCAGCGATGTTCACCCTTTGTGCTCTGAACTCGCGTGCAGAGAGACCTTCTACCTTGATGAACGGACGAAAGACCAGTTCCACACCGAAGTCATTGGCAATGTCATAGTATGGTGATTTTTCACTTGCCGGCTTTGGTTGTGATATCAGAATCTTCTTAATCATCTCTTAATTTCTTTGTCAAATATTTATTAATATGTTACCTTCAATAAGTTACCTACGAGCATCAAACTGCCCCACAAAATAGCGAGGGGTACTAATTCAAGGGTGCAAAAGTACAAAAAAATCTGCAAAAAACGCCCCTTTTCTTGGAAAAAGATGCGATAAGCCTTGTAAAAGGACAATATTTTGGCAAAAAGCACTATTGCAATGGCATAAATCACCAGCGAACTTGTAGTTAAGCCGAAATATATGTAGAGCAGCAAAGCGGGCAAAAGAACAATTCCTTCCATTGCTGTGATAAACAGTTTCGACACTGCCGCCTGGCTGTTTTGGTGTGCATCGAAGAAAGTCCAGTTGACCCATTTGCGCAATCCCGCCGATATGAGGAAGTAGGAGCACATGATGGCGAAGTAAATGCCGAGCAATGAGTAGTTTGACACCACGTAAGTCTCGCCTATTGCTTCGAGGGAATAGTTGTGGAAAACGAGTGTCAGGAGCACTCCAGCCTGCAGACAGAGGAAGAACTGATAGTTTACCTCATTGATGGTCTCCTTCATTTCCGTCGAGTCTTTTCGTTCCTGGTAGAGGAAGTTCTTGGCTTGCGTGGTGATGAAGTGCAATGATCGTGACACGGTAAGTATTGTAATCACGAGCAGCATGAGCAATAGTCCGGTGACGAAGTCATCGTTTGACGCTCTGTAAGGCAAGGGGTTGCCAGCCATTCCCATTCTTCCTCCGTTGAGTTCGGGGTGGAATAGTGAGTCTGTTTTGAAGAATGATTCGCGGTAATATTGCGGTAATGACACGTCGCTTGCTCTCTTTCCGATAGGTTGTCCTGGCAGTCGGAGTGTGTCTGGACGTGACGAATAGCGTATCTCAGCTGGCTGGAAAGCCGCCTGTATGGCAGAATCCTGCTGTGCTGGCGTAGCATCTTTAGGCAGAGTGCGCAACACCTGATACGGATGGAGCTTTTTGCCATACGCATTGCTATTCTGCATGAGCATCTCGCTTTCCTCGATAAATGTCTCCTGCTGATTTATTTCTGTATGTATGCTGTCGTTTCTCTGCATAGGTTTTGTTTATATCGATTTGTGGGTCAGAATAAAATATCAATAGATAAAAATAAACAAATATATTTTTTTGTCTGTTTTTTGTTTGTTTTTATCTATTGATATTTTATTCCAACCCACAACTGCTCTTTTAGAGACCGAAGGCTTCCTTGATGCGGTCCACCTGGTCGAGCTTCTCCCAAGTGAAGAGTTCTACTTCGATTTCCTTGGTCTCGTGATAGAGTGAGGTGAATGTCTTCTTTACAATCTCATTCTTTCTGCCCATGTGACCGTAAGCTGCTGTCTCAAGATACATAGGCTGGCGAAGGTTGAGCTGGCGCTCGATGGCCTTTGGACGAAGGTCGAAGAGAGTGGCAATCTTTGCTGCTATCTCGCTGTCCTTCATGTTGACGTGTGAGCGTCCGTAAGTATTGACGTAGATGCTTACAGGCTGAGCCACGCCGATGGCATAAGCCAGCTGCACGAGCATCTCGTCAGCTACGCCAGCAGCCACCATGTTCTTGGCGATATATCGTGCTGCATATGCTGCGCTACGGTCCACCTTGGATGAGTCTTTACCAGAGAAAGCGCCACCACCGTGTGCTCCCTTGCCACCATAGGTGTCAACGATAATCTTACGACCTGTGAGACCTGTGTCGCCATGAGGACCTCCAATGACGAATTTGCCGGTAGGATTGACGTATATCTTCATGTCGTCATTAAACAATGCAAGCACTTTCTCAGAGTGTATCTGAGCCTTCACGCGAGGGATGAGGATGTTTATCACGTCCTCACGGATGCGCTGAAGCATCAGTCTGTCAGCATCTTCCTGTGTGGTGATGCTTGGTACGCCTGGCTTGATGAAGTCATCGTGCTGTGTAGATACCACAATGGTGTCGATGCGCTGTGGTATTCCCTCGTCGCTGTATTCTACAGTAACCTGTGACTTGGAGTCAGGACGGAGGTAGTGCATCTCTTTGCCTTCCTTTCTGATGTCAGCGAGAGTCTTGACAAGGAGGTGTGAGAGGTCGAGGCTCACAGGCATATAGTTCTCTGTCTCGTTAGAAGCGTAGCCGAACATCATGCCCTGGTCGCCGGCACCCTGATTGTCCTCAGCCTCTTGGCGCTCTGCTTCGGAGAGTCCTTCTTTCTTGTTGCGGTCCACACCCATATTGATGTCGCCACTCTGTTCGTGGATAGCGGTGAGAATACCGCAGGAATTGCCGTCAAACTGGTATTCTGACTTGGTGTAGCCAATATTGTTGATGGTACGGCGGGTGATGGCCTGGAGGTCGATGTACTCCTGTGAGGTCACCTCACCCATGATGACTACCTGTCCGGTAGTGCAGAATGACTCGATGGCGCAGCGTGATTTGTCGTCGTAAGCGAGGAACTGATCGAGCAATGCGTCACTAATCTGATCCGCCACCTTGTCTGGATGGCCCTCAGAAACTGATTCGGATGAAAATAGATATGACATAATAAATATTGTATAGCGGATGTGACTGACAACGCCTGGTCTGACGGTACTGCGGACACCGTCAATCGTCATCGCGACATACCTGTTGTTATTGTGTTGAGGCAAAAAGATGCCCCATGGAAAAATGCGGATGCAAAATTACTACAAAAAGTGCAGACTGCAAAATCTTTTGCGCTTTTTCGGTGATTATCACTTGTTTCCGTGATGTATGTTTATCGTCTGTCAAGCGGCGTAGGCGACTTTGGGATGTAGAAGCCGCTGTCGTTGAGAAACCTTTTCTCGATGTTGAGCTGAACGGAGAATGATGGTGAGAACGAGTAGCGTATGGCAGCTCCTATCTTGTCGCCCATGTCGTGGATGTCCTGCAGAAGGCATGGCATGGGTTGGTTGCGTTGCAATGACTTCTGTCCGTAGAGGTATCCGCTCCAATGTTCATCAAACTGGTAGCCCAATACGGCAGTCAGTCCTGCCTCACGGAAGGTGTCGTGTGCCCACGTTGCGTTGCTCAGATAGCCTCCAGCCGCTATGCTCAGGCGGTCGGTGAGTGGCTTGGCGTAGAGCATTGCCACATTCTGCCCGAATCCGGCTCCGCTCCATGTTCCTCCGCTGCCGAAGGTGGAGAAGACGGACAGGCCTAATGAGACGTTGAGACCCTCGTGAAGGTTCCAGGAGCCGAAGCTTCCCCACATCGGGTGACACCAGCTGCCGAGTCCGTAAGGATGGCTCAGCGAAGGCATCTTGCCTTGCTCGGTGAGCGCAGGGAGCGCCAGCGGTTTGGCGGACGGCTCTATGGCTTGGGCTGGAGACTGTGCTGTGGCTGTCAATGGCTCGCCGGCATTGGTCTGAAGGCCGTTCGCATTGGTCTGAAGGCCGTTCGCCTTTGACTTCCGGGCGTGATATTGCTGTATGGGAGCGTCGCTTTCACCTGCATTTTTCTGCACGGCAACGCTGTCATCACGCGGTATGATGGTGATGATGTCTTCGCTTTGCGCCGCTGTCGGGAGGCAGAGGGCGAAGAGGGATGCTATGATTGTGAGTATTGTCTTCATGCTGGTATGGTGACTGATGTTGGGGGAAAGTGTTCGATTTTCCCGTATTTGGGGTATGGACGAAAATGCCTTTGTAACCGTCTGATTGTCAATAGGATGCAATAGCTATGCTTTTAGGGTGCAATATCTATGCTTTTAGGGTGTAAAAGCATAGTTATTAGGGCGTAAAAGCTATGCTATTGCGATGCGAAAGCTTTTTTAAATGAAGAATGAAGAGTGAAGAATGAAGAATGGGAGTTACTTTTTCTTATTTAGTGAAAAGTGAAGAGTGAAAAGTGAAGAGTGAAAAATCGCGCTGACGCGGTTGCGATGCCTTGTTGGGGGATTATCGCAAGAGAACGAAGGTAATCTCCTATTCCCTATCTCCTATTCCCTATTCCCTATATCTTGCGGATGATTGTCAGACCGTCGCGGAGGGGAATGATGACTTTCTCCACTCTGTCGTCTTCGGCTATGAGGTCGTTGAAGCGGCGGATGCCTTGCGTCTGATGGTCGCGAGCGTAGTCTGGGTCGATGACATGACCGTCCCATAGGGTGTTGTCGGCAAGGATTATCGCGCCTTTCGACATTATCGGGAGGAGCATCTCGTAGGTTTCGGCGTATGTGCGCTTGTCGCCATCGAGGAAAGCGAGGTCAAAGAGGATGCCTTTCTCCTTGGCAATGCGCGGTGCTTCCGTAGTGGCGTCGCCTATGATGAAACTGATTTTGTCAGCGTAAGGAGAGCCCTCCAGCCACGGACGGGTGAAATCCTCCTGCTCATCGTTTATCTCGAAGGTGTAGAGATGCCCGTCATCGTCAAGACCTTCCGCCAGGCAGAGGGCGGAATAGCCAGAGAAGGTGCCCACTTCGATGATGTTTTTCGGGCGTTGCATCTTGACGAGCATCTTGAGCAGTCTGCCTTGCAGATGTCCGCTTGCCATGCGTCCGTGGAGCAGTCGCACATTAGTGTCGCGGTAGAGGCGGTAGAGATAGTCTGGTTCGGCATCGGAATGACTGCGCACGTAGTCGTCGAGTGCAGCTTCGCCGTATAGAGTGGTGTGTGTAGGGTCCTGTGTCTTTGATTTTGCCATCTTTTGTTTGTTGTTTCGTTGTTTTGTTATTTTGTTGTATTGTTGTTTGTCTTGGTTATATACTTAACAGAACAACAAGACGACAGAACAACAAGACGACAAAATATATCCAGCAGAAGGGGAGCGTGGAAAGCGTTATCCCAGGAGCGCGCTGACTGCCAGACGATAGGAGTCGAGGCCGAAACCGCAGATTACTCCCTTGCATGCGGGGGATATATAGCTGTGATGACGGAACTCCTCTCGTGTGTGTACATTACTAATATGCACTTCGATTACGGGGCAACGGAGGCTGCGTATGCAGTCGTGGAGGGCGATGCTGGTGTGGGTGTAGGCACCGGCATTGAGCACTATGCCATCGTATGTGAAGCCTACTTCCTGCATTTTGTCTATCAGTTTGCCCTCGATATTGCTCTGATAATATTCCAGTTCGATGTCAGGAAAGCGCTCTTTGAGCTTTGGAAGGTATGATTCGAATGAAGAATCGCCGTATATTCCTGGCTCTCTGACGCCTAAGAGATTGAGATTTGGACCGTTTATGATTATTATTTTCATTGTTTGTTTCGTGTTTTTTTAAAATGAAGAATGTAGAATGAAGAATGAAGAATCTGAAGTTACGTTCTTTTGTTGATGGAAAAGGGAAAAGGGAAGGGTGAAGAGTGAAAAATCGTGCTGACGCAGTAGAGGTAACTAATTTATGTCTTCACGTCCGCCTGTAGCTAACTCACGTCCGCCGGTGACGCGGCGGACACGGTGGCGGCTTCTTAAATGGGCGCATTCTTCCTTTGCCCAAGGCGTGACCTCGGGGTAATAAAGCGTAGAAAGAAGAGGCGTGAGCGTGACTACTTACCCTTCAGCATAGCGATAAGCTGACGCATTCCTTCGCTTGCTCCAGCCTGTATCTGTGTCATGTTCTGACGCGCTGTTACAGGTTTCGGATCAATGATATAGACGGGAGTGTCAGGCTTGGCGTAGCGCACGAGTCCTGCGGCAGGATATACATTGAGCGAAGTGCCGATGATGATGAATATATCAGCCTCTTGCGCCTCCAGTGCAGCATCGTACATATTCGGCACATTCTCTCCGAAGAAGACGATGAATGGACGCAATAATGAGCCATCCTCCGCCTTTGCTCCATGAGGCACCTCCAGTCCGGTCTCGCCGAAGCCCTCCTTTGGCAGGGTGATATGAAAGCGCGGATTATCCACATCATGGCAGGAGCACATCTTCATCAGTTCGCCGTGGAGATGAATGACGTGAGAAGAGCCAGCCCTCTCATGGAGATTGTCCACATTCTGGGTCACTACGGTGACGTCATAATCATCTTCGAGAGCTTTGACAAGGAGGTGCCCCTCATTGGGCTTCACGTCTTTATACTTCACTCGCAGCATGTTATAGAAATCATTGACATAACAAGGGTCTTCCAGCCATGCCTCATGGCTTGCCACTTTCATTACGGGATAGTTGTCCCACAGTCCGCCAGCGTCACGAAAAGTGCTCACTCCGCTCTCGGCAGACATTCCCGCACCGGTCAAAACAACTACTTTTTTCTTCATTTTCTTATTGTGAAATATTAAGAATGCACAAAAATAGCATTTTTTTCTCAAATAAACCAAAGGTTTCAAGGAAAAATATTAACTTTGCACATTGATTTAATGTTTTTACACTAAAATTAAAATTAATACCGAATGGATAAAGTAAGTTACGCCCTCGGATTGGGCATTGGATCCCAACTCAAGAGTATGGGCGCAGACAGCCTTAATATCGATGATTTCGCTCAGGCAATCAAGGACACCATCAGCGGTGCCGAACTTAAGGTTTCTCACAAGGAGAGCCAGCAGATAGTACAGGAATTCTTCAAGGAGCAGGAAGCAAAGCAGCGCGCTCAGGCAGCCGAGAATGGCAAAGTAGCACGCGAAGAGGGCGAGAAGTTCCTCGCTGAGAATGCTAAGAAGGATGGCGTACAGGTGACAGAGTCTGGCTTGCAGTATTCTGTAATCAAGGAAGGTACTGGCAAGTCTCCTAAGGCTACTGACACAGTGGTATGCCATTACGAGGGTTTCCTCACCAATGGCACCGTATTCGACAGCAGCATCCAGCGCGGTGAGCCAGCAGCATTCCCTCTCAATGCCGTTATCGCAGGATGGACAGAGGGTCTTCAGCTGATGAAGGAAGGTGGCAAGACACGTTTCTTTATCCCTTACAACCTCGCTTACGGAGAGGCTGGCGCAGCAGGAGCAATACCTCCATACGCAGCCCTTATCTTCGACGTAGAATTGCTGGAGGTAAAGTAAAACTCAACTTTCGCAAGCAATAAATAGCCCCTCAGTCCCCACTACCGTGGGGAAGTGTAAAATATCAATAGAGAAAAATAAGAAAAAAATAGAAAAAATATATTTATTTATTTTTATTTGTTGATATTTTATTACTGATTAGTAGCATGTTAGCTACTTGCGAAACTTCAGTAAAAAGGTCATATATGCAGTCTTATAGCCTGCATATAAGGCAATGAATGCAAAGAAATCAATTAAAATAATAACAACAATCAAAATGAAAAAAATCACTTTCGCAGCTATCTTCGCTATCGCAGCAGCTGCATTCTCTTTCACTTCTTGTGGAAACACTCCAAGTGCTAACCTCAAGACAGACATTGATACTGTAAGTTATGCTATCGGTCTCGCTCAGACACAGGGCTTGAAGCAGTATCTCGTAAACCAGCTCGGTGTCGATACAGCTTACATCGACGCATTCATCAAGGGTCTCAATGAGGGTGCTAATGCTGGCGACGACAAGCAGACAGCTGCTTACTATGCTGGTATCCAGATTGGTCAGCAGATTTCAAACCAGATGGTAAAGGGTATCAATCACGAGCTCTTCGGTGATGACTCTACCAAGACTATCTCTATGAAGAACTTCCTCGCAGGCTTCATTGCAGGAACTACAGGCAAGAAGCAGCTCATGACTATCGACGAGGCTGCTACGACTGCACAGACCAAGATGCAGCAGATCAAGGCTCAATATGCTGAGAAGCAGTTTGGCGAGAACAAGGCTGCAGGCGAGAAATTCCTCGCTGCGAATGCTAAGAAGGACGGCGTAAAGGTGCTCCCAAGCGGTGTTCAGTATAAGGTATTGAAGGAAGGCAACGGCGAAATCCCTGCTGATACTTCTGTCGTAAAGGTACACTATGAGGGCAGACTCATCGACGGAACTGTATTCGACAGCTCTTACAAGCGTGGCGAACCAGTGGATTTCCGTGCTAACCAGGTAATCAAGGGTTGGACAGAGGCTCTCTGCCACATGCCTGCAGGTTCTGTATGGGAAGTTTATATCCCACAGGCACTCGCTTACGGTGAGCGTCAGTCAGGTCAGATCAAGCCTTTCTCTACTCTGATCTTCAAGATTGAGCTTATCAGCGTCAAGTAGTAATACTATTTCGGTTGTCGGTTTTTGGTCGTGGGGTATCGGTAGATTACTGATGAAAACAATCCCATTAGCGTCCAAAAACCGACAATATATAACCGACACCCAACCAAACAAAAATGGAAAAAATCTCAATGCTCTTGCTGGCAGTACTGATGGGCTCATTCCTCTTTACTGCTAACGCAATGAATGATAAAAAGGATAAGAAGAACAAGAAGGTGGCTGAAAAGGTAGTTCCAGCACCTCTCGCTACAAGTTCTGACTCCCTTAGCTATGCCGCAGGTATGGCGCATACAAACGGTCTCGTCGCTTTCCTCCTCCAAAACAAGATGGACACAGCATATATGGCTGACTTCGTAGCTGGTTTCAAGGAGGCTATGGCTGCGGCAGAAAACCCAAGCAAGGCTGCTTACATCCAGGGACTGGAGGTAGCCAAGATGTTAAACGACCGTATGCTCCCTGGCTTGCAGAAATCTCTCGAAGGCACTACGGCGACTATCGACCAGGAAAGATTTATCCAGGGTTTCATCGCTGGTGTGCAGAATGACACCGCTTTCTATACTGTTGGCAATGCTGAGAAATTCACATCACAGCGCATTCAGCAGTTGAACGAAGAAAAGAAAGAGCGCCTCTACGGCAAAAATCGTGAGGAAGGAAAGAAATTCCTCGCTGAGAATGCAACCAAAGAAGGCGTCGTAACACTGCCTTCCGGTCTCCAGTACAAGGTCCTCGTCAAGGGCGAAGGAGCAGTACCACAGGAAAATCAGGAGGTCAGCGTAAAGTATGAAGGCAAGCTTATCAACGGCAAAGTATTCGATTCCAGCTACAAGCGCGACCCTCAGACCACCAACCTCCGACCAAGTCAGGTCATCAAAGGATGGAAAGAGGCACTCTCTATCATGCCTGTAGGCTCCACTTGGGAGCTATATATCCCTCAGGAACTGGCTTACGGAGAGCGTGAAGCCGGACAGATACCTCCTTTCTCCACACTCATCTTCAAGGTGGAACTGGTGGACATCGTAGGTCAGAAAGCAGAAGCGAAGGCTGAAGAACCTGCTAAGGCAACCACCGTTGCAAAGAAGACTCCTGTCAGAAAGACTGCTGTAAGACGCAGAAAGTAATGATCTGCCACGGGGCAGACAAATACATACAGCAGGTAATGGGAGATGGAGAAATCCCTCATTGCCTGCTTTTATCATGTTTTCCGTAGCATTCGTAGGTTTAGGGGGCATGATTAGAATAGGGAAAAGCCTATTGACAATATGGTTTCTCCCTTTGCTATTCAGAAATAATTCACTACCTTTGCACCAGAAAAACAATATATCACAAGATTTAATCAACGTAAAGAAATAGATTATGAAGAAGTATATTTTTTCCGCGCTCTGCGCAATAGCAATCACAAGTTGCTCCACTCAGAAGACCGCAATGGACATCACAGGTACATGGAACATCGAGAAAGCCATGGGAAAGAGCACAGTAGGAGCTGAGACAGCACCTTTCATCCAGTTTGAGAATGATGGAAAGATGAATGGCAATGCCAGCGTCAACAGCTTCTTTGGCAATTATCAGCTCAAGGGCAACAAGCTCAAGTTCTCCAATCTCGGCATGACTCTCATGCTCGGAGCAAGTATGGACATAGAGGATGCAGTAAAGCAAGCCATCGACCGCTCCAACACTATCAAGGCAGACGACTTCAAGGCTTACATCTTCGGTGAGAAGAATGACACCGTAATGGTGCTCAAGAAGCAGAAGTAATTATCATGAACCTTATATGTTAAATGAAAAGACGCAGAATACATTTATTCTGCGTCTTTTCACTTTTTTTTATTCCAGCATAAGAGTCAGATGTCGTCGAGAGACAATCCCTTGTAATCGACAGAAAATTTTTGGAAACTTCCCGTCGTATTAAAGAATTGGACTGCTTTATCTTTTAGGATTCCGATATTGATATCCTTGGCTTGACGCTTCACTTCATAGAAGGTCACCCTCTGTTCCAGTTCGTCAGCGGCGATAATGTCTATCTCATTTTCGCCCTTTCTGTCCCACCATGAAGCGATGCGGGTAAACTCTTCGCTCTCTATCATTACAGCTCTGAAGTATCTTTCCAATACTCTGCCACTGTAAGTGGTATAGTCTTTCTCCATCAAAGCCTTCAGTTTGCCGTTTGCACCGACCTCCAGCATATAGGAGTATTTATATATGTACCTGAACCATACGCGCAGGAAATTGTCCTCTATCTGGTAACGGATATTGCGATTGGTCTTCTGAAACAGTGGCATGTTGCGGGAAATCAGAGAGTAGTCATTCTCCAATTTGGTGATATATCCCGATAGCTCCACCTTCATGATGCTTTCCAATTCGCTTCGCGTGGTATGACCGGAGGCAATAAGTTGCAGAATTTCAAAGTATCGGGAATAGTCTCTGCCAAATTCCTCTATCAGCATATTCTTGCCTTCATTGATGAAATAGGAGTTTTTGCAGACAAATTTCTCCATCATCAGAGTCTTGTTGGTGGCTCCAGAGTCCATCATCATCTCGACATATTCCGCCACTCCTCCAGTATAGAGATAGAGAGCGAGCAGATCTTCTGCCGTAAATGAAGGATTATAGCAGGCGAGAATCTCCCTGATAGTGGAAGGAGGAAAGGCTGTTACCTTTATCTCTCCAGTCTGGCGACCGTACAGAGGCTCTTTGCTGCCCTTGAATATCACGTTCATTAGCGAATATATAGATCCGCAGACCACCAGATTGATATGCGCTTCAGCCTTGTTCAGGTCCCAGATTTTCTGCATATCAGAGAATACAGACGGATTGACACGCTTGAAATCCTGAAACTCATCTATGACGACGGTCAGATGGCGTGTCTTGGAAAGCTGCATGAGAAATTTGAATATGTCAGCAAAGCGAGACACTTCTCCGAGGATTGGAATCTGCAATTTATCCGTTATCTCAGTTATAAAGTCCTTGCATAGCTCTGCCTCCGACTTTCTTGCTACAAAGAAGTAAAGCATATCGCTGACATCCTCGTAGGCTTTCAGCAGCAATGAGGTCTTGCCGCTACGTCTGCGACCAGTGACAATGGTGAAGCGTGCGGTGTGCTCTGACAGACGATTCGTCTCCTGTAGCTCTGATATTTCCTTATTTCTTCCAAAGAATTTCATGCTTTTCTCTTATGATTTGGTTTGCTTTATTTCCGAAACGGCGGTTTCCGAAACGGCGGTTTCGAATGCAAAGATAGTCAAAAAACATTGAAAGTCAAAATATTCCGCTATCTTTTTGTTTTCACATAGCTAAGTTTTTAGTGGGTGACAAATAAGTTTTGAGACCGATAATCACCCACCTGCGCCAGCAACCAGCAAACTACAACACCACCCAACTACAATAAAACAACGAAACAATTTTGCTGTTTAAGGGAAAATGCGTACCTTTGCACGAACTAATAAATATCAGACAATGGAAAAGATACAGAATGCTTTCGCAGAAAAACTGCTTGCCGTAAAGGCTATCAAGTTGCAGCCTAACGACCCATTCACATGGGCTTCTGGCTGGAAGTCACCTATTTATACAGATAATCGCAAGACATTGGCTTACCCAGAGCTTCGCTCTTTCGTAAAGCAGGAACTGGTTCACCTCATCCACACTGAGTTTCCAGAGGCTGAGGCTGTAGCCGGCGTTGCTACAGGAGCCATCGCCCAGGGTGCACTCGTCGCTGATGAGCTTGGTATGCCTTACTGCTATGTGCGTCCAAAGCCAAAGGATCACGGCATGGGCAATCAGATAGAAGGCACTCTCCCTGAAGGTGCCAAGGTGGTAGTGGTGGAAGATCTTATCTCCACAGGCGGTTCTTCCCTCAAGGCTGTCGATGCTCTTCGCAAGGCAGGATTTGAGATTGTCGGTATGGTAGCAAGCTACACATACGGTTTCCCTGTAGCAGAAGAAGCTTTCAAGGCAGCAAATGTGCGTCTGATTACTCTCTCCGACTATGAGCATACCACTGCTATCGCAGCCAAGACAGGCTATATTCAGAAGGAAGACCTTGCCGTTCTCGCTGAGTGGCGCAAGAGTCCTGACACCTGGAAGCAGTAAGAGGTGGTTGTAGGTTGTCGGTTGTTGGTTTTGGGGTTGATACCCGTCACAGTGTCTGGCGTGATATCATCCGAAAACCAACAACCGTTTTTTTTGTAAACTCCAGTAATCAAAAATGCTGTAATTCAAGCAGAAAAGTGATATTTTCATAATAAAAGGAAGCAAATAGTCCGTTTTTTTTCATAAATTTACACCGGAATAAATATGTTTAATTTAAGTAGGTAATCAGAATCGTTGTTGTAATAATGAAAATACATTTATTATTATCTATTCATTACCAAAATAATCTGGAATACCTACCTTAACACCTCATTATTATGAAAATCGGCATTCCAAAAGAAATCAAGAACAATGAGAGCAGAGTAGGCATGACACCTGCCGGAGTAGCAGAACTTATTCGCCATGGACACCATGTCGTGGTGCAGCACACAGCCGGAGAAAACAGCGGATTCAGTGATGAGAAGTATGCTAAAGTGGGAGCAGAGATACTTCCAGATATTGAGTCTGTCTATAATGAGGCTGAAATGATAATCAAGGTAAAGGAACCTATTGAGAAGGAATATAAGTTGATAAAGAAAGGTCAACTCGTCTTTACCTACTTCCACTTTGCCTGTGATCGCAAGCTTACTGATGCAATGATAGAGAGCGGTGCCGTATGTCTGGCTTACGAGACAGTGGAGACCGACAACCACAGACTTCCGCTTCTCATCCCTATGAGCGAAGTGGCAGGAAGAATGGCTACGCTCAATGGTGCCTATTATCTGCAGAAGACAAAGGGCGGCAAGGGAAAGCTCATCAGCGGAGTGCCGGGCGTTGACCGCACGAAGGTGCTGATATTAGGCGGTGGAACCGTGGGTGAAGCATCTGCAAGAATGGCTTGCGGACTCGGCGCTGACGTCTGGATTACGGATATCTCATTGCCTCGCCTTCGCCAACTCGAAATGGAATTGCCGGTGAATGCACATACGCTATACTCCACCGAGCACAATATCAAGATGATGCTACCTGACATCGACATCGTAGTGGGCAGCGTACTCGTCCCTGGCGACAAGGCTCCGCACCTCATCACTAAGGATATGCTCAAGATGATGCAGCCGGGAACGGTGCTCGTCGATGTGGCAATCGACCAGGGAGGATGCTTTGAGACCTCGCGCCCTACCACCCATTCCGACCCTGTATATATCGTTGACGACATCGTACACTATGCTGTAGCAAATATTCCTGGAGCGGTGCCAAACACATCCACCATGGCTCTCACCAATGCCACTCTGCGCTATGCCCTCGCTCTGGCTGACAAAGGCTGGCAGAAAGCCTGCAAGGACGACCCGGCACTCTATAGGGGTCTCAACGTGGTCAACGGCAAGGTGACGTTCAAGGCCGTGGCTGACGTGTTCGGATTGCCTTACGAACCGCTGGAGCTTTGATAGATCCAGACGTCTGTATTATGCAGGGTTTTTAACGGTTGTTAATACTTTTTCCTGCACTTTTTCAGAAAAATATTTTTTTCGTTTTGTAATTCCACCCTTCCACCTCTGCGTGGTTATCACTTTGATAATCAATAGATTGGGTGAGGTGGAATTACGAGTGGAATATGGGTGGAATTACATGAAGTTCCACCCATAATTCCACCATAATTCCA
>URJQ01000029.1 GCA_900548195.1 uncultured Prevotella sp.
AGACCGCAAGCTGAAGAGCGTAACCAAAGAAAGCCCCTCCAGGGAGGGGTTGGGGAGGGCTCCCCTACTTCTTCTTAGGTCTGCGACGTGCCCATCCTTCTTCAGCAAAGTCAGGCATTTCGCTACGAACATCTTCCTTCTTACCACGACGACGGCTCTGGTCATTGCCACCTTTGAAGAACTGGCGCCAGTCGCCTGTATCAGGCATACCAGCCACATCAGCGTCGAAATCCCTATATTGTCCGCGCTTGCTCTTCTTCTCAAAGCGTGAGAAATCACCGTTATCACGACGCTCTTCGCCACGACGACCGCCACGAGAGCTATCCTTTCTGTCGCCACGACCGCCACGTGCTGCGTCTCTGCCCTCGCTTCTTCTGCCGCGTCTTGCATCAGAAGGCGCATCGGAAGACTTGCTTCCATCTTCGTTGCAGCGCACCTGACGTCCCTTATAGAATGTTCCGTCGAGGGCTTTCATCACCTTCTTGGCGTCACGGTCAGGCACTTCGATGAATGAGAAGCCTGCCATGAGGTCGATATGTCCCACTTCCTGACGACCCTGCACATGACGATTGACAAACTGCATCACTTCGCCTGGGTAGAAACCATGATCCTTACCGAGATTGATGAAGAGACGAGTGAATCCAGCCTCAGCCGTTCTTGGTCCGCGCTTTCCGCGCTCGCCACGTCCTTCTGTTCTCTCGCCACGCTCCTTCTTGGTAGAAGGCTTGATGATTTCCGGCGCATCTGCATAGTATTGGAGGAAGCGTCCGAACTCACGGCTCACCATCTTCTTGAGGATATCCTCCTTATCCACATACTCGAAATGGCGGCGTATCTCGGTCATGAAAGGCGCTATCTGGTCTTCATCCACATCGACTTTCTCTATCTCGTCGATGGCACGGAAGAGCTGCTTGGTGCAAATCTCCTGCGGAGTAGGCAGATCACCATCGACAAACTCCTTGCCTATCTGCTTTTCTACGGCACGAATCTTATGCTTCTCACGAGTGTGAATGATAGCGATAGAGGTGCCTTTCTTGCCCGCTCTGCCAGTACGTCCAGAGCGATGGGTGTAGGATTCTATATCGTCAGGCATGCCATAGTTGATGACATGAGTAAGGTCATCGACGTCAAGTCCACGCGCAGCCACGTCAGTAGCCACGAGAATCTGAATCATGTGCTGACGGAATTTCTGCATAGTAAGGTCTCTCTGCTGCTGAGAGAGGTCGCCGTGGAGCGAATCAGCATTATATCCGTCGCGGATAAGATGGTCAGCCACCTCCTGAGTCTCCAGTTTGGTGCGGCAGAACACGATGGCGTAGATGCGTGGGTAGAAATCCACTACATGCTTGAGCGCAAGGTATTTATCCTTGGCATTGACGAGGTAATAGATATGATTGACGTTTTCCGCGCCCTCATTGCGTGAGCCTACCACAATTTCCTCATAGTCACGCAGATACTGCTTGGCCACTCTCTCCACTTCGCGTGACATCGTAGCCGAGAAGAGCAGGGTGCTATGGTTTTCCGGAATCGACTCGAATATCTCGTTGATGCTCTCCGAGAATCCCATATTGAGCATCTCGTCAGCCTCATCGAGCACTATTTTCTTTACGTTGTCGAGCTTAGCGTAGCCACGGTTTTTGAGGTCAATGAGTCGTCCAGGCGTAGCCACGATAATCTGGGCGCCATGCTTCAGAGAGTGGTGCTGATTGATTATTGACGTACCTCCATACACAGGCACGATGTGCAGCCCATGTATATACTTGGCAAATTCCTTCATATCGTCGGCTATCTGTAGGCAGAGCTCGCGTGTAGGCGCCACTACTACAGCCTGAGTGCGGCGGTCGGAAGTGTCGATACTCTGGATGAGAGGCAGTCCGAAAGCCGCAGTCTTGCCCGTACCGGTCTGTGCGAGGGCAATAAGGTCAGAGTCTTCAGAAGCGAGGAGGAAAGGGATGGTCTTCTCCTGCACAGGCATAGGGTGTTCAAAACCGAGTTCTTCGATAGCGCGTCTTATATCTTCGTTGACGCCAAGTTCTTCAAATGTCTTCAATGTTTGTCTTTTTTGGGGTTGTGGGTCATGGGTTGCAGGTTGTTGGTTTGGCAGTGGATATTCTTGCTTTTTTATGGGTTGAGTGATTATTCTTACAATACTACCGGAAACCGAAAACCAAAAACCGAAAACCTTAATAAATATATTTGGCTACAAAGTTACGAAATTATTGTGAGATAAGCAAATAATGCGGGAGAATGCAAATTATTTTTTTTTAATAATTATTTTTGCATAATCAAAATAATAGTCGTAACTTTGCAATCGAAACCAAAGTAAACCAGACAGATATATGAAACTGAAAATAAACCCATTCGTCGTTTCGGGTCACATTCCGGCGGAATATTTCTGCGACCGTCAGGAAGAGGCTCAGAGACTGCAGGATTTCCTTTGCAATCAGCAGAATGTCGTCTTATCGGCAGCAAGGCGCATGGGAAAGACGGCATTGATTGATCATGTGTTCGAGCGCCCCGTGATAGCCGACAATTTCATCACCGTTTCCATAGATATCCTCGACACCTCCAACCTCGGAGAGTTTGTCTTCGTGCTCGGCAATGCCGTATTCGACCGTGTGGCAAAGCGTAGCGAGAAGATGCTGAAGAGCTTCACCCGGATTATGAAATCCATACAAGCCTCCTTCGGATACGACCCCATACAGGGCACTCCTACATTCGACATCAAGCTCGGAGAGATAGTCAAACCGGAATACACTCTGCGCGAGATATTCGAGTTTCTTGACTGTGCTGATAGCCATTGCCTCATCGTGGTAGATGAATTTCAGCAGATTGTCTATTATCCCGAGAAGAATGTAGAAGCCACTTTGCGAAAGTATATCCAGAAAGTGAGGAATGCCAACTTTGTATTTGCTGGCAGTCACCGAAGGATAATGAGCGAGATTTTCGGGTCGGAGAGCAGACCTTTCTACAACAGCGCTCGACTTATAGAACTCGAACCCATAGATTTCTCCATCTATTCCGCCTTCGCAAAAAAGCTTTTTCAAGCCGATGGCAAAGACATCTCTGAGGAAGCAATCAGGGAAGTCTATGACACTTTCAAGGGTGTGACCCTCTACAATCAGCAGATAATGAATGATGCCTACAACTCCACGCCTGAAGGAGAATGCTGCGACCGAGAGAGCATCAGCATCCTTATCTCCAACTACATACAGGAATGCAGCACCAAGTTGCGCGAACTCCTGCAGTTTGTCACCGAGCAGCAAAAGGGCGTGCTCTATGCCATTCTCGAAGATGAGCCTGTAAAGGCAATTACGTCGGGGGCTTTCACTAAGAAGCATCATCTGAAGTCGCCAAGCGCCACTCAGTCTGCCGTAAAAGCATTGCTCAAGATGGACATGATTACTAAGAAAGAGGGTTTCTACAGCATCTGTGATCCTCTGATGGATAATTGGCTTAGAGCCACTGTCTTGAAGGAAAGATAATAGGACATGAGCGCGATGCAAAGTGAAAGTAAAAAGGATAGGAATGTATCTTTTTGACATACACTAAGCGAGCGAGAATGAAGAATTCTGGAGCGAGACCGACCGAGCACCTAAATTCGGCATTTATCAGTAAAAAGGCAAGACGCTGACAGCCAGAGGAATAGCAATCGAAGCAATTTTTCCGCAGGAAGAAAAGGGCGATTTCGCGATGAAAAAGCATAGTTTTTGCCTTTTAATAACATAGTTATTACATTGCAATAACATAGTTATTGCGCCCTAATAGCATAGTTATCACACGGTAATAGCATAGCTTTCACCGCCGAAGGCTAATTTTCCCTCCCGTCAAAGGGCAGATATAGTCGGGCAAGGCTCGATTTTCGCCAGAAAAGGGCTTGCAAAAGTGGTGGTAAGAAAATATCATATAGTAAACAATTAAACGATTATTATAGCATTATGTCATACAATACTCATACTCTCTCCAACGGACTTCGCATCATCCACCTGCCTAAGCAAGGCGAGGTGGTCTATTGCGGATATGCAATCAATGCCGGTTCGAGGGACGAGATGCCGGGAGAAGAAGGGCTGGCACACTTTTGCGAGCACATGACTTTCAAAGGCACTGCGCACCGCTCACCTATACAGATTATCAATACTCTGGAACTTGTGGGTGGCGAACTCAATGCTTTCACCTCCAAAGAGGACACCTTCTACTATGCCGCCATTCTGAAACAGCATTTCACAAAGGCTGCCGACCTGCTGACGGACATCGTGTTCCACAGCACTTACCCTCAGCAGGAGATGGAAAGGGAGATGGAGGTGGTCTGCGACGAGATAGAGAGCTATCGCGACTCGCCTGCCGAACTGATATACGATGAGTTTGAGAATGAGGTCTTTGCTGGGCATTCCATCGGGCATAATGTGCTCGGCGAGAAGGAGACGGTGAGGAATTTCCGCCACGAAGACTGCGCACGCTTCACCCGAAGGCTTTACCGTCCGGACAACAGCGTATTCTATGTGGTCGGCGACATCGACTTTCAGCGCTTGGTAAAAGGGCTGGAGAAGTCATTCGCCACAGACCCTGTGCAGTCCGCTTACGACGCCACAACCGACAGAAGGACTGAGAATTACGCTTTCTGCGGAATGCGCTCCGCACTGCTTGGCGCACGAAAAGACGACAAGGAGCAGATGACCCACCAGTCGCACGTGATGATGGGAACGGCATTCCACGGCGACACAGAGTCGCGCCGCATCGCCCTTTTCCTGCTCAATAATATCCTTGGCGGTCCGAGTATGAACTCCCGTCTCAATCTCTCCCTTCGCGAGCGTCGCGGATTGGTATATACCGTGGAGAGCAATATGACGACATACACTGACGCGCTGCTATGGAATGTCTATTTCGGATGCGACCAGCATGACGTCAATCGCTGCATTAGATTGGTGAAGAGCGAGTTGCATAAGCTTGCGAAAGCGCCGCTCTCAGCCAAAGCCATCGCAATGGCGAAGCGCCAGATAAAGGGACAGATAGCCCTCTCGGCAGACAATTCGGAGAATTATGCCATCAGTATGGCGAAGCAATTCCTGCACAAAGGCACGCTGAAAAGCATCCCCCGACTCTACGAAAACGTGGATGCCGTCACCCCAGAGCAGATCCATCGTCTCGCCAGCGAAGCACTCTCCGACTCACAGCTCTTCACGCTGGTGTTCAGTTAGTTGCCTCTTCCTGCGGTTCCAGTTCTGTATCCGTTCTGCCCCACCCCGTCCGTCGCCCGTCGTCACCACTGTTTCAGCCGCATTACCGACTGATATAAGCAGGGAGTCCAGCCCCCCAGTAATCATCCTTATACTCTTCTTTTCTATGAAAAGCAGCAGTTTTTTTGGTAATATGACGATAAATAAGTAAATTTGCAGAAATTTTTATTTACTCAACTTTCGCAAGCTAAAAAGCCCCTCAGTCCCCACTGCCGTGGGGAAGATTAAAACATCAATATAGAAAAATAAAGAAAAAACAGAAAAAAATATATTTGTTTATTTTTATTTATTGATATTTTATTGCTGACTGTCAGCTTGATAGACACCTGCGAAACTTCAGTTATTTATAATAAGAGGTAATGGGAATTACATCAATAGCAAGATTTTACTTCCACAAACGCCAGAAAGAACTGGAAAGACACGGGAAGGAAGGCGTGCGGATGCAGGCAGAAGTGCTGAAAAGTCTGCTCGAAAGAGCCAGTGACACCGAGTATGGACGTGACCATATCTTCAATATGACACGCTCATACGAAGAGTTCGCACATAACGTACCTGTCAACACCTACGAAGAACTCAAAGGAGACATCGACCGTATGCGCCACGGCGAAAAAGACATACTGTGGCCAGGCGTCGTCAAATGGTACGCCAAATCATCAGGAACTACAAATGACAAGTCCAAATTCATTCCTGTAAGCGACGAGGGATTGCAAAACATTCACTATCAAGGCGGTAACGATGCCGTAGCGATGTATCTGCAGAATAATCCCAAGAGCCGACTTTTCGATGGCAAATCACTCATACTCGGCGGTTCACACTCATCAAACTATAACGTCGATGGCTCGCTCGTCGGCGACCTCAGCGCTATACTTATCGAGAATATCAACCCGATAGTAAACCTCGTCAGAGTGCCTAACAAGCGCACAGCCCTCATCTCCGACTTTGAGGTAAAACGCGACAAGATAGCTGAGATTTGCCTTCACAAGAACGTGACAAATATCTCCGGCGTGCCGTCGTGGATGATGTCAGTGCTGCAACGCGTCATGGAGCTCTCAGGCAAGCAGCACCTTGAGGAGGTATGGCCTAATCTGGAGGTCTTCTTCCACGGAGGCATCGCCTTCACACCGTACCGCAAGGCATACGAGCAGCTCATCACTTCGCCGAATATGCACTATATGGAGACATACAATGCTTCGGAAGGTTTCTTCGGACTTCAAAACGACCCGCAGGACAAGAGCATGCTCCTCATGCTCGACTACGACGTGTTCTACGAATTCATACCGATGGACGAATTCGGCAAGGAAAACCCTACAGTCGTGCCGCTCGAAGGAGTCAAGGTGGGAATTAACTACGCCATGATCATCAGTACCTCATGCGGACTGTGGAGATACCTCATCGGCGACACCGTAAGATTTACATCACGAAACCCATATAAATTCGTAATCACCGGAAGAACAAAGCATTTCATCAACGCTTTCGGAGAGGAACTCATCATCGACAATGCCGAGAAAGGACTGCAATATGCCTGCAAGAAGCACGGCGCACAGGTGAGAGAATACACTGCCGCACCGGTATTTAGGGATGAACACACCATTCCTCACCATCAATGGGTGATAGAATTCTCATGCCCTCCTGACGATGTGGAAGCATTTGCCGACACTCTCGACGCCAAACTGCAGGAGCTCAACTCCGACTATGAGGCAAAGAGATACAAGGATATCAATATGGTAAGGCTCAAGATTGTAGTGGCAGAAGACGGACTCTTCGAGCGATGGATGCGCAAAAGGGGAAAACTTGGCGGACAAAACAAGGTGCCACGCCTCTCCAACTCACGCGAACACATCGATGAACTGCTAAAGATGAACGCATACAATGGATAAAAGAATAAAATATTTTCTTGTTACTCTCGCGGCATTCCTCACAGGATGGATGACGCTGACCTCATGTGCCAGAATGGGAAACCCTGACGGCGGATGGTATGACGAAGAGCCACCGCGCGTCGTCAGCACATCACCTATGGACAGAGGCATCGACTCCAAGCCTAAGAAAGTCGTCATCACATTCGATGAATTTGTCAAACTGGAGAATGCCACCGAGAAAGTAGTCATCTCTCCTCCACAGTTGGAACAGCCTGAAATAAAGGCTACTGGAAAGAAAATCATAGTAGAACTAAAGGATTCACTCAAGGAAAATACCACCTATACCATAGATTTCTCCGACGCTATCAGCGACAATAATGAGGGAAACCCTATGGGAAACTACACCTATAGCTTCTCCACAGGTAAGCAGATAGATACGCTCGAAGTATCTGGCACTGTGCTCAATGCGGAGAATCTGGAGCCTGTCAAAGGCACTCTCGTAGGGCTTTATCGCGTGGATTCCATAGCTGTGGATTCGCTCAAGAAGGGATGCTCATTCGATTCGCTCAATGCACAGTGCATGAGAGAACCGATACAGCGCGTATCACGCACCGACTCACGTGGACGATTTATCATCCGTGGCGTAGCTCCAGGCACCTATCGCATCATTGCACTCACGGATATAGACAACAATTATTTCTACTCGCAGGCTGCCGAAGCAGTGGCTTTCAATCATGAATTCTTCGTTCCGTCATGCAAGCCTGACACTCGTCCGGACACCATCTGGGCTGACTCGCTACATATCAGGGACATCAAGATGACGCCTTACACGCATTTCCTGCCCGACAACATCGTGCTACGACAGTTTGTCAAGGCGCAGAAAGACCGCTTCTTCCTCAAGACAGAACGTAAAGATGAGCGATATTTCACAGCTTACTTCAGCGGACCAAGCTCTAAGGAGCCTGTCGTCAAAGGGCTTAACTTCAATAGCGACAACGCTTTCATCATCGAATCAACGCCTAAAAACGATACTATCACCTACTGGCTGCGCGACACCGCCCTCGTCAATCAGGACACTCTCGACATCACTCTCACATACGAAGTGACTGATTCGCTCGGAAAACTCGTGTCACAGACCGACACCCTGCATATACTTGCCAAGGAACCCTATGCCAAGCGTATGAAGATACTGCAGAAAGAGATGGACGATTGGTACAAGAAACTGGAGAAAAAACGCAAGAAAGCTACAGAGGAAATCACTGACACCATATTCCCTGTCAAGCGACTTGAGCCAAAGTACAGCATCGAAAACTCCATGTCGCCAGACGGTAGTCTGAAGATAGACTTCACTTCTCCGCTCGCGCGGATTGACTCCACTGCCATCCATCTTTACATAAAGAAGGACTCGACATGGTATAACGCACCTTTCAAACTGCAACAACGCATATACGAAGGCTCTACGCCAAGAAATATGGAGATAATAGCCGAGTGGGAACCCGATACAGAATACAGTTTTGAGGTCGATACACTCGCCTTTGAAGACATCTACGGACTCACATCAAATCCTCATAAGACAGGTTTCAAGGTCAATGCACTCGACACTTACAGCACGCTCTTTGTCAAACCAGTCTATGATGGCGAAGGAACCATCATCGTGCAGCTCATCGACAACAGTGAGAAGATACTGAAAGAAGTCGCCACAGTCGATGGAATCGCAGAATTCTATTACGTCACTCCAGGCGAATATTACCTCCGCGCATTCGTAGATCGCAATGGCAACGGCATCTGGGATACAGGCAATTTCGAAGAGGACAGACAGCCTGAAGAGGTATATTACTATCATGAGAAAGTCACTTGTCGTGCCAAATGGGACGTCACACGTGACTGGGTGCTCAAGAGCAGACCTATAGACAAGCAGAAACCTGAAGCCATCATCAAGCAAAAGGCTGACGCACAGAAGTCCATACGCCTCAGAAATGCAGACAGAGCCAAGGAGAAAGGCATCCCATTGCCCGACTATCTCAAGAAATAACGAATGAAGAGCCTCGGTGTCAGCCGCGTTACCAGCTGACGTTAGTTAGTTACCGCAACCGCGTCAGCGCGATTTTTCACTCTTCACTCTTCACTTTTCACTTTTCACTAAAGAGTAGAGCCCCTGTGTCAGCCGCAGTACCGGCTGATTCTCACCAATAATTCAACAAGCATAAAGAATATGACAAAGAAGATCCTAACACTAATAGCAGCAGTAATTCTGCAGGCCCTCGTATTCAATACCAGCGCCTTGGCGCAGTGTGCCATCAAGAACACCGCCCTGAAGAAAAATGAAGTATTGGCATACAATCTATACTTCAACTGGCAGTTTATCTGGGTAAAGGCAGGCACAGCGTCCATGTCCACAGTAGCTACCGTGCATAAAGGCAAGCCAGCATTCCGCAGCAGCCTTATCACGCGCACCTCAGACAAGGTGGATAAGTTCTTCCGTATGCGAGACACACTGCTCGTATATGCCACAAGCGACATCGTTCCGCTCTACTATCGCAAAGGAGCACACGAGGGAGACCGCTACTACGTCGATGAAGCATGGTACTCCTATCCTAACGGAAACTGCCGTGTCGCAATGCGCCACAGGCATAAGGACGGCTCAGTGACCAAGGAAACGAAGACCTATGACCACTGCGTCTATGATATGCTCAATATCTTCCTGCGTGCAAGAAACTTCGATTCAAAGGGCTGGAAGGTAGGTCACACCACGTATATGGACATCACTGGCGGTACGGAACTGACCAAAGCGAAGCTCGTCTATCAAGGTAAGGAGACGGTAAAAGCAGACAACAACAGGAAATACAAATGCCTCGTGCTCTCATACATAGAGAAAGAAGATGGTAAAGACAAAGAGATTGTCCGCTTCTTCGTCACAGATGACAAGCGTCATATTCCTATTCGCCTCGACCTTTTCCTCCGCTTCGGCTCTGCAAAGGCATTCCTCAGCGCTATGAAGTAAGTTCATAGGTGTAATGAAATAAATCATCATGCACCTTGAAATAAGCCCTTCCACGCCTTGAAATAAGCCCTTTTGCGCCATAAGAATTATTTGGAGTATTCAATTATTTGACGTATCTTTATATAGATAGGCTACACCTCGGCAATTAAAGCAAGCTTTATTGCACTCGGTTTGCACTATCTTTACAAAAGAAAAAAGAGATTATGGCAAACGATTATTGCAGATTATTACCCGTAGGCATCCAGTCTTTTGAGAAAATCAGAAAGGAAGGATACCTATATGTTGACAAGACAGATATCATCTGGCAACTTGCCAACAGAAGCAACACGTATAATTACTTGAGTCGCCCACGTCGCTTTGGTAAGTCTGTGCTAATCGATACGCTTGAAGCTTACTTCCTGGGAAAGAAAGAACTCTTCGAAGGACTAAAGATAATGGACCTGGAGAGAGAATGGATAAAGCGACCTGTCATCAGACTGGATATGAGTCGTGGTGGGGCTAACGCCTCGGAAATTAAAGCTTATCTCAACAGAACTTTCGAAGAATACGAGCAAAAATACAGCATAAACATCACTGAAACAGACTCTCTTGCCAATCGCTTTGACCTGATTATCAAATCTGCATACGAACAGACGGGGCAACAAGTAGCAATCCTAATAGATGAATACGACTCCCCACTCCAGCATTCTTGGAGAACTCCTGAGCATCAAGGATGTACAGATGTATATAGAAGTGTATTTGCCATTCTTAAAGCTGACGATAAATACGAAAAGTTTGTATTCATCACAGGCATCACAAAGTTTACGCAAATATCCCTTTTCTCCGTACTCAACAATCTGAGTAACATCAGTTTCCTACCTGAATACGCAGCCATCTGTGGCATTACAGAGGAAGAAATAGATAATAATTTCAAGCCAGAGCTGGAGAAGATGGCAGAAGTGAACGGCTGGACTTTACAGCATACGCACGATAATCTAAAAGATTTCTACGATGGTTACCACTTCAGCCCTCGTAATATGGTGGACATCTATAATCCTTTCAGCCTCATAAATGCACTTGACACCCAGAATCTCAACAGCTATTGGGCTTCATCAGGCGCTACATCAATGTTGCCAACATTCGTTAAAGATGTAGAACTACGCTTACAAGATTTTGAGGACTGCATGATTCTCCGCAACACATTAGAGACCTCCGACGTGACAGGCGGAGGTTCAGAACTCTTCCTCTATCAGTCTGGCTATCTTACTATTAAGTCATGTCAGGGAAATATCTATCATTTAGGCTTTCCAAATGAGGAAGTAAAACAGGCTTTATATGAATGCGTTTTGCCTGCATTGACCTTGAGACAAGAGGCTGATACCCAATCACTACAGGCGCAAGTGTATCAATATCTCGAGTTTAAAGAATTAGGAAAGGCAATGAAAGCAATCAAGGCATTAGTAGCGGACGTGCCTTACAGCAATAAGAAATTAGCTTCTATGAATATGGAAGAGCGCTATCGCCTCATCATTAGTACCATACTTAATTCTGTAGGGCTGAGAGTAGAGGTGGAACGCATGATTTCTACTGGCAGAATTGACCTTGTGGTCACAACATCTCATTACATTTATGTAATAGAACTAAAATTGAGAAACAATGGTGGCAAGGCAGCAGCCATTCAGCAAATCATTGATTGTAAATACATGGAACCTTTTATGGCTGACAAGCGTGAGGTAGTAGGACTCGGCATAGAGCTTGACGAAACTGGTAAAGGATTGTTAGATTGGGCTCTTTGCTGAGTGAATGTCATGTTTTCATGCTTCGCTTTCAATCACATCTGACGCCAAGAATAGGCTCAAAACCTTATTATCATAAGTAGGTAATCAAAATTATTTTTAATGAATAGATAATAATAATTGTTTTTCATTATTATAAAAAATATTTCTGATCAGCTACTTAAAAAACAATTTTCGTTATCTATTCATTTTCAAAATAATTTCGATGACCTCCTCAATAACTAAAGGCTTCCGACAATAATTGCTATCGCATTGTTCGATATTTTCCCATAAGTATAGGAATATACGAAGCACATAGGCGGATTACTGGAATGAATGCCAGCATTATGATGACTGTGAAGAGCACATCTGCCACAGATAACGTCCTAAAGAAAAGTCGGAATAAAGTCACCAGATGAATATGAAAACCCAATATGATGGTAGTGCCGACGGAAATATCTGTAACAGCCTTGCAGGTAAAGCGTTCAAGTACTTTGGAAATGAAATAAACAAAGCCCGACCCTCCTACTCCACCCAATAGGAATAGAAAGATATTATCACCGTAACCGCACTCGTAAAGGTAAACATATTTATGGTCGTGACCGCAGATGAAAATGACGAAAAGGCACAGGAGCATCCATATAGCAGTGTATTTTCCAGGTTTGTAAGAGGCTAAACAATCATTCCATTTTCTAAAATAATGCCCTATTATGAAGAATGGGTACGCCACAAACGTATTAGGTATCGCCCAAGCTTTCTCAAATACATTCACTCCATGTATCACAATATCATGATTATTGATGATATAAGCGAAGAAAAGGAAGCACACTGTCCATATTATATGCAGATAAGTTTTGGTGGTAAATTGGAATATAACCTTGATAATCACAAGGGTATAGACAAACCAGAATGGTCCCAATGCACCTTGTCTGCCGATAATCATCTTGAAGAGGAACAACAATGGGGTTTCCGGACCATTTCCCGTAGCTATGAATCCCATTACAGCCTTGATAAGATAGTTTATTGGACAAATAATCAATAAAGGAACAATGAGATTGAAAAACAGTTTCTTCCAGAACACTTTGCGATCGGATTCCCGTCTGGAAAGGAAACCAGAGATAAGAAAGAACAGTGGAACGCTGAAGACATAGACATAAATGTCATAGAGCGAAGAGAAATGTCCATAGACAATAAGCCCCATACCGATAGCCTTCATCCAGTCTATCCAATAGAGACGTGCAGGGGAAGAACCTCCAGTAGAGGAGGTCAGAGTGACGTTAGATGCCATAATTCTGGTGTGTTACCGCATCAATCTATCACTTACGTCACAGCATAAAAAAGGCATAGACCCTCTTATGCGTTCGTCGAGGCTGCGTCGGAAATGAGACCTCTCCACCATTATAAGAGTAACCTATGCCTTATAAGGCAAAGGCAATGACTCTCATACAATGGCGGAAAGGCAAATCCCACGCAGGACTTGCCAACCACTATTTGTCAGTTCTTATCTCAATCTGATTAGTTTCCGACGCTATTCAGACGAACGCAAATAATAGTCAATGCTTATATTTTAATATGTTAGTTTTCTTATTCTTTTGTCTTCAGTTATATTGTTCGGCAGTATTGACGTCTGTCTTATCCGTCAATACTACCAGACAGTGATACATTATATTATATGTTTTTATATCATGTTGAAATGCAAAGGTAACAATTTTTATTGAGAAACCCCACATTCTACATCATGAAAATGAATAGCAACCGTAACTTTCAGCTTTTTTCCCATCCCTTTTGCTAAAGGAAAGGTAAGTTATCGCATACAAGCATCAGCCAATTGGCTCAGGGCTTGACGGAGTATGGCGCGCGGAGTGCCTACGTTGAGGCGCATGAAGCCACGGGAAGCGCAGTGCTCATTGTGTATAGGAGCGTTTGGATCACCTTTTGTATCAAAGATTTCACCGTCATTCAGGGCGAGGTGGGCTTTGTTGATAAAGAAATCAAGCAACGCATCATGGTCGAGACCGAGGCCACGGCAGTCGAGCCAAACGAGGAAAGATGCCTGCGGACGTATGACTTTTATGCCTGGAATATGCTGTGCGAAGTATTCTTCGGTGAAGAGGATATTCTCCTCTATATACTTGAGCATCTCCCTGCGCCACGGTTCTCCCTGCGAGAAAGCTGCGATAGTGGCTATAGGAGCGAAGATATTAGGCTCATTCAGTTCGTTGGCAGTAATCCAGGAATACAGTTTTTCCCTTATCTTTTCATTCGGCACGATGGCATAGGAACTGACTAAAGCCGCCACATTGAATGTCTTTGTAGGGGCTTGGAATGTGACGCTAATATTCTTTGCCTTGTCGGAAACAGATGCAAAAGGCACGTGCTTATGCCCGAAGAGGGCGAGGTCGGCGTGTATCTCGTCGCTGATTACTATGACATTATGCTCATAACAGATGTCGGCAAGGCGCTGAAGTGTCTCTTTGCTCCATGTTATTCCGGCAGGATTATGAGGATTACAGAGCACGAGCATCTTCGCTCCGTCTATTATAGAAAGGAGATTATCGAAGTCCATCTCATAGAAATTGTCCCCGTCAGTCTCTATCAGTTGGTTTTTCACCGTGCATCTGCCATTTCCCTCGATAGTCATGCGGAAAGGATGATAGACCGGTGTCTGTATGATAATCTTGTCGCCAGGCTCTGTAAGCGCATTGATGGCGAAGCCAAGACCGCGCACTACGCCAGGTATATACGTCATCCATTCCTCTTTGACGTCCCACTGATGATGGTCGGCAATCCATTTCTTTACCGTAGGCCAATACTCCTCAGGCTGCACTGTATATCCAAAGATAGGATGCTCCATGCGCTTTCGCATTGCATCAAGGATGAAATCAGGGGTCTCAAAGTCCATATCAGCCACCCAAAGTGGCAGGATGTCATCGCGTCCGTAACGCTCTTTGAGCACTTCATGCTTGAAATCGCCGCTTCCTGAGCGGTCGATTATCTTGTCAAAATCATAATTCATAGTAGAGATTGCTTAATGTTTATAGAATAAATATATTGTATAACAGCCTATTTCTTACACTTTTCGACACATGATTTTGCCGAATCCTTACACTTTTCGACACATGATTTTGCCGAATTCCTACACTTTTCGACACATGATTTTGCCGAATTCTTACACTTTTCGACACATAATTTTGCCGAATCCTTACACTTTTCGACACATGATTTTGCCAAATTCCTACACGTTTCGACACATGATTTTGCCGAATTCTTACACTTTTCGACACATGATTTTGCTAAAAGCATACAAATAAACCTGCCTGGAGGACGGCACCTTGCAAAGCCATTGTTGGGGCGAACTATCATTCTCGCTTGCGCTTTATTAAGGTACTATCATCCAGACAGGCAGAAATTATGCAGCTATAATGCTGCTCCGACCGTCATAATCAGTCGGCAAGGACAAAGTCGAGCTGCTTTCTTTCGAGGTTTGCCTTAGCCACCTTGATGCGGATAGGGTCACCAAGATTGTACACATGATGACGACGACGACCGCGGAGGCAGTAGTTTTTCTCGTCGAAGTCATAGTAATCATCGTCGAGATCCTCCATGCGAATCATGCCTTCACAATGGTTTTCATCTATCTCACAGTAGATACCGTAACTGGCAATGCCAGAGATATGTGCGTCAAACTCCTCTCCTATATACTGACTCATAAACTCCACCATCTTATACTTGATGGAATCACGCTCAGCATTGGCTGCTATCTGCTCCATTTCACTGCTGTGCTCACACAATTCTTCATACTTTTCCTTGCTTGCCGACTTGCCTCCATGCTCGTAGCGGGTAAGGAGACGATGTACCATAGTGTCGGGATAACGGCGGATTGGCGACGTGAAATGCGTGTAATAATCGAATGCGAGACCGAAGTGACCAATGTTGTGCACAGAGTATTTTGCCTTCATCATGGCGCGGAGAGCCACCATCTGAATGACATTCGACTCATTTCTGCCCTCTACCTCATCCATAAGGGTGTTCAAACTCCTTGCCATTGCGCCCTTCGTACCAGTGGATTTCATCTTGTATCCAAACTTGGTGACGAAGTTCTTGAGCGTTTCGAGCTTCTGTGGGTCTGGTTCATCATGCACACGATAAGGCAATGTCTTTGCTACCTTGCCCTTTGCCACCTTTCCTACGCTCTCTGCCACGGTCTTGTTTGCAAGGAGCATGAACTCCTCAATGAGCTTATTAGCATCCTTAGAGCGCTTGAAATAGCAGCGTATAGGCTTTCCTGTCTCGTCGATTTCAAAGCGCATCTCCTCACGATCGAACTTTACAGCGCCATTCTTGAATCTCTGTGCGCGGAGTTTCTTAGCGAGACTATCGAGGGTGATGAGTGCTTCAGCATTCTCGCCCTCATAGTGTTTCTTCTTTGGAGCAGGCTCGCCCGTGCCATCCACCACGCCATTCTTCTCCAACAGCTCCTGCACTTCTTCGTAAGCATAGCGTCTGTTTGACTTTATGACGGTGTGTACGATGCGGTAATGCTTCACCTTAGCCTCATCATCGAGATGGAAAATGACGGAGTAAGCCAATTTTTCCTCATCAGGACGCAGAGAGCAGATATAGTTACAGAGTCGCTCCGGGAGCATCGGAATGGTGCGGTCCACGAGGTAAATGCTGGTGGCTCTCTGGCGTGCTTCCTTATCTATGATGCTGCCTTCTGTGACATAGTGGCTCACGTCGGCGATATGTACGCCCACTTCCCACAGTCCATTATCGAGTTTGCGTATGCTCAGAGCATCATCGAAGTCCTTAGCATCAAACGGGTCGATGGTGCAAGTGAAGACATCACGGAAATCTTCGCGCTCAGCATAGTCCTGCTCGGTAATCTTATCGCTGATTTTCTCAGCGGCTTCCTCCACTGCTTTCGGATATTTATAAGGCAGACAGTACTGTGCGAGGATGGTATTCATCTCCGCATCATTGTCGCCCTGCTTGCCGAGGACGTCGATTACGCCAGCCACAATGGATTTATGCTCAGCGTCAGGCCAGTCGATTACCTTCACTACCACACGGTCACCGTCCTTTGCATCCTTTATCTTACGCTTCGGGATGATGATATTCTGCGACATAGGTTCGGTAGGAATGACGAAGGCGAGATCCTTCTCCACCTTGAGTCTGCCTACAAACTGGTCCTTTGCACGCTTGAGTATTTCGATGACCTGCGCCTCACGTATATGCTTCTCACGACGTGCCATGAGGCTTACACGCACACGGTCGTCGGTGAGTGCGCCCATAGAGTTGCGCTCAGCCACGAATATAGGCTTGTCAGAGCCGTCAGGAATGAATGAATTCTTTCCGTTTGCCTTATTCACGAAGCGTCCTTCCAGCACCTGTCCGCTCTCATTGAGTCGGTAGGAACTGATGCTTGTGCTCTTCAGAAAGTCATCCCAAGCCATCTCCTCCATTATCTCTATGGCGAGCATTTTCATAGGATGAGTGTCAAAATGCAGTTTGCGGAATATCTCCTTGAATGAGATACTCTTTCCTGGGTTTGCCCTGAAGAAGTCTTCGAGCATGGCGCTCATTTGCTTTTTATTTAATCTTTTACCAGCTTTCTTTCCCATGGTGCCTTGCTTTTTTATATTTATGGATTTTATAGAACTCACCTTCTTCTAATTAGAACTTCTTACAATCCTTCATTAACCAAACAAATAATTATGCGAACCAGTATCTGTCAATAGAAGAGTCAACCGTTTATTGTCTTGTTTCCAAACCAATAGCCAATCGTCTTCTATATGACACTCCCAGTAATTTGCCAATCGACCTTTAAGTTTATGAGGCTTAAAGTCTTCTGGTAGAATACCATTTTCAGCCAACATCTCTACTACTTCCCAAAGGTCATCAGGATTCTTTCCATTACGAATACATCTCCTAAACGATTTCTCAAATTGTTCGGTAGTATCAATGCTGTACATTTGCAAACTTTTGTTTTAATTCATCAAGAGAGTTATAATGATGGATACGTCCTTCTGCAATGTCCTCCAAGGCAGATTCAATACTTGGAACTCTTTTCTTAAACAATCCAGAGGCCAATAGTAATTCTATCATTGTTTCGGCTCTCTTATCATTCTTGTCATAGTCTAATATTATAGATGTCGACATAACCACCTCCTTTTTTAAATGATTACTTCTGCTTGCAAACTTACAGAATAATCCGAAAAAAAACAAGTTTTTCCTGTTATTTTTTGTTTACACAAAGAAAAAAGTAAGTCTCCCCAATATGAGGAAACCTACTCTTTCATTATCTCAAATTATAAATCACTTACACTCTTGATACTATCTTGCACCTCGAAAAGCCTATTTTCTCATCGCTTGACTCATGCGGTCAGCCTGATATTAGTCTCTATCAAACTGGTGAATGCGATGCTTCTTGTATCTATTGTCGTACTTCTTGTCGTATTTCTTGTCGTGCTTGTAATACTTCTTGTCGTGCTTGTCGTATTTCCTTTCGTACTTGTCATATTTCCTTTCGTACTTGTCATACTCCCTTTCGTGCTTGTCATACTTCCTTTCGTGCTTGTAATACTTCTTGTCGTGCTTGTCATAGCGTCCGTGGTGCTTGTAAAACTTGTGCGGATTGCCCGGATGACCATAGTAGCCAGGGCGCTTGTGACCCGGATACTTCACGTATATATTATGTACATAGACGTTGTTGCGCCATGCGATAGGGCGATAGAAGTAGTATGACTCCTTATATCTTCTCCACTGTCTCTCAGAGAGCATACGCTTCAGCTGCTTGTTGCGATACTTCCAGCCGTAGGCATCGATGTCGCGATAGCTGCGAATGCCGTCGAGATAAGTGAGGTTTATATTCAATAGATTATTACGCTGAACATTGCTCAAACCCAGTTCCAGCACCATCTTGTCAGTGATAAAGCGTGCTTCTGCCTGAATGTCGGTCAGTCTCTGCGCATTAACAGATGTAATCATCATGAATGCCGATGCGATTGCGAATAATATACGTTTCATAATCCAAATTGTTTTAGAGGGTTATTACTTATTTTCTGGTGCAAAGGTACAGCATTTCCTTCATCATATCAAGGGGAAAAACCATAATCAGGCGTATGGTTTCCCCTATTCTTCGAGGGGAAAATCATAATGCACAATTCATAATTAAATCCAACTGAGAGAACTCAAGCCGATAAGCGTAACCTACCCTCCCACAAGGGAAACAAGAGGGTGTCTCCCCGTTTTTTTTGCAGATTTTCCCTATTTTCAGACAAAAATGTAAGAAATATACAAATCTTTGTAAGAAATATAACATATTTTGTCTGAAATAATTCCGAACTTTGCACCATCAAAATGATGCTAAACCTAAAGCAAGAACGAGAAAACAACATTTGGCAGTGGCAAGAAACAATTTTCTATAATAATAATATATATGTATAACATCTAATAAAAAATTATCGTTATGAAACAAGCTCTACATCTAAATCTCGCACAAGCAATAAAGCTTATGCTAATCACCTTGCTGTGTCTCCCGGTATGGAGCACTGCAGTACAAGCACAGGAAGCAGAACCGTATGCAGTATTCGCCGATGGTGTCCTCACCTTCAAGTATGACGCAGCAAAGCCAGCTGGCGCTTATGGCATGAATAGGATTCTTGTAGATGAATTATTACTCCCGGAATGGTATGTGGTAGGTGAAAATGTCAAAAAGGTAGTGTTTGATAATTCCTTTGCACAGGCGAGACCAACAAATTGTTCGGGTTGGTTTTTTAACTTCGCAAATCTCACTATCATTGAAGGCATTAAGAATCTGAACACTTCGAATGTGACGGATATGAACGGAATGTTCGATTCTTGCTCTTCACTCACCTCCATCGATTTATCTAACTTCGATACTTCGAAGGTGACGAATATGGTGTATATATTCTATGATTGCTCCTCCCTCACCTCCCTCGATTTATCTAATTTCGATACTTCGAATGTGACGAATATGGGGTCTATGTTCGATTCTTGCTCTTCACTCACCTCCCTCGATTTATCTAATTTCGATACTTCGAAGCTGACAAATATGAGCGGAATGTTCGCTGAATGCTCCTCACTCACCTCCCTTGATTTATCTAATCTCAATACTTCGAATGTGACGAATATGATTCGAATGTTCATTAGTTGCTCATCCCTCACCTCCCTCGATTTATCTAATTTCGATACTTCGAAGGTGACGTGGATGCAGTATATGTTCGAAGGTTGCTCATCCCTAACCTCCCTCGATTTATCTAATTTCGATACTTCGAAGGTGACGCATATGTGGGAAATGTTCAGTACTTGCTCCTCACTCACCTCACTCGATTTATCTAATTTCGATACTTCAAATGTGGAGACTATGCAGTATATGTTCAGTGGTTGCTCATCACTTAAAACTATCTACGCCAGCGATAAGTTCGTCACAAAGAATGTAGAAAACGGATATAACATGTTCAAGAACTGCACCTCGCTAAAGGGAGCTATCAAATATGATGCGAATAAGCCAGACCATAAATACGCAAACTATACCACAGGCTACTTCACCAAGAAGGATGCCACCGCTATCCACCAAGTGATAGACTCAAACAATGAGAAGGCGGAGTATTACAATGTGCAGGGTAAGCGCATTAGCAAAATGCAACGCGGACTCAATATCGTCAGACGTGGCGGTAAGGTAGTAAAACAAGTTAGTAAGTAATAAAAATAAGTAGCCCCCCTCTTATCCCCCAATAGTGGGATAAGAGGGAGGGCTGGGAGGCTTGTTGCAATATCTATGCTTTTACCTCCTAAAAGCTATGATATTACCTCCTAATATCTATGCTTTTACCTCGCAATATCTATGCTTTTGCAAAGTGAGGTGTTTTTGATTGAGGCAGAAGCTACAGGCGAACACCTTTTATTCTGTGTAGCTGTGGGGATTAGCGACTTAGTTTTGCCATGAAAGGCGCGATGAGGGTGGCTGCCTTTTCGAGGTATTCACGGTCGATGTCGTCGAAGGTGGAGAGGTCGGTGCTGTCGATGTCTATCTCGCCTACTACGACGCCGTCGGAGAATAATGGCACTACGACCTCTGACCTTGAAAGGGACGAGCAGGCGATGTGGCCTGGGAATGCTTCTACATCCTCCACTACGAGACTGCGACGCTCCTTCCATGCGGTGCCACATACTCCGCGCCCGTACTTGATTCGGGTGCAGGCTGGGGTGCCTTGGAATGGACCGAGGAAGAGTTCTTCACCATCTACGATGTAGAATCCTACCCAGAAATATTCTTCTGGAAAGTGCATCTTCATCACTGCTGCACAGTTTGATAACACGCTGATAGGGTTGTCGCTTGCATCGGCGAATGCTTCTATCTGCACTAATAGATCTTGGTATCTGGATTGTTTTTCCATAGGTTATTGGGGGTATATATTATATTGCCCGGTAATACGGGCAACACGGTGGCTGCTTCGCTTTACTATAATACTGCTGACAACAAGACAACAAAACAACAAGACAACAAAACAACATATATTACTTCATCATCATCTTGCAGAGGCGGTCCTGGAAGATGCGTGATTCTGCCACTGGGGAGTCGGCATTGATGATGGAGAAGATGTACCAATGGCCATCGGAACCTATGAGATAGCCGGAGAGGGAGGAGGCTCCGCGCGTGGTCATGGTGCCTGTCTTGCAGAAGAGGCGACCTCTATACTCTGGGTGACTCATACGGGTAAGCAGCGAGCCACGGCGCTCTCCGCCTGATGTTGACGCGAAAGCCTCATCTACGAAGTAATCCTTCAACTGCTTGTCATCATAAGCATAGCGGAGCATATCTACGAGTACGGAGGCTGACAGGCGGTTTTCTGGGGATAGTCCGGAGCCGTCATGGAATGCGAGCTTGGTATTTACGCTGTCGAGCACCTGCGTCTGCTCTCTCCAGAAGATTTCTGCGAAGTGCTTGCAGTTCCAGTTCATGCGGCGCTGTGGCATGAGTCCTTGCGTCCAGTCGAGATGATAGAACACGGCATCTGCCTTGATATTGCTGCTGTGGATGAGCATCGGGGTAATGACATCACGGAGAGAATGGGATGTCGTGGCCACGTAATGATATTTTCCTCCTCCGAAACTGCCTTTTGACTTCTTTGCATTCACCGTGCGGTCACGCTTCACCGTCACTCCATTCATGCGCAGTGAGGCACGGAAAGTGCGCTCTACATAGCGTTTGCCACGCAGGAGAAGTGGTATCTTATGATATGGTATATCCCATGCTTTGGCTGTAGGATGTGGGCGGAGGGTGTCTTCACGTGCGAGAGTGATATAGACATTTCCTCGCACATGACGTATTCCGCGGCTGCGCATCTTCTTGATGAGCGGGTCGAAGCTCTCCATGAGCGGGTCATCGTCGGCAAGGAGGAGGAGATTTCCCACGAGCGTGTCGCGCTTCATCTCTCCCATCGCGAGGATATGCTCATGGTATCTGTAGTCCATTCCGAGGGTTTTGAGAGCAGCTATGGCAGTGGAAATCTTCATGCAGGAAGCCGGAATGAGGCTTTGGTCGTCATGGAATCCATATACGTGTCGCTGTGTAGTAGCATCAAAGACGGAGACGGCTATGAGATTGGTGTCCAATCGCTGCGGTATGTGCATCAGACTGTCAAGTCGGTGCGCCATTCTCTTGTCGCACGCGAGCATCTCCGGCGTCAGTTCTGGCTCCATCTTCTTCTCCACCTGCACTGGCTGCTTGTCGGCATTGTAGGTGAATAGTGCTACGATAGCCGCTATGGCGTAGTATATGGCTATTATTATCACAACAAGGAAGGTCAGCAATATTGCCAACCTTCCTTTGCGTATGCGTATTCTGCGTTTTTTCTTCATAGTAAAATATAATAGCTATACTTGTCCGATTACCTATTTATAATCAGGCAAGTATTAGCCGAGTGTATCTATCTTCCCCTTACAGGGGGATAAGAGTGGATTGCCTAAGTGGGGCAATGTGGTCGCCTTTACTTATAATTTTCCACCATCTTGAAGAGACGGTGCCAACGTATTCCGCCGAATCCATTACGGTCAGGGTCGCTTGACCACCAGATGAAGATAGGCTTTCCTACGATATGATCTTCCGGCACGAAGCCCCAATAGCGTGAGTCGGCAGAGTTATGGCGATTGTCTCCCTGCATCCAGTAGTAGTCCATCTTGAATGTATAAGATGTAGCGACCTTGCCATTGATAAGGATTTGTCCCTTGTCATTGACGGTAAGGTCATTACCTTCATACACTCTGATAGGGCGCTCATAGACAGGAAGATTCTTGAGAGTGAGGCGGATGGACTCACCCTTCTTAGGAATCCATATCGGTCCATAGTTGTCTCTGGTCCAACCAGTGCGTGCATTGAGCGGATAGAGGTCGCCTACGACCTGCTCAGTATTGAGCTTTATGTCCTTGACGAGGTCCTTTCGTGCCTTGAGCACCTGCACTGCATGCTTGGTGAGCGGCATATATCCATTCTGATTGAGGGAGATAAGGTCTTCCTGTGAAATCATCAGTTCCTTGAGCAGTTCGTCAGGCCATTCGAGGATAGGAGTGTTTGGCTTTACGTAATAAGTGTATTGCACGTTGTCCGGCTCCTTGTTTGGCTTGCCGTCAAGATAAATGATGCGATTCTTTATCTGCAGCGTCTGTCCTGGAAGTCCTACACATCGCTTTACGTAATTCTCTCTGCGGTCTGCGGGGCGGCTCATTATTTCGCCATATTCGTTAGGATTATTGGCTATATAACTGCGTCCTGCAGTGTATGCGAGCTGGTAATACTTACGCAACTGCATGGCATCGAGGGAGTCGAGCTGTGGATGGATGCCGTTCTGCTGGAGTATCTGCTGACCATATCCATATACCATCTGATAGTAGTCCTGCGGCTGCCATCGTGGTTCGCTGACGCAAGTGTCGCCGGCAGGATAATTGAACACCACAATATCATTGAGCTCCACCTTGCCAAATCCTGGCGCACGACGGTAGTCCCACTGTGGCCATTCTATGTATGACTTGCATCCGAGCACAGGCATGGTGTGCTGAGTGAGAGGCATAGTGAGCGGTGTCTGGGGAATGCGTGGACCGTAACTGACCTTTGAAACGAAGAGATAATCGCCTGTGAGCAATGACTTCTCCAAGGAACTGGATGGTATGACATAGTTCTGGAAGAAGAAGAGATTGATGAAATATACGGCTACAAGGGCGAAGACGAGTGCATCTACCCACGACATGATAAACCTTACAGGCGACTCGGCATCTTTCCACCACTGCCAGTTGATTTTCTTAGAGATATAGCAGTCGTAGATGAATGGCACTACAACGAGTCCGAGCCAACTCTTCAACCATAACAGGAAGAGCAAATAGAGCACCAAGACGATAACGAACTTCGTCCATTGGAGCTTCATATTTGGTGTTTTCTTTTTCATTTTAGAAGTTTTAGATGTTTAGTTGATTAGTCGCTTGTGCAACAAAATCAGAACTTGAACATATCATCGATGGTGAGAAGTCCCTGATGCTGTGCGGTATATTCAGCAGCGAGGACAGCTCCGAGAGCGAATCCCTGGCGTGAATGTGCATCATGGGTGATGGTGATGATATCTTCTGGCGAATCGTATGAGATGGTGTGAATGCCAGGCACTTCTCCACGGCGCACGTCATCTATGCGGAGTATGTCAGCTCCAGTCTCGTGAAGTCCCCACTTTGACTTGCGGTCGAGGCGCTCCACGATCTGCTCAGCCAATGTGATGGCAGTGCCGCTCGGTGCATCGAGCTTGTGGACATGATGCGTTTCCACCATATTCACGTCGTACTGCTGGAACTGGTTCATTATCTTGGCGAGGTATTTGTTGACAGCAGAGAAGATAGCCACGCCGACGCTGAAGTTTGAAGCCCAGAAGAGAGTCTTGCCTTCCTGGCTGCAAGCCTTGCGCACATCGTCGCCATGATCCTTCAGCCACGCTGTGGTACCGCTGACAACCTTCACTCCTGCCTTCCATGCCTTGAGGTAATTGCCGTATGCTACCTTCGGATTAGTAAACTCGATAGCGACGTCAGCCGAAGCGAAAGCTGGGCTTTCAAAGTCCTGCTGATTGTCGATATCAATGATACATACTATCTCATGACCACGGCTGAGAGCAATCTGCTCAATCATCTTGCCCATTTTGCCGTATCCTATAAGTGCTATTTTCATTTGTTTTCGGTTGTTGTTTTTTTAATTCATAATTCATAATTCATAATGCATAATTCATAATGCCAAAAGAATATCTC
>URJQ01000030.1 GCA_900548195.1 uncultured Prevotella sp.
CCCAACAGCAAAGTGGCCCTATTAAATAAGGATATCGGCGCTAACGAAAGGCAAACGCTACTCTGACAGCAGCCCATCGATAAGCTAACGAAAGGCAAACGCCACTCTGACAGCAGCCCATCGATAAGCTAAGGGATAGCAAACGATGCCATTGCGAAGATAGAAAGGGGCGCTTACAGAGGTGAAAACATGCGCTCACGAAGAAGATTCGCTGTTCAATCTCTATTCAACGAATAGCTTTACGCAACATATTGCCCGGCGTTCCGATCATGGAAACGCCGGGCTTTTATTTGTTATGGGGGGCCATTATAGACAAGGAGGAGCGCGCCTAAAGCATGCCACAAGGGGCTTGAGTCAAACGCCAAACCACTGACTTTAGGCTGCTTAGGCAGGAAAAGTGTTACGAGTTGAAAGACATCGACAAAGTATCATTATCGTTCTAAAACCCAAGGTTTGGTTATTGTTTGCAATAAAACTATCAACTTTTCTTGCAATTTATTTGTTTGTTAACAACGAAATGATTACCTTTGCGCTCACATAAAACAAAAAGAGAACAAAGTATGACCATCCTGTTCATTAGCATTATTAGCATTCTACTCGGTATTCGACTTCGTCAAACAGTCGGAAGTGAGAGAGCGTGTATATGCATGTGAGCAATATGACGAATACAAGGCCTTTCCACTTCCATTAGTGGGAAGGCCTTTTTTCGTAGTTGGAAGGACTGAAACAACCAAAACAACAAACTAAAACGAACATGCTCTCGAACGAACGCAAACACAAGTTCGGACGTATGGAAGAACAAAATCAGACGAACACAAACACAAGTTCTGACGAATAGGAGCGCAAACACAAGCGAACACAAACACAATAAAGAACCCAAACGAAGTAAAATAATAAATTATGAGCGACAGACTTTTTATTTTCGACACCACCCTTCGCGATGGCGAACAGGTGCCTGGATGCCAGTTGAACACAGTAGAGAAGATTCAGGTAGCCAAGCAACTTGAGCTATTGGGTGTCGATGTCATTGAGGCAGGTTTTCCTATTTCCAGTCCAGGAGATTTCAATTCTGTAGTGGAAATCTCAAAGGCTGTCACATGGCCTACTATATGTGCTCTTACAAGAGCTGTGGAAAAGGATATAGATGTGGCTGCACAGGCACTCCAATATGCAAAACATAAGAGAATACACACTGGTATTGGCACTTCCCCTTCACATATTAAGTATAAGTTTAATTCCACTCCAGAGGAAATCATTGAGCGTGCAGTAGCTGCTGTCAAGTATGCCAAGAAGTATGTAGAGGACGTGGAATTCTATGCAGAAGACGCTGGACGTACTGATAATGAATATCTTGCACGTGTCATAGATGCCGTGACTAAGGCTGGAGCCACTGTCTGCAATATCCCAGATACCACTGGTTTCCGCTTGCCAAATGAATACTATGACAAGATAAAATATCTCTATGAGCACGTAGATGCCTTTGCTGCAGGCAAGAGTATTCTTTCCACCCATTGTCATAATGACCTCGGAATGGCTACTGCAAATACAGTTGCTGGTGTACTTGGAGGCGCTCGTCAGGTGGAAGTTACTATGAATGGTATCGGCGAGCGTGCTGGCAACACCTCACTTGAGGAAGTAGCAATGATATTCAAGACCCATCCTGATCTCGGAATTGATACAAATATAAACACCACAAAGATTTATCCTACCAGTCGCATGGTCAGTTCGCTGATGAATATGCCTGTTCAGCCTAACAAGGCAATCGTAGGTAAGAATGCTTTTGCGCATTCATCTGGCATACATCAGGATGGAGTGCTGAAGAATGCTTCCACCTATGAGATCATGGATCCTAAGGAGGTAGGCATAGATGAAGCATCTATCGTACTGACGGCGCGTTCCGGACGTGCAGCCCTGAAGCACCGCCTGCATATCAATGGCGTAGAGGTGGAAGGAGAAAAGCTCGACAAGATATATCAGGATTTCCTCGCTTTGGCAGACAAAAAGAAAGAAGTCACTGACGATGATATCCTCATTCTCGCTGGTGCTGAGCGCTCTGAGAAGCATAATATCAAGCTCGATTATCTGCAAGTCACCACAGGCAAGGGCACACGCTCAGTGGCAAGTATCGGACTTCAGGTGGCTAATGAGCATTTCGAGGCTGCCGCATCCGGCAATGGTCCGGTAGATGCTGCTATCAAGGCATTGAAATGTATCATCAAGCGTGAGATGACTCTTAAGGATTTCACCATCCAGGCTATTTCAAAAGGCTCTGATGACCTCGCGAAAGTACACCAGAGTGTGGAATATGACAATCATACCTACTATGGATTTGGTGCCAATACCGATATCGTGACAGCTTCGGTTGAGGCTTATATCGATGCAATCAATAAGTTTAGATAATAGGAATTGACGATTGTCTTTTGGAAAAAGGAAAACAATGACGAGGCTTTTACATCATTTTCATCCATAGTCTCGTAAACAAACATAATATAAAAGCAATGAATACTTTATTTGACAAGATATGGGACGCACACGTCGTTCAGCACGTGGAAGACGGTCCTACTCAGTTGTATATCGACCGCCTCTATGCTCACGAGGTGACAAGTCCGCAAGCCTTCGACACTCTGCGCGACAAGGGCATTAAGGTTTTCCGCCCAGACCATGTGGTAGCAATGCCTGACCATAATACTCCATCCGATCAGCAGAAGGAAATCCATGACCCTGTAGGACGCAAACAGGTGGAGACTCTCAAGGCAAACTGTGCCGAATTTGGCATCTGTCATTTCGCTATGGGTACCAAGGATAATGGCATTATCCATGTGGTAGGACCTGAGAAGGGACTCTCTCTTCCAGGAATGACTATTGTATGTGGTGACTCCCACACCTCTACTCACGGCGCTGTGGGAGCCATTGCTATGGGAATCGGCACATCGGAGGTCGCTCAGGTGCTGGCTTCACAGTGCATTCTTCAGACGAAGCCTAAGACAATGCGCATCAATATCGAAGGAGAACTGCCTAAGGACACCACTGCAAAGGACGTGGCACTCTATATCATGGCTCAGATGACTACGTCAGGTGCCACCGGCTACGCTGTGGAATATGCAGGAAGCGCAATCCGCAATATGTCAATGGAAGGTCGTCTGACCCTTTCCAATCTCTCTATTGAGATGGGTTCACGAGCTGGACTCATTGCTCCTGATGATACTACCTTCGCTTATCTCAAAGGACGTGAATACTCTCCAAAGGGTGAAGCTTGGGATAAGGCAGTAGAGGAATGGAAGAAGCTCAAGAGTGATGATGATGCTGTCTTTGACAAAGAAGTGACATATCGTGCTGAAGACATTGCTCCACGCATCACTTACGGTACTAATCCTGGTGCTGGCATCGCCATAGATGAAGCTATTCCTACGCTTGACCAGGTGGCAGATGCTGATAAGTCGCAATTCCTTGATATGCTTGACTACATGCAGTTTGAGCCAGGACAGAAGTTGGAAGGCACTCCTGTGGATTATTGTTTCCTCGGTGCCTGCACCAATGGCAGAATAGAGGACTTTCGTGCCTTTGCATCTGTGGTAAAAGGAAAGAAGAAGGCGGACAATGTAGTGGCTTGGATTGTTCCTGGTTCATGGCTCGTACGTCAGCAGATTATCGATGAAGGCATAGACAAGATATTGGAAGAGGCAGGCTTCGAATTGCGTCTCCCTTCCTGCTCTGCTTGCCTTGCAATGAATCCAGACAAGGTTCCGGCTGGCAAACTTGCCATCTCTACTTCCAACCGTAATTTCGTAGGTCGTCAAGGACCAGGCGCACGCACCGTGCTTGCATCTCCTCTCGTAGTAGCTGCCAGTGCAATCACAGGAGTAATCACTGACCCTCGAAAGCTCTAAATGGTTTTATTGGTCTTAGGGTTCATGTTGTTGGTTCCTATGGAGTGAAAGACTCCTGCGCCATCATCCAGCCTTAAGTCCCTGTGCCAACGGTTTTTACCGTAGGATAACACCAAATAACCAAATATCAACAACCCAAACCATCAATCGACAATGGCAAAAGAAAAATTCGATATAATACAGTCAACTTGCATCCCAATCGAGATTGACAACAATAATACAGACAATATTATCCCTGCGCGTTATCTCGCTTTTACCACACGTGACCCTAAATTCTACGGTGAAGCATTCATGCACGACCTCCGTTATGATGCTGACAATAAGCCTGTGGCTGATTTCGTGATGAACAAACCTGAGTTTTCTGAGCCTCCTCGCAAAGGAGTACACGAGATAATAGTAGGTGGACAGAACTGGGGCTCTGGCTCCAGTCGCGAACATGCCGCATGGGCAATAGCCGGATATGGCGTCCGCGTGGTCATCTCCAATTCGTTTGCTGACATCCATCGCAATAATCTTCTCAACTGCTTCGTGCTTCCTGTCATCGTGTCAAGGGAATTTCAGCTGGAGCTTTTCCGCACCATAGCTGACAATCCGCAGGCAGAGGTGAAGGTGGATGTGCCAAATCAGACCGTGACAAATATATCTACCGGACATTCAGAGCATTTTGACATCAATTCCTACAAGAAGTATTGTCTCATGAATGCTTATGATGATATTGACTTTCTTCTTAGCAATAAGGATAAGATAGAGGCATTTGAGAATAAATGAAACATAAGAAAGTAGAAATAATGGACTCCACCCTAAGGGATGGAGAGCAGACCAGTGGCGTCTCGTTTATTCCTCACGAGAAACTCGTGTTGGCTCGAAGGCTGCTCCGCGATGTCAATGTGGATCGCATTGAGATTGCGTCAGCGCGAGTCAGTGAGGGAGAAAAGGAGGCAGTGGCTATGGTGTGCCGGTATGCCAAGGACGCTGATGTGCTGGATAGGGTAGAGGTTCTCGGATTCGTGGATGGAGGAAAGTCTGTCGATTGGATTGCAGAATGTGGCGGAAAGGTAATCAATCTCCTGACTAAAGGGTCGGAAAAGCATTGCACCAAGCAACTGAAGAAAACTCCACAACAGCATATTGATGATGTCAAGGAGGCGATAAAGTATGCGCATTCCCGTGGACTCTCTGTCAATATCTATCTGGAGGACTGGAGCAATGGAATGAAGGATTCGCCTGACTATGTATATAATATGGTGGAAAGTCTGAGTGATTGCGGCATCATGAGATTCATGCTTCCCGATACTCTCGGCGTTCTTACCCCAATGCAGACCGGGCTATTCTTTCATGAGATGACGACACGCTTCCCAAATCTCCGTTTTGACTTCCACGGACATAATGACTATGACCTCGCTGTAAGCAACTCCATGGCTGCGGTAAACGAAGGCGCTACGGGCATTCATGTCACGGTCAACGGACTGGGAGAGCGATGCGGAAACGCTCCTCTCGCATCTGTGCAGGCTATCTTGCATGATCATCTGAATGTGGAAACTAATATTGTGGAGGATAAACTCAATGATATCAGCAGACTGGTGGAGAGCTATTCGGGCGTGGTAATTGCGCCTAATCAGCCTATTGTCGGAGAGAATGTCTTTACGCAAGTGGCTGGCGTACACGCTGATGGCGATAATAAGGATAGACTTTACTGCAATGCGCTCGTACCAGAACGATTTGGACGCAAGCGAGAGTATGCACTCGGAAAGGCTTCTGGTAAGGCTAATATTGAGATGAACCTTCATGAACTCGGACTTGAACTTACTCCTGACCAGGTGAAGAAAATAACAAAAAGAATTACCGAACTGGGAGACCGCAAGTCTGTTGTTACTCAGGAAGACCTTCCTTTTATTGTCTCTGATGTCTTAAAGCATGACACTCCGGAAGAAAACGTGAAGCTCCTCGGATATATGGTCAGCCTTTCTTATGGCATAAAGCCTCTCGCTTCCATCAAGGTGAGCATCAATGGAAAGGAATATTATGGCGATGCTACGGGTGATGGACAGTATGACGCCTTCGTGAAAGCTTTGCGACGCATCTATCGTGACAATCTCGACCAGCGTCTTCCTGACCTTCTCAATTATGCAGTCACTATTCCTCCTGGTGGTCGCACCGATGCCCTCGTGCAGACTGTCATCACGTGGCGACTTATAGATGGAAAGATAATCCGTACTCGCGCCCTCGATGCCGACCAGACAGAAGCAGCCATCAAGGCAACTATGAAGATGCTAAACATGATATAAGGTCTATATATGTAGTCCCAATCGTATGACTTCATTTTCACTGATATGCATCTCTGCCTGACAGATTATGAGGGTATATGGAATAGGAAATCGTAATATATAAACGAGGAAATAGCAATATATTGATGAGAAAAAAGCAATATATTGATGAAAAAAAGTAATATATAGACGAGGGAAAAATAGAACAAAAGAATGATAGCAAAGCCATCGTTTTGCGATAACCAAGCTTTCACAAGGTAAAAGCATAGATATTACATCCTAATAGCATAGCTTTTACACTGTAATAACTAAGCTTTTACACTGCAATAACTATGCTATTGCAACGTAATGATTATCAATCTGTTACGCAAGCGTTTTCTGCTATACCTGCGAAAGCGGAAAAATAGAACAATTCTGCCCATTGTCTTTATTCTGAAACTGAATGATTGCATTATTTCAGTTGCAAGATAAAGATAATGGGCAGTTTCGTTTTTGCTCTATCTAAAGATGTGGCGAATGCACTATAATGCTATGAAAGTCGCTTATAACAGCTCGACAGTCATAGAGATGTCAGTCTTAGGACGGTCAGCATTGCCAGTCTCTGCGTTCTGGATTTTCTCCACTACGTCCAATCCAGACTCCACTTCTCCGAATACAGTGTATTGATTGTCGAGGAAAGGAGTGCCGCCTACTGTGCTGTAAGCTTCGATCTGTTCAGAAGTAAAGCTTGGCTTTGGAAGTTCTTTGCAGCGCTTCTTTGTCTCTTCGATGAGGCAATCCTGAAGAGCCATGAGTCCAGCCTGATCGCGGTTGCGACGCATATCCATGATTTCCTTTCGGCGTTCCTGCACGAGGGCGTTAAACACCTGCTGTTCCTGCTGCATAGCCATCTGGCGCTCCATCTGCTTCAGTTCCTGAGGATTGTATGTCTTGCCCCAAACGATGTAGAACTGGCTTCCGCTTGACTCTCTGTTAGGGTTTACTTCATCGCCCTGACGAGCAGCGCTCAGTGCGCCACGCTTGTGGAAATACTTAGGATAGACAAATTCTGCAGGTACTGTATAGCCAGGACCACCAGTGCCAAGCATCTGTCCCGGTTCAGCATCCTTACTGTTAGGGTCACCGCCTTGAATCATGAAGTCCTTGATGACGCGATGGAAGAGAGTACCGTCAAAGTAGCCTTCCTTTGCCAGTTTGATGAAATTGTCACGATGTTTTGGAGTCTCATCGTAGAGGGCTACTATTATTTCGCCTTCTGTGGTTTTGATTTTTAATCTTGTTGACATAGGGTTATTTTGGGTTATTTCGTTTTTTTTCGTTATTATCCACCGGTGGTGCGGCAGACACGGTGGCAGATTATGCATTATGAATTATGAATTACGCATTACGCATTACTTTCAAGAAGCATAATCTGTGGGGAATGCCTTTCTTTCTGAATGAGCGAACTGTGTACATACCAGCCGGAATGCTTGAGATGTCGATGCTTTCGGCAGGAGTAAAAGTCTTGATGATGTTGCCTTCAAGGGTTTCAATTCCTATGATGTCCTTTGAAAAAGTGATAGCGAATGTCTTGTTTATCTGATTGAGTTTAAGCGAGTTTGTGCATACAATGATAGGGCAGTATGGTGAAACCTTAAATTCCTTTGCCTTCTTCTGTTCGTATTCCTCAGTGGAAAACATCTGGCGTGGTGTAGATTCATTTCCGTATCTATCGACAGATGTTACTGCATAGTACATTCCTTGAGGCACGGTGAGACTATTGCCACGCTTGTAAGCAAAGAGAATATTCCTCGCATTGCTGCAATCCACCGGGAAATCGTTTGACGCATAGACATTGTAAGTCAGGTAAGGGCCATCGGAATGGTCTTTGCCCTCAGTCCATTCCAGCTGCTGTGTGGTGGAGGAAGTCGTCTTGTGGGAAATGCTTTGCGGAGCATCAGGGCGCTTGAATCCATACCATGACATTGCAGGAATGAGAGCAGGGTAGGGACAATACTCTTCAGTCACATAGTCATAGAGTCCCTTCGTATTGTCGGTGAAGAACTTTGAACGGAAATAAGTATGCCCCATTCCATACTGGCGAAGCACTTGCAATTCGCGGGTAATATCAGTCAAAGCCCAGTTTTTCTCTTTAGGAGAAAGGAAATAGATGCCGAGTCCTGGCGCAACAATCCTTCCTGCAGAGCGTTCATGCCAATCTATTGCAAAAGGATAGAAGTTCTCTCCTTTGAAATACATCATAGGGAAAAGGGCATCCATCAGTCCGCTTTTCATCCATTCGGCAGCATCTTGGCAGACAATGTCGCGAGCATTCCATCCATGACTCCATTGGCGTGGAAGGTCAGCATACTTTCCTATTGGCGAACAACTCATCATTATCCACGGTTTTTCCTTTTTTACGGAGTTATGGATAGCCTCCACGATGCGTGTGATGTTTTTTCTTCCAGCATCGCGATTCTTTATCTTACCCCACGTTTCAGGGTAGCGTATGTAGTCGAGGTGTATTCCATCTATATCATAACGCTTGGCAAGGTCGCCGCAAAAGGAGGCAAGATAGGTTGAAGTGCCACTTTGTTCAGGATTCATAAATCCCTCATCGCCAATCTTTTTCAAAAGGCTCGGTACGGTCTTTCTGAGGTATTTGCATCCAGTGGCATTCCATTTGCCTACAGGGATGGTGACAACCCATGCATGGAGTTGCATTCCACGCTTGTGACATTCATCTATTGCGAAGGCAAGAGCGTCGTAGCCAGGCGATGTTCCTGGCTTTCCAGAAAGGCAACCATCCCACGGTTCCTTGGTGGAGGGGAATATGGTGGTGGCTCTTACTCTGGTCTGCAGGAATACGAGGTTGATTCCAGCGTGTTGAAGTTTGTCGAGGATGGAGCGCAACTCATTCTTCTGCTTCTCTATTGAAGCACTGCTTTGGGCATAAGAATGAGGCCAATCCAGTCCGCCAATGGTGGTGAGCCACACTGCACGCACCTCATGTAGAGGAGCTTGTCTGTCATTATTGAAGGTAATAGGGGTTATGTCTTTATACCCAATCTGGGCAAAGAGCGAAGGGGCGCATAATAATGCGAGTATGGTAAAAAATACAATTTTCTTCATTTCGCCTACAAAGTTAGTGTTTCTTTTTGGTAGTTCCAAATGTTTTTCTTAACTTTGCAGATATTTTTATGCTTTAGCATTAAAGACGTTCAGCCATATTCGGCTTTCACACAGGTGGCAGATGCGGTCTTGCAGAGCTGTAGGATGTATGAGAAGAAATCTGAAAGGCAGTCTGTTAGCGCACATCATGGTCAATGTTAGCGTAGAGAAGAATTATGACAGAGACGTAATATCCTTGGAAAACGAATCACATTATGTATGGTGGGTATTGCAAGAAAGCCCGCTTTTAATACTTTTTACGCAACAGAGAAATGGTAACATTTATCATTAGCCTTGTAGCTTTGGTGCTCGGCTATTTCGTTTATGGCAAGTTTGTGGAGAGAGTGTTCGGCCCAGATGACCGAGAGACTCCGGCAGTAAGAATCAATGATGGCATCGATTTTATCGTGCTACCTTCATGGAAGGTGTTCATGATTCAGTTTCTTAATATTGCCGGCACCGGACCTATCTTCGGTGCAATCATGGGAATGTGGTATGGTCCAGCAGCATATCTGTGGATAGTCTTCGGATGTATCTTCGGTGGTGCAGTCCATGATTTCCTTTCAGGAGCTATAAGTCTGAGAAAAGGCGGCATAGGATTGCCAGAATTGGTGGGCGAATATCTCGGGCCGAAATTCAAGAAGGTGATGCTCGTATTCTCTGTTCTCCTCCTTATTATGGTAGGAACCGTTTTTGTGCTTAGTCCGGCTACGCTCATTGCAGGCATGATGCCAGAGGAAATGGGCAACACTCTGATATTGTGGATAGTCCTCATATTCATATATTACATCATTGCTACAATGATGCCTGTGGATAAGATTATCGGAAAAATCTATCCCGTCTTTGCTGTCTCACTGCTTTTTATGGGAGTTGCGCTGTTTGTAATGCTTATAGTGCTCCATCCTCAGTTGCCAGAAGTATGGGACGGACTTGGAAATATGGGTGAGACAAAGCTTGGAATAAAGAATGCCGACCCTTTGGTTCCAGCGCTTTTCATCACTATTGCCTGTGGTGCGATAAGTGGTTTTCATGCCACTCAGTCGCCTCTTATGGCGCGTTGTATGAAGTCTGAGCGTCTTGCACGTCCGATTTTCTACGGCTCTATGATAACAGAAGGCGTGATAGCTCTGATTTGGGCTACAGTGTCCAGTTGGTTCTTCTATAATGAAGGCTGGAGAGAAGTGTGCAGTCCAGAGGTCGTTGCACAGTTTACAAGCCAGACTGGCAAGACTGTCACTCAATTCTTCTCTGCTCCAAAGGTGGTGATGCAGGTGTGTGAAGGCTGGCTCGGTGTGGTAGGTGGCGTGCTTGCCATTCTCGGTGTCGTTGCTGCGCCAATCACAAGTGGTGACACAGCGTTGCGTTCATGCCGACTTGTGATTGCTGATGCATTGAAGCTCGACCAGAAACCAATAAGAAAAAGACTCATGGTGTCACTGCCTATCTTTATTGTCTCTTTCGTAATGCTCGTATGGCAGATGGATAATCCGGATTCATTCAATATCATCTGGAAGTATTTCGGACTTGCCAACCAGACACTTTCTGTCTTTACACTGTGGGCTGTCACCGTCTATCTCGCCTTGAAGGGACGATATTATGTCATTACCCTTATCCCGGCTATGTTCATGACCTGGGTCTGCATAGCATTCCTCTGCGTCAGCAGTCAGGCTTTTGGTATGCCTGTAGCAACTGGTTACAGCATTGCCTTCATCGGAGTGCTCGTCTCTGCGGGCGCATTCTTCAAGTGGTTGGCAAAGGATCATGTGAGAATACAGCACAAACGTGACTATATTGCTATGCAAAAGCGTAGGGCTGAGGAAGGAAAACGTTCTGTAATGAAGGATGATTTGCTTGCGCAGACTCCTGTGGAATTATAGAATTATAGATGGAATAATATATTTATAAACAGATAATTATGAAGAAAATCTTTGTCATGCTCGCCATGCTGATGATGACGCTGGTGGCAAATGCACAGTTTGAGAAAGGCAAGCATTACCTTTCAGCTTCTGTGAATAATTTTGGAATGGGATATAATGGCAGTAATGGTTTTACGCTTGGCGTTGACCTGAAGGGCGGATATTTCCTTGAAGACAACTGGCAGGTCAATGGTTCTGCAGGCTTTGAGCATGTAGGTGAGACAGACTATGACTGCTTTAAGGCGGGCGTAGGCGGAAGATATTATATCATTCAGAATGGACTTTACCTCGGTGCTAACTGTAAGATGGTTCTTAGCAGCGGTTATAATGACTTCTTGCCTGGTATCGAACTCGGTTATGCTTATTTCATAAATGGTAAGGTGACTATCGAACCGGCTGTCTATTACGACCAGAGCTTCAAGTGTCATTCTGATTTTTCCACAATAGGATTTAAAATAGGACTCGGTATTTACTTCTAATTTTCTTCGTAATAGAAATAAGAAAGCAGTTTTTCTGAGGCTTGATATATAATAATGCTGAGCGCTTGTCTGCCTTGTGATAGATAGAAGACTGCAATTTGACCTTCAGAAAGATATATCAGATTAAACAAAAATGTAATAATCTCAATTATGTTAAGTGTAGAAGAACTAAACGACAAACTCATAGATCTGAGTTTTGCAGAAGATATTGGTGATGGAGACCACACCACTCTCTGTTGTATTCCTGCTGACGCAATGGGCGAAAGCAAGCTCCTTATCAAGCAACCTGGTATCATTGCTGGCGTAGAAATCGCTAAAGAGGTGTTTCATCGCTTTGACCCAGAACTCCAGGTGGAGGTGTATATCAATGATGGTGCCGAGGTGAAGCCAGGTGATATCGTGATGAGCGTAAAGGGTAAGACGCAGAGCCTGCTTCAGACAGAACGACTGATGCTCAATATCATGCAGAGAATGAGCGGTATTGCCACTATGACGCATAAGTATCAGCAGGCTCTTATAGATGCAGGCACCAAGACTCGTGTGCTTGATACTCGTAAGACGACCCCTGGTATGCGTATGCTTGAGAAAGAGGCAGTGAAGATAGGTGGCGGTATGAACCATCGCATAGGACTCTTTGATATGATTCTGCTCAAGGATAATCATATCGATTTCTGCGGTGGTGTCCACAATGCTATCTCTCGTGCAAAGCAATATTGCAAAGATAAAGGTAAGGACCTCAAGATAGAGTGTGAGGTGCGCAACAGGAAAGAGCTTGAGGAAGCTCTCGCTGAAGGTTGTGACCGTATCATGTTTGATAATTTCACTCCAGAAGATACCAAGAAGGCTGTAGAGCTGGTAGGTGGTCGTTGTGAGACGGAGTCTTCGGGTGGTATTACCTTTGAGACTATGATTCCTTATGCAAAGGCAGGCGTAGATTTTATCTCGTTTGGTGCATTGACTCATAGCGTGAAAGGTCTTGACATGAGTTTTAAGGCTGCCGGAAGTGATAAACTTATTATTCCGCAGGGAAAATGATAGATGGAAAGTGGAAAATGAAGTAGTCATGTAGTCTCGTGATTGGGTAAATCTGATTGCGATACTTGTGCTTGTGATTTCATTTTCCGCTTTTCATTTCTCTAAATGAGTTTTTGGCTTTTTCTTTGTAGTATTGCGAAGAAATTGCATTATACCTTTGTTTGTTAGTATTATTTTATACCCTAAATATCTAAGATAATGAAAAAAATAATGTTTTCCGCCGTTCTCTTCATCTTGGGAATGGCGCAGTCTTTGGCTTGTACTAACTTTATTGTTGGCAAAAGAGCAAGTGTTGATGGCAGCGTAATGTGTACTTACAATGCCGATTCCTATGGCGCTTACCATGTGCTCTATCGTTCTCCTGCTGCAAAGCATCAGAAAGGAGAGATGATTAAAATCTATGATGGCGATACTAATGAGTATCATGGTCAGATTCCGCAGGTGGCTGAGACTTATAATGTAATAGGTTATATCAACGAGTTTCAGGTTACTATTCATGAGACTACCTATGGTGGTCGTGAGGAAATGGTGGATACCACTGGTATTCTCGACTATGTGTCACTCATGCAGATTGCCCTTCAGCGCTCTAAGACAGCACGTGAGGCTATCAAGGTGATGACTTCTCTGGTGGAGAAATATGGTTTCTGCTCTGAAGGAGAGAGCTTCTCTATCTGCGATCCTAATGAAGCTTGGATTATGGAAATGCAGGGTGCTGGAGTAGGAGGCGTGGTTTGGGTTGCTCTTCGCATTCCTGATGACGCTATTTGTGCTCACGCAAACCAGAGCCGTATCACTACTTTCAATCAGAAAGACAAGGAGAATGTAATGTTCTCAAAAAACTGCATCAAGTATGCACGACAGATGGGATGGTTCAATGGTAAGGATGCTGACTTCTCATGGAATGCAGCTTATGCCGCTCCTACATTCTCTGGACGTCGTTTCTGCGATGCTCGCGTATGGGCTTTCTATCGCTTCTTCGTAGATGGTATGGACAAGTATTTGCCTTGGGCTTTAGGATTTGATGAAAATGCAGAGCCACTTCCTCTTTGGGTTGTTCCTAATAAGAAACTCTCCGTTCGTGACCTTATAATGGCAAACCGTGACCACTATGAGGGAACTCCTCTCGAAGTGAAGAGCACTATAGGTGGAGGTATATGGGAAATGCCTTATCAGCCTACTCCTCTTTCTTATGAAGTAGATGGTAAGAAATATTTCACAGAGCGTCCTATCTCTACACAGCAGACCGCAATGACTTACGTAACACAGATGCGTTCTTGGTTGCCTCGTGAGATTGGTGGCTGTCTCTGGACTGCTAACGATGATCCAAATATGGTGGCTTACACTCCTGTATATTGCTGCGTTACTAAGGTTCCTGAGTGCTATGACGCTCCTGGTGCTGACGATGTGACATTCTCTGACAAGAGCGCTTTCTGGGTATGCAACTGGGTAAGCAACATGGTTTATCCTCGTTACAGCATGATGTTCCCAGAATTGAAAGCTGTTCGTGACCGTCTTGAAGATAAATACTTTGCTCAGCAGAGTGGTGTGGAGGCAAAAGCAAAGGCTCTATACGCATCTTCTCCTGAACAGGCTATTAAGTATTTGAATGATTATTCTTGCCAGGAAGCACAGCAGATGCTTGCTACATGGAAGAATCTCGCTACTCTTCTCATTGTTCGTTATAATGATATGGCTGTGAAGAAGATGAAGGATGGTAAGTATCTCAAGACTAAGGATGGTCTTGTTGTATCTCCAGATCGTCCAGGATATTCTAAGGAGTATGCACGCAGAATGCACAAGATTTCTCCTAAGAATATGGCTACTCCTGAAGGTAAGTAAGTTTTCATAAGCAGGTGGCAGAGAAATCGTGCTGATATCTTTGTCGCCTACTATAATGAAGAATAATGAAAATATAAATGCCAGCAATAATCAGAATGGATTCTTCCTCATATTTGCAGTGATATGTATTTGGGAGGGTTATTCTGATGATTGCTGGCATTTTTGGTTGATTTTTCTATAAAAACAAAGAAAAACGCGATTTTTGAATAAAAAGTTGGCAAAATATTTGGAACATCCGAAAAAATGTTGTACCTTTGCATCGCATTTCAGAAATGCAAGACTAAATTGGTGCGTTGGATGAACGGTTTAGTCTCTGGTCTGCAAAACCAGCCAAGGCGGTTCGACTCCGCCACGCACCTCTGAAATTAGTATTTATAAAGTAGCATCGATGAATATCGGTGCTATTTTTTTATTCGTTTTACAATGGCATATCAGCGTGAGATACTATTGGTTTTAAGGGAGGCAAATCGTGAGAATGGTTTGCCTTTGGATAGTATTGCTCGTCACGTATATAATATGACTGCCATAGATCTCTTTTCTTCGCGCTCCTACGATGATGTTAAAGCGGATGTGATGAAATACCTTAAAGCGGAGTGTTCTTCGTGTCAGGGAGCCGTTAAAAGGGGAGAAAAGAAAGGATGGTATAGGCTTAATACTGATTCTAATGTTGTAATCCAACTCATGCTTGAATTTGAAGCTGATGTGCAAGATGAATGGATGATGTAAATTATATTACTTTTCAGAATGGAAATGGTTACGAATTGTTTCTGTATTTACCTGCCTTAAATGTGAATTTATATTTGTCGGTAGGATGTCAATCTTTAAGCATTAGGGAGTATTATGCACGATATCAATATCCATTTAACCCCCAAATTGATCGTCAGAAAAATCTACTTTCTTTTTGACTCGTAAAATGTAGAAAGCTATGTATTTGCTGTACAAAACTACGTATTACAAAATAGTATTAGCATACAAGTGCTATAATGATGGCTATGAGTCGTTATGCGCTTTTTTGCATAACTCAAATGGTCGATTGGAGCTTAGGTATTATTCGGATTTTTTAGCGTATATATCATTCTTTTACTATAGACTCTATATGGTTCTTTATTGAAATTTCATTCTGTAAAGCTATAGCTTGTAGCTGGTATGGAATGGAATGACAGGTATATCGTCGATGTCTGTAGGGATGTGTGTAATGTGTGTGAAGGGCATGATGTATGTAATGTGTGTGAAGAGCGTGATATGTGGAATTTGTATCAAGCGCCTCTGAAAACAAAATAGCCAGTATTAAGTTTTATCTTAATGCTGGCTATCAAGAGAGTATGTAATGTTTTTTAAAATCTTATGAGAAGAATCCAAGCAATGTACCTGCTGCCACAGCAGAACCGATAACACCGGCAACGTTAGGACCCATAGCGTGCATGAGAAGGAAGTTCTTGCGGTCGTATTCGAGTCCGAGGTTGTTGGAGATACGTGCTGCCATAGGAACGGCACTTACTCCAGCATTACCAATGAGAGGGTTGATCTTGCTTTCCTTAGGAAGGAAGAGGTTCATAATCTTCACGAAGAGAACACCGCTGGCTGTTGCAATGATGAATGCGCAAGCACCGATGATAAATATGAATACGGTATTCATTGTGAGGAACTCGGAAGCCTGAGTTGAACATCCTACTGTAAGACCGAGGAGTATAACGATTGCGTTATTGAGTGAGTTTGTAGCAGTATCTACAAGGCGGTTTGTCTTACCACATTCCTTAAGGAGGTTACCAAAGAAGAGCATACCCAGCAGAGGCAGACCTGACGGTACGATAAACGTGGTAACGATAAGTCCGAGAATAGGGAAGAGAATCTTCTCTGTCTTGCTCACCTGGCGAGCAGGCTTCATGCGGATAAGACGTTCCTTCTTTGTAGTGAGGAGACGCATGATGACAGGCTGGATAACAGGCACAAGAGCCATGTATGAATAAGCACAGACTGCGATAGCTCCCATCAGATTAGGACTCACCTTAGATGACAAGAAGATAGCTGTAGGACCGTCAGCACCACCGATGATAGCGATACCGGCAGCCTGGTTAGGCTCGAAGCCCATTGCAAGAGCTGCCATATAAGCACCAAAGATACCAAACTGTGCTGCTGCACCAATAAGAATCAGTTTAGGATTTGCTATCAGAGAAGAGAAGTCGGTCATAGCACCGATACCCAAGAATACAAGAGGTGGGTACCATCCTTGTCGTACACCCTGATAGAAAATGTTGAGCACTGAGTTGTCTTCGTAAAGACCAATTTCCAATCCAGCAGCGCGGAAAGGAATATTACCGAGAACGATACCGAGGCCTATCGGAACGAGAAGCAGCGGCTCGAAGTCCTTCTTGATGGCGAGCCAAAGGAAAAAGCATCCCACGAGAATCATGATGATGTTTCCCCATGTGGCGTTGGCAAAGCCTGTATATGAAAGGAACTCGTTGAAGTTGGAAACAATAAATTCTGTAAAACTCATAGTTTATCCTCCTTATCCAATAGTTATGAGAGGAGCGCCTTCCATTACGGTGTCGCCCTTGCTTACGAGAACAGAAGTAACAGTGCCAGCGTTCTCAGCCTCAATATTATTCTGCATCTTCATAGCTTCAAGTACTACGACTGTATCGCCCATTGCGACAGCATCGCCAACCTTGACGCATACTTCAGTGACTGTGCCTGGAAGAGGTGCAAGAACCTTAGCACCAGAGCCCGCTTCTACAGGTGCTGGAGCTGGAGCAGCACCAGGAGCAGCTGCTGTCACAGGAGCTGCAACAGGCTTTTCTACCTTCACTTTCTTCATTTGCTTGCCTACAGAGATAGGCTGCTTGAGTTCTACGTCAAAGTCTATTCCGTTGACATTGACTTTAGCGAGGGAACCCTCTACTTCGTTGATTTCTACATCGTAATCAACGCCCTGTATCGTATATTGATATTTTGCCATTGTTTTATAATTGTATTTTTATCAGGATAATCAGCAGAGAGAAGCAATTACTTGTTGTGATAAAATCACTTTCTCTTCCGATTTAAGTCCTAAGTGTTAAATTATAGGTTGCTTTGTATTATAGCCTTTCCCTATTTTACAGATATATAAGGTATAAAGAAAGGACTGAGTAATGTTATTAGTTTAAGCCTTATGGTGTACGTCAGGAATAGGAGTTCCGGCACTGTGCTCGCCCCAAATAGTAGTGTGAGGCTTAATAGTGATAATTCCGCTCTCTACGTCATGAACGTCATCGGCATATTGCTTCAGAGCCATTGCTATAACAGCGATATATGTCTCTTTGTCAATACCCTTAGACTTGAGTCCATCCTGAAGGATAACATTGGTCTTATGTCCTACTTCTACGATTTTCTCTCCGGTCTTTACCACAGGAACAACGCCAGGGACAGCGCCTGCTGCTTTCTTAATGGTCTTCTTGTCACGAAGAGCCCAACCGAGTATACTGAAGAATACATAGAGAAGGGCAAGACAAGCGAATACTACGCCCATAGAGAGTACAGTGATTCCTATTCCATAAGGGTCGTCTCGCTTGAGCTTATCAACCTTGGATTCGGAAACGTCAGTATAGTTTTCAATGCCAGGTGTTACATTGTCTGGTGTCTTAATTGTCCATTTGTCCTCACCATCTCTGACGCGAGCGTAAGAACAATCGGCTTTGAGAGCTGGAATGCTGATAGAGTCAATGATGTCAACAGCGTTTCCATCATAGAGCGCAATCCATTGTGTGGTGCTGTCTGCCTTGGTGTTGAGGTGCATTGCACCCTTGGCAGGGTTGCTGTTCAGGTAAAAGACTACATGCTGTCGAGCAGAGAGAGCAGTGCGTGGGTCTCCACTTGGGAGGATTGTCATGCGCTTGATTCGCTCTGGAACTGACATTTTAGGATTGAGGACAGACTTATCCGTAGTGATATACATGCCACGCACGTTGTACGAAGAGTACGCTGTGTTAGCAAGTTCTACCCACGGATTGTGGTTGCCAAACTCATCCTGGATGCTGGCGATATTGCTTGTAACCACTTCGTTGATTTTGATGTTCTTGGCACCTTGAGCCATCATCGAAGTGGAACATAGAAGCAATCCGCCCAAAAGATAAGCTGATTTTTTCATTGTGTATTATTTGTAGATTAATAGATGTTAGCAAAAGAAGAGCACCACTATCTGTGCCACGAAGATGCGGAGGAACATACTAAGCGGATATACCGTAGAGTAGCCTATTGAAGGAGCATCCTTGGAGCAAGTAGCATTAGCGTATGCGAGTGCAGGAGGGTCTGTATAAGAACCTGCTATCATGCCCATTATGGTGAAATAGTTGAACTTAAATTTCAGTCTTGCCACTGTTCCTACGATAAGGATAGGGATAATGGTGATAAAGAAGCCTGTCATTACATAGAGAAGTCCATCACCTGCAACTACGGTATTTACGAAGTTTGCTCCGGCTTTAATACCTACGCTGGAGAGGAAGAGCACAAGACCTATCTCTCGTAGCATAAGATTTGCTGAAGTTGTGGTATAGGTGACGAGCTTAACCTTATAGCCGAAACGACCGATAAGAATAGCAATGATAAGTGGACCGCCTGCAATGCCAAGCTTCATAGGTACAGGAATGCTTGGGATAGCAAAAGGAATACTTCCGAAGAGGATGCCTAATACTATACCTATAAATATAGTGGCGATATTAGGATGATCAAGTCTCTTGATAGCATTGCCCATAAGGGAAGCTACACGGTTTACAGATACCTCATCACCAACGACCATGATGCGGTCGCCTACCTGTAGAGGAAGATCACTGGAAGCAAACATCTCCATGCCCTGACGAGTAACGCGAGTTACATTCACGCCATATACACTTGAGAAATGAAGCTTAGCAGGGGTTTTGCCATTCATCTGAGGCTTAGTGATAAGAATACGCTTGCTTACTGTTTGTCCTTTCTTTTCCTGTTCAGTAAATTCTGGAACCTCTGTCAAAGAGCCAATGAAAGCGATAATTGCTTCAGCGTCAGCCTCTGGGCAAACGACGAACAGTTTGTCGCCGAGCTCCAGAGTTGTGGTGCTCTTAGGGAATATAAGTTGGCCATTGCGCACGATACGAGAGAATACGAAGTCTCTTTTGAGGAACTCATGTATCTCATAAATGGTGTGACCAGCAAGGTATGAATTTTCGACAAGGAGGTGCATCAGGTGTGGTTTAGCTGCAGTATTGCTTTCCTGTGCCTTAAGATCCTCCTCTTCGTTTTGGAGCTTAATGCGGCAGATGTATCTGATGGCTATAGTAGCACCGATAATGCCGACTACTCCAAGAGGGTATGCACAAGCATAACCGTTTGCGATAGTAGGAGTGTCTCCGTTAGGGAAGATTGCACCAAGCGCTTCATTAGCAGCACCGAGACCAGGAGTATTGGTCACAGCGCCATACATGGTACCAATCATCATAGGAAGATTGACTGGGTTTGTCGTGTCGAAGAAGATGTAGTAACATGCAAACATCACAAGCACATTGAAGAGAATGTTGCATGCAGCGAGAATGTTAAGTTGCACACCACCTTCACGGAAACTCTCAAAGAAACCTGGACCTACCTGAAGTCCAATCATGAAGACGAATAGAATGAGCCCGAAATCCTGAACGAAAGTCAAGATGTTTACAGGTGCAGTGAACCCGATGTGTCCTGCCACGATACCAGCAAAAAGAACGAAAGTCACTCCGAGGGAAATGCCTGCAATCTTGATTTTCCCGAGGAGCACGCCAACGGCGATTACAATAGCATAGAGTAGGGCAATGTGTGCTACACTCTCGCTATTAGTAAAAAGGTTAATGATCCAATCCATATATATTGTCTGTGAATTTTCAATTTAGATGCAAAGTTAGTAAAAAAATCCACTCCAACTATCTTTTTAGTGAAATTATTTATAAATATTACAAGTTTTTCGTCGGAATTTTTATTTTATAGAAAAAAAAGACTAAATTTGCACCTTAAAGATATTATTCATGTATCACATACTAAACAAAATTATGGCTAATAACAAAGAAAAACTCTTCACCGAGTTTACTGCACCTACCACTCAGGAATGGCTTGACAAGATTCAAGTTGACCTCAAAGGTGCAGACTTCCAGAAACGACTCGTGTGGAAGACAAATGAAGGCTTCAGTGTGCAGCCGTTCTACCGCCGTGAGGATGTAGAGAAATTGCAGACTCCTAATTCTATGCCGGGCGAGTATCCTTTCGTCCGCGGTACCAAGAAAACAGACAATGTATGGTATGTACGTCAGGAAATTGACGCTGCAGATGCCAAAGTAGCTAATGCGAAAGCTCTTGATGTGCTCAACAAGGGCATTGATTCTCTCTCATTCCGTGTACCTGGTGACAAGGTGAGTGCAGAGTTCGTAGAGCAGTTGCTCGAAGGTATCTATTGCGATGTAGTAGAAGTAAACTTTACCACTTGCAAGCGTCACAGTCTGGAACTTGCTAAAGTCCTTACTGCATATTTCGAAAAGAAGGAATATAATAAGGAGAAAATTGTAGGTTCCATTGATTGGGATCCAATCGAAAAAGTGATAATGCAGGGCAAGGATGTCAAGGAACTTCTTGCTGTTGCTCCTGCTCTTGTAGAAACTTTCAAGGATTATCCTAACTTCCGTTGTATTACAGTCAATTCTGTTGCTCTTTGCAATAGTGGCGCTTATATCGTTCAGGAACTCGGTTATGCTCTCTCTTGGGGTAACGAATATCTTCAGCAGCTCGTTGATGCTGGCGTAGAACCAACTCTTGCAGCAAAGAAGATAAAGTTCAATATGGGTATTTCTGAGAACTACTTCATGGAGATTGCTAAGTTCCGTGCAGCTCGTATGCTTTGGGCATATATCGTAAAGCAGTATGAGCCAAAATGTGACTGCGCTTGCAAGATGTGTGTAAACGCTGTTACCACTTCTTATAATATGACAATATTTGACGCTCATGTCAATCTTCTTCGTTCTCAGACAGAGACTATGTCTGCAGCGCTTGCTGGTGTTCACTCTATTGTTGTAACTCCATTCGATGCTGTTTACGAGACTCCAAATGATTTCTCAGAGCGTATTGCACGTAATCAGCAGCTTCTTCTTAAGGAAGAATGTCATTTCGACAAAGTCGTTGACCCTGCATCAGGTTCATATTATGTGGAAGAACTCACTACATCCCTTGCTACAGAGGGTTGGAAGCAATTCCTTAAAGTGGAAGAAGAGGGCGGTTTCCTTGCTGCTATTCTTGCTGGTACTGTACAGGATGATATCAACGCTACCAATGAGAAGCGTCATCTCCACGCTGCACAGCGCCGTGAGTTTATCCTTGGTACTAACCAATTCCCTAATTTTAATGAGAAGTCTGAAGGCAAGAAGCCTGTTTGCAATTGTGCAGACTCTTGCGGACAGAAGGACAAAGAGGGTGCAATCAAGACAATTCACGCATCTCGTCTCGCTGCAGACTTCGAGGCATTGCGCCTTTCTACAGAAAAGGCAGAGAAACAGCCAGTGGCATTCATGGTAACCATCGGTAGCCTTGTTTGGCGTCAGGCTCGTGCACAGTTCTCATGCAACTTCCTCGCTTCTGCAGGTTACAAGGTAATGGATAACCTTGGTTTCAAGACAGTAGAGGAGGGTATTGATGCTGCTATGGCTGCAAACGCAGACATCGTAGTGCTTTGTTCTTCTGATGATGAGTATGCTGAGTATGCAATCCCTGCATATAAGTATCTCAATAATCGTGCTATCTTCGTTGTGGCTGGTGCTCCTGCTTGCTCTGAGGATCTTAAGGCAGCAGGTATTGAGAACTTCATCCACGTAAAGGTTAACCAACTTGAGACTCTCAAGAATTTCAACGCTAAACTGGGAATATAATTATGGCAAGAAAAGATTTTAAGAATATAGATATTACTGCCGGCATTAAGTCTCAGAACGGTGCTGAATGGCAGAAAGATAATCACATACAGTTTGTATGGAAGACTCCAGAACATATCGAGGTTAAGTCCGTATATACTAAGGAAGACCTTGAGGGTATGGAGCATCTCGACTTTACGGCAGGTATTCCTCCATTCCTCCGTGGTCCTTACTCAATGATGTATCCATTCCGTCCTTGGACCATCCGTCAGTATGCAGGTTTCTCTACCGCAGAGGAATCTAACGCATTCTACCGTCGTAACCTTGCTGCAGGTCAGAAGGGTCTCTCTGTAGCCTTCGACCTTCCTACTCACCGTGGTTATGACCCTGACAACGCTCGCGTAATAGGTGACGTTGGTAAGGCTGGTGTGTCTATTTGTTCTGTAGAGAATATGAAGGTGCTTTTCGATGGTATTCCATTGAACAAGATGTCTGTATCTATGACAATGAATGGTGCTGTGCTTCCTATTATGGCATTCTACATTGTTGCAGGTCTTGAGCAGGGCGCTAAGCTTGAAGAGATGGCTGGTACTATTCAGAACGATATCCTCAAGGAATTCATGGTGCGTAATACATACATCTACCCACCAGCATTCTCTATGAAGATTATCGCTGACATCTTCGAGTACACTTCTCAGAAGATGCCTAAGTTCAACAGTATCTCTATCTCTGGCTATCACATGCAGGAAGCTGGTGCTACAGCGGATATCGAGTTGGCTTACACTCTTGCTGACGGAATGGATTACCTCCGTGCAGGTGTTAATGCTGGTATTGATATTGATGCTTTTGCACCACGTTTGTCTTTCTTCTGGGCTATCGGCATGAACCACTTCATGGAGATTGCTAAGATGCGTGCTGGTCGTCTCCTTTGGGCTAAGATTGTTAAGAGCTTTGGAGCTAAGAATCCTAAGTCTATGGCTCTGCGTACTCACTCTCAGACATCAGGTTGGTCTCTTACCGAGCAGGACCCATTCAACAACGTAGGTCGTACTTGTATAGAGGCTATGGGTGCAGTACTTGGTCATACTCAGTCTCTCCATACTAATGCTCTCGATGAGGCTATCGCTCTTCCTACAGACTTCTCTGCTCGTATTGCTCGTAATACCCAGATCTATATCCAGAACGAAACAAAGGTATGTAAGGAAATCGACCCATGGGCAGGCTCATATTATGTAGAGACTCTTACCAATGAACTCGTACACAAGGCTTGGGAGCATATCCAGGAAATCGAGAAGCTTGGCGGTATGGCTAAGGCTATCGAGACAGGTGTGCCTAAAATGCGTATTGAGGAAGCCGCTGCTCGCACTCAGGCTCGTATCGACTCAGGCGTTCAGACCATCGTCGGTACTAACAAGTACCGTCTTGAGCATGAGGATCCTATCGATATTCTTGAGGTGGATAACACAGCTGTTCGTCTCCAGCAGGAGGCTGCTCTCAAGGAACTCAAGGCTAAGCGTGACAACGAGGCCTGTAAGAAGGCACTTGATGCTCTTACAGAGGTAGTTCGTACTGGTAATGGTAATCTCCTTGAAGCTGCAGTAGAATGCGCTAAGTTGCGTTGTACTCTTGGTGAGATTTCCGACGCTTGCGAAAAGGTAGTTGGTCGTTATAAGGCAGTAATCAGAACAATTTCAGGCGTGTATAAATCAGAATCAAAGAATGATAGCGACTTCGACAAGGCTTGTGAGCTTACAGAGAAGTTTGCTAAGAAGGAAGGTCGTCGTCCTCGTATCTTCGTAGCTAAGATGGGACAGGATGGTCACGACCGTGGTGCTAAGGTAGTTGCTACAGGTTATGCTGACTGTGGTTTCGACGTTGATATGGGTCCATTGTTCCAGACTCCTGAAGAGGCGGCACGTGAGGCCGTAGAGAATGACGTTCATGTAGTAGGTGTCAGCTCACTTGCTGCAGGTCACAAGACTCTTATCCCTGCTCTTATTGCAGAACTGAAGAAGCTTGGTCGTGAAGATATCATGGTGATTGCTGGTGGCGTAATTCCTGCACAGGATTATGACTTCCTCTATAAGGCTGGCGTTGCTGCTATCTTCGGTCCTGGTACTTCTGTTGCTAAGGCTGCCGTAGAAATGATGAACATTCTTCTTGATGAGCAGGCTTAATTCCTGTCTTGTAAAGATATAAGAATGAAATATAAACGAGAATAGTTTCTTCTTTCTCGAATAATGCAAGTAAATCCCCTCAGTTCTTTATTTTGAAAACTGAGGGGATTATTTTTTTGTGGCGTATTTCAATGGTTGACATAATGTTGGCAATCTCGTCATTTATGTGAAGTCGCAGAAATGTGTAATCACTCTAAAGTCAGTAATCTATACTTTCGTCGCATAGTAAGTAATCGGAATTATTTCAATGGAATAATGGAGCGATAAAAGGTTAACGACAAATTGCTGAACATGAAATACGTTTCAATTTTTCTCAAATGATGCAATAACGTCAAGCGCAAGGAAACCGCCAAGTTTTGTTATTTTT
>URJQ01000031.1 GCA_900548195.1 uncultured Prevotella sp.
TTATGCCGAACGATGTCACTGGTGCCAATATCATCCGTAAAGATGAGAATGGCAACTTGGTCACAACGTTCCAGAAGGGTCCTATCTTCGCCCAGATTATCTTAGCCGATGAAATCAACCGTGCTACTCCGAAGACCCAGTCTGCAAGGCTTGAGGTCAGGCAGGAACACAAAGTCACTGTCTCGGGCGTCACTTATCAGATGGCTGAGCCGTTCTTCGTTCTCGCAACCGAGAACCCGATTGAGCAGGATGGTACTTATCCGCTTCCGGAAGCTCAGATGGACCGTTTCATGCTAAAGGTGGTTATTGGCTATCCTACAATAGAGGAAGAGAAGAAGATTATGAGAGAGAATCTTGCCAAGAGCTTGCCTGAGGTAAAGCCTGTAAGTACCGCACAAGAAATTATCAAAGCGCGCGAAGTGGTACGTCAGGTATATATAGATGAAAAAATTGAGCAGTATATCGCAGACATTGTCTTCGCTACTCGTTATCCAGAGAACTACGGACTTAAGGAATTGAAGGATATGATTACTTTCGGTGGTTCACCACGTGCCAGCATAAACCTTGCAAAAGCAGCTCGTGCTTACGCATTTATCAAGCGTCGTGGTTATGTAGTACCAGAAGATGTTCGAGCAGTAGCTCATGATGTGCTCAGACATCGTATCGGACTTTCTTATGAAGCCGAAGCAAATAATATTACAGCAGAAGAAATTGTAAGTCAGATTATCAATAAGGTGGAAGTGCCTTAATGAATGATGATGATGAATAAAGATTCAAATAACATGGTCTCAAGAATTGATTCTCGGGAAGTCTCAACCAATGAAATACTGAAAAAGGTAAGAAAGATTGAGATAAAAACCAGGGGGTTGTCTTCCAATATCTTTGCAGGTCAGTATCATTCTGCCTTCAAAGGTCGTGGAATGGCTTTCTCTGAGGTTCGTGAGTATCAATTCGGAGATGATGTACGTGATATTGATTGGAATGTCACAGCCAGGTTTCATCGTCCTTATATCAAGGTATTTGAAGAGGAAAGAGAACTGACAGTGATGCTTCTGATTGATGTGTCTGGTTCTTTGCAATTCGGTACAAGAAATCAAACGAAGCAAGAGATGCTGACAGAGATTGCTGCAACATTGGCATTCTCAGCTATTCAAAACAATGATAAGATAGGTGTCATCTTTTTTTCGGACCGCATAGAGAAATATATTCCACCGAAAAAAGGCAGAAAGCACATTCTCTACATAATACGCGAGATGCTTGATTTCCATCCAGAATCACATAAGACAGACCTCTCTTTGGCTTTTGAATATCTCGGAAGAGTAATGAAGCGTCGCTGCACGGCATTCGTTATCAGCGATTTTTATGATCCGAAATCGTTTGAAAAGCCGTTGCAAGTATGCCGTTCTCGTCATGATTTGGTTGCGATACAGGTCTTTGATCCTTTATTGAAAAAACTTCCAGACGTAGGATTGATGCGAATAATCGATGCTGAAACCGGAAAAGAGCAGTATATTGATACGTCAAGTAAAGCGCTTCGTAATGCTCATGCCAACTATTGGCGTGAAAGGATGGCAACTCTAAAACACAGTTTTGCCAAATCAAGTGTTGACTTCGTATCTGTAGCAACTAATGAAGATTTCGTAAAAGCATTGAGGTTGATGTTTGCAATGAGGGCTTAGCTGAATAGACTATTTTGTTTAATTCAAGCTACTACGACCACTCTTGTACTCTTCAGTTAAGTATAAACGTTTGATTCATATTAAGGAACTTCTGACACAGAGATAGTATTGCAAAAAGCAAGTAGTACTCTTGTGTTTTTAGAACAAAATAATTTTACTCTTAATGAGGCGAATATCCATTATAATAACGATTCTTATGTCTGTGGCAGTCCCTACTTTTGCCCAAAAAGTCACAGTGGAGGCGATGATAGATTCTATCGCAATCCTCGTTGGACAACAGACAGGATATCATGTAGGGGTAACAGTAAAGGAAGGAAAAAAGGTTCAATTCCCAGTATTTAGTCCGTCCCAACAGATTACCCCTGGTGTGGAAGTTGTGGAAACGCTGCCATCTGACACTCAGAAACTGGACGATGGATTTCTTAAAATTTCGGCACACTATATTCTTACATCCTTTGATGATACGCTGTATTATATCCCTCCTTTTAAGGTTAAAGTTGATAATCAACAGTATGAATCAAAGAGTCTGGCACTTAAAGTGTTGACTATGGACGTTGATACACTGCATCCTAATCAGTTCTTTCCGCAAAAAGATATTCAGAACAATCCATTCCTTTGGTCTGAATGGTCAACTCTGATATGGCTGAGCCTTGGTGTTCTTCTATTGTATATCCTCTGCCTGATGATGTTCTTCCGTCTCAAGAGTAAAAAGCCTATCATCTTCCGTGTAAAGATAGTCAAGCTTATCCCGCCTCATCAGAAAGCGTTGACATCTATAGAGCAAATCAAGAGGGAAGGAAATACGCAGACCCCAGAGGATGCAAAAAGGTATTATACCCATCTTACCGATGCTTTGCGTAGATATATGAATGAGCGATTTGGCTTCAATGCCATGGAGATGACAAGTAGTGAGATTATAGAACGTCTGAAAAAGGAGAAAGATCAGCAGAAGATAGAAGAGTTGACTATGCTCTTTGAGACTGCCGACCTCGTGAAATTTGCGAAATTCTCTGTTGGAGTCAGTGAGAATGACAACAATCTTATCTCTGCAATAAACTTCATCAACGAGACAAAACAGGAGAATCTTCCTACAGAGGAACGCATCCAACCAACCGTAACTGAACAAGACAAGCAGACCATCCGTACACGAATGTGGCTCAAATGTGGCTTAGCTGTGTTTGGTACTGTCGCCACTGCATTATTTGCTTACGTTGTATGGCAACTCATTCTGTTAATTAGTTAGTTACAGTATATATTTGTTAAATGTCGATTACGAGTTGGCGTTATAGTGAATGTCGATTTGGATATCCATAGTTTAGTATTTCAAAACACAGATATTTCTATTTCGTCTCTTGTATCTTCAATACTAAATTTCAATAAACTGACAGAAGAAAAATGGAATTTGCATCACCATTATACTTTCTCTTATTGCTACTGCTGATACCTTATATTATATGGTATTTCTTCTATCGTAACAATGGCAAGACAAAATCAGAGGTCAGTGTCCGTTTTAGTGATACTACGCCTTACAGGTTTGCACCTGCGAGTTGGCGAGTACGTCTTATCGGACTACCTATGCTTTTGAGATGTTTGGCTTTTATAATGATTGTAATAGCCATGGCTCGCCCTCAGACACATAATGCCTGGGACGAACGCACCGTAGAAGGAATTGATATCATGCTTGCTATGGACGTATCTACAAGTATGCTTGCAGAGGATCTGAAGCCAAATCGAATAGAAGCAGCTAAGGCAAAGGCGAGCGAGTTTATAGCAGACCGTCCTAATGATAACATAGGATTGACCATTTTTGCAGGTGAGGCATTCACCCAATGTCCTATGACTGCAGATCATACTACACTGCTTAACTTGCTTCTTGCCACAAAGACAGACATTGCAGCTCGTGGTCTTATATCTGACGGTACAGCAATAGGTATGGGTCTTGCCAATGCAGTTTCACGCCTAAAGAAATCAAAGGCAAAGAGTAAAGTAGTCATACTTCTCACTGATGGTTCAAATAATATGGGTGATATTTCCCCAATGACAGCGGCTCAGATTGCTAAAAGTCTTGGAATTCGTGTTTATACCATTGGTATAGGCACCACATCCGTAGCGCCATATCCTATGCCTGTAGCAGGAGGAGTGCAGTATGTAAACATCCCTGTCGAGATAGATACCAAGACGCTGAAGGATATTGCTATGATAAGTGATGGTAATTTCTATCGTGCTACGAATACAAAACAGTTGAAACAGATTTACGAAGATATTGACAAACTGGAGAAATCACGTCTTAATGTGAAGAAATTCTCTAAGAGATATGAGGCTTTCCAGCCATTTGCCATAATAGCTCTTCTTCTCTTTGTTTCTGAAATATTGTTGCGACTCACCATATTCAAGAAGGTGGCATAGTTGTTTTGATTAGAAAATACGACAATGATACATTTTGAATCCCCTATATATCTATATCTTCTCTGTCTGATACCTGTATTCTGTGTAATCATGTATCTGACAGAGATTCTGCGTAAGAAGAAACTAAAGAAATTCGGTGATGCCGAATTGCTCAAGCAATTGATGCCTGATGCCTCCAATTTCAGGAGATGGATAAAGTTTGGTTTGCTGCAATTGGCTTTGGCAATGCTGATTATTATTGTAGCTCGTCCACAGATGGGTACTAAGGTTTCTAACGAAAAACGCAATGGCATAGAGTGCATTATAGCTCTTGATATTTCCAATTCCATGCTCGCTGAAGATGTCCAGCCTTCTCGTTTGGATAAGAGTAAGATGCTTATTGAAGGCTTGCTTGACAAATTCTCCAACGATAAGATTGGCTTGGTGGTATTTGCGGGCGAAGCTTATGTCCAGTTACCTATTACTGCTGACTATGTCTCAGCAAAGATGTTCCTGCAGAATATCGACCCTTCACTTATCCAGACTCAGGGAACAGATATAGCTCGTGCTATAAATCTGAGTATGAATAGTTTTACCCAGCAGGACAAAATAGGTAAGGCTATCATTGTAATTACAGATGGAGAAGACCATGAAGGCGGTGCTCTCGAAGCAGCAAAAGCTGCCAATGCTAAGGGTATGAATGTGTTTATCCTTGGAGTTGGCAATCCGGAAGGAGCTCCAATTCCTGATGGAAAAGGTGGTTTTATGACAGATAATACGGGCAATACCGTAATGTCAAGTCTTAATGAACAGATGTGTAAAGACGTAGCAGCTGCGGGAAAAGGCACATATATCCATGTGGACAATACGTCATCAGCACAAGATAAGCTTAATGACGAACTCGCAAAACTCCAGCAAGGTGAGATGAAGAGTACTATTTACTCTGAATATAGTGAACAATTCCAGGCTTTTGGTATCTTCTTCATACTTTTGCTTATTCTTGAAGTCTGTATCAATGAGACAGTAAATCCATATCTCAGACGCATCCATATCTTCAAGCGTAGATCACTTATGGTTGTAGTTCTGCTGGCAATGGGTTCTATTGGAGCGTTTGCCCAAAATGATCGTACGTATATCCGACAGGGAAACAGACACTTTCGTATGGGTAATGCAGAAAAGGCGGAGGTGGAATATCGTAAAGCCATTGTTAAGAAAAACAATAATGCGCAAGCCAATTACAATCTTGGATGCGCATTGATGCAGCAACAGAAAGACTCTCTTGCCATGGTGCAGTTTGAGAAGGCGTCAAAAATGGAGACTTCAAAGTATCGTCGTTCCATGTCTTATCATAATATGGGAGTCATTGCTCAACGTCATCAGCAATATGGTCCTGCCATAAAGTGCTATCAGGAGGCTCTCAGACTCAATCCGAATGATAATGAGACGCGTTATAATATGATTCTTTGCAAGAAACTGATTAAGAACCAGAATCAACCTCAGCAGAATCAGAACAAGAATCAGAACGATAAAAATAAGAAAAATAAAGAACAAAACAAGAAAGATCAAGAACAACAGAAGCAAGATAATAATCAGCAGAAACAGGAAAAAATCAGCAAAGACAATGCTGAAAGAATGCTCGATGCTGCTGACCAGCAAGAAAAAGCAACAAGAAAAAAGATGGAGAAGGCAATGTCTCAACCACAACGTCGCAATCTCCAGAAGAATTGGTAATACAATCCATGATGTCATCTTATCGCATCATCATGATCTTATAGAAAAAGAATGAAAAGACTTTTTACGATATTATCTCTATTCCTATGTGCTGTTATTCACGTAATGGCACAGATGTCTGTTAGTGCTCCAAGGCATGTAGCTGTAGGAGAGCAATTCAGATTGCAATATTCCATTGCAACGACTGATGTCAAAGGCTTCAGAGCAGGAAATATCCCTGACGCATTTGAGGTCCTTATGGGTCCAAGTACCAGTACGCAGCAGTCATTCCAGATCATAAACGGAAAATCGACGTCCTCTTCATCCGTCACATATACTTATATTTTGCTCGCTACTAAAAATGGAACATTCACCATTCCTGGTGCAAGAGCAAGAGTTATGGGCAAGGATGTTACGTCTCATCCCGTCAAGATAACTGTATCTGGTAAGGCACAGCAGTCCTCTGGTGGTCAATCATATCAGCAAAACCGACCTCAGGGAGTACGTCCTTCAGGTTCTCATATTTCAGGCAACGATCTGTTTATCAAGGTGAGTGCCAATAAGAAGAGGGTACATGAGCAAGAACCGATATTGCTTACCTACAAGGTATATGCCCAAGTGGAACTAACCCAACTTGAGGGAAAAATGCCAGATCTGAATGGTTTCCACACCCAGGAGGTACCATTGCCACAGCAGAAATCATTCCATATAGAGCATGTAAACGGACGCCCATACCGTTGCGTGACATGGAGTCAGTATGTCATGTTCCCACAAATGACGGGTAAGATGGAGATTCCAAGTATTACATTCAAGGGAATTGTAGTACAAGAGAATACCAATGTCGATCCTTTTGAAGCCTTTTTCAATGGAGGTTCAGGCTACGTAGAGGTAAAGAAGAACATCATCGCGCCCGGAATGACCATACAAGTGGACCCCCTTCCACAGAAACCAGAAGGCTTTTCTGGCGGTGTTGGTCAGTTTAGTATATCTGCTTCCGTTGACAAGAATACAGTCAATGCAGGTAATCCTGTGAAGGTTCGTGTGGTGATTGGAGGAAATGGTAACCTCAAACTCATCAATCAGCCAGAACTGTCACTTCCAAAAGACTTTGATAAGTATGATCCAAAGGTTACGGATAAGACTAAACTCACGTCTGAAGGAGTGACAGGAAATATGTTATATGATTTCCTTATAGTTCCAAGAAACCAGGGAAAGTACGAGATTCCGCCTATCGAGTTTACTTATTTTGATACACGAACCAGCACGTATAAGACCATTAAAACCAATGCGATACCTCTTACTGTAGAGAAGGGTAATGGTAAATCCGCAGAAGTAGCTGACTTCTCCCAAAGTGAAGACCAGGATATTCATAATATTTTCCGTTCACTCGACAACGAAGAAAACAATGACATCTTCGTATTTGGAGATACTTCATACATAGTCTTTAATGCTGTAGTAGTCATTATATTCATCGTTCTTCTTGTAATCTTCCGAAAGAAGGCGATGGAGATGGCAGACATTACAAGCATGAAGGGTAAGCGTGCAAACAAGGTTGCCGGCAAACGTCTCAAGAAAGCTGCCAAACTGATGGAAGCAAACAAGTCCAGCGAGTTCTTTGATGAAGTGCTCAGAGCTCTTTGGGGTTATGTGTCTGATAAGCTATCCATTCCTTCCAGTGAACTGTCTCGTGAGAATATCGCTGAGAAACTCGAACAGAAGCAGACCGATCAGAAAGATATTGACTCATTCCTTGAGGCTCTTGACGAGTGCGAATTTGAGAGATATGCTCCAGGAGATGCGTCAGGCAATATGAGAAAGACTTACGACAAGGCTGTCTCAGCCATCACAAATATCGAAGAAGGAATGAAACAAAGGAAAAAGCATCACAATAATAATAAGGAGAATGCCGGTAAAACCGTAATTGTGCTTTTGGCTATCTTATTCAGTTTGTTCAATGTTGTAGAATCCAAAGCAGCGGATAAAGTTACTGATTCTTCTTCCTCTTCATATAAGGTGAATAAGGCAAAGGCAGACGAAGCTTATCTGAAAGGCGATTATCAGAAAGCCATCGGCATATACGAGGAATTGCTCAAGAATGACAGGAATGCGGAATTATACTATAATCTCGGCAATTCCTATTATCGAACAGACAATATCACCAAGGCAGTGCTTGCTTTTGAGCGTGCGCGTCTGCTCAATCCTGGTAATAAAGACATAAAGCACAATCTTGAGATAGCAAGTTCGAAGACGATAGATAATATCCAACCAGAGGAAAAGATGTTCTTCGTGGCATGGTATCATGATTTCGTCAATATCCTTACGTCCGACACATGGGCATGCACAGCCTTAGTTTCGTTGGTCGTATCCCTCATTCTCTTGCTTGTCTATCTGTTTGCCGGACCGATGATTGTTAGGCGAATAGCATTCTATGTAAGTACGGTGTTGATTATACTGTTCTTCCTTGGCAATCTCTTTGCATGGCAACTTAAGTCTTTTGCTCTCGAATCCAATGGAGCAATAGTTACCGTTGCCACACTCAGTGTAAAGAGTTCACCAACCAGTCAGAGTGCAGAGACATTCGCAATACACGAAGGCACCAGAGTAGAAATCATAGATTCTTCTCTCAAGGGATGGCTACAGATTCACCTTGCAGATGGACGTGAGGGCTGGATTGCAGACAATACAGTAGAGAAATTTATCAAAAAGACAAAATAATGGGCGTTGATATGTATTTCCTGTCGTTACTCAATGGCAGTAATTCGGTATTTATGGATGCCTTGATGGTCACATTGACAGATGGGCTGACATGGATTGCGCTATACATTGCGCTTGCTATTCTTGTTATAAAGAACAATAAGACAGTAGCTCAGATACTGCTTATCTTTGCCTGTGTGTTTGCTTGTGTACTGTTTTCTGGCATCTTTAATGATCTCATTGTCAAGCCATATTTTGAGCGTCCACGTCCAATAAATGACTTTGAGGTACAGGAAATGGTAAATATGTCATCAGGCTATCTGGCTTCCGGTTACAGTTTCTTCTCATCACATAGTGCAAACACATTTGCAATAGCCGTGTTTTTCTCATTGCTGACGAGAAGTAGAATGATTTCAATCTCGTTGATTTCATGGGCAGTTGTCAATGCTTACACCCGTCTTTACCTTGGAGTCCATTGGTTTTCTGATGTTGCAATAGGCATGCTGTGGGGTATTTTGATAGGCATAGTCTCCTATATCGTCTATAACAGGCTTTATTACAGGATTTCGCCTCATGCCAAGTACATTTCCTCGCATTACACCTCCACAGGTTATTGTCACACAGACATCGACATGGTGATTAGCGTATTGGTGTTCACATTGCTGTACGCAGTTATTATCTCTTTATAGTGTGAGAAATAAAATTGCCTTTCTTCCATTTCTGGATATGTGCATTTAATGTCCTCAGAAGTAGAAATAAGAATGATATGACATGATGTTTTCTGCACAAAAAAGTGATTGTTCCTGATAGGGAAAAACAGAACAAAAAGCAGAACTCAAAGCATCTGTTTTGCAATATCTAAGCTATTAGCTTGCAAAAGCATAGTTATTACCCCGTGAAAGCATAGCTTTTACCTCCTAATATCTATGCTTTTACCCTCTAATAACATAGCTTTTGCAATATATTGAATATCAACGGAATACAAATGGCTTTCTCTGCTAAGTGCAATATGTGGAAAAATAGAACAATAATCGTAATCGTGCGGACTTCGATTGGCTTCAGGTAATGCAGTGTGCTGTTATTGTTCATGAGATTCCTGCCGACAGAAGTTAAGCAAAAAGTCACCGAAGAGATTTATTCTCTCAGATGGATTTTTCAGATTTTAGCAGGTAATTCGGAATTGTTTTTATAATATCTATGCTCTATTCTGATACAACGACGTTCTGTAGAAGAAGGAATGATGCGTGCATCATGGCTGATGAGACATAACGTAGATGCACACAAGAGTGTATAGATATTATAATAATGAAAAACGATTATAATTATCTATTCATTATTAAAATAATTTTGATAACCAACATAGATAATAATATAGATAAAAAGTAGTTAATATGTTATATAGAAGAATTTCCAAAAGAAATCTAAACATAGAATAGAAATGACTCCAAAGAATATCAAAATATCAGATTATAACTATCCGCTTCCAGATGAAAGGATCGCTAAATTCCCGATTAAAGAGAGGGATCATAGCAAGATACTTATATATAAAAAAGGTGAGATAAGCCACGACACATTCTTTAATCTTCCTTCTTATCTGAAAGAAGGTGAGATGATGGTATTCAACAATACCCGCGTCATACAGGCAAGAATATATTTCCACAAACAGACAGGAGCCCTCATTGAGGTGTTCCTCCTTGAGCCTGCAAGCCCTTCAGACTATGAACTGATGTTCCAGTCAAAAGGAAAGTGTTCATGGGTCTGCATGATAGGCAACCTGAAGAAATGGAAAGAGGGCGCTCTAACACGTCAGATAAAAGTCGGAGATAAAGACATTACCCTCAGTGTGGAAAGAAAGCATGATGTTCATACTGGTCATTGGGTGGATTTCTCTTGGGACGATGAGACCGTTTCTTTCTCCGAGATAATAGATGTATGTGGCGAATTACCGATCCCTCCATATCTCAATCGAAAGACAGAGGATAGTGATAAGTCCACTTATCAGACTGTATATTCCAAGATAAAAGGGTCAGTAGCAGCTCCAACAGCTGGACTCCATTTCACAGATAAAGTTCTGAAAGCTCTTGATGAAAAGGGCATTCTTCGTGAAGAGGTAACTCTCCATGTCGGAGCCGGTACCTTCAAGCCTGTCAAGTCGGAGACGATAGAAGGACATGAAATGCATACTGAGTATATATCGGTCCGTCGTCACACTATTCAGGAACTCATAGCCCACGGTGGCAAGACTATTGCCGTGGGCACAACAAGTGTGCGCACGCTCGAGAGTCTTTACTATATGGGAGTTAAACTCGCAATGAATCCTTCCCTTTCAGAAGAGAAACTCCACATCAACCAGTGGGACCCTTATGAAGGAAGCGTAGCAGAAACAGCAAAACAGGTTTCCACAATCGAAGCATTAAAGAATCTTTTGGCATGGTACGACCAAAATGAGGTGACAGTATTGCATAGCAGTACGCAGATAATAATTGCTCCTGGTTATAACTATCATATTGTCAAAGCATTGGTGACAAATTTCCATCAGCCACAATCCACATTGCTTCTCCTTGTGAGTGCCTTGCTGAAAGGAGATTGGCATCGAGTGTATGACTATGCGTTGGAACATGATTTCCGTTTCCTTTCATACGGAGACAGTTCATTATTGATTCCACAAGACTAACAAAAAAAACAAAGAAAATGAAAATAGGAGATAAAGTTAGATTCCTTTCCACTACTGGCGGAGGTAAAATCGCTGGTTTTCAGAAAGGAAATATAGTGCTCGTAGAGGATGAGGATGGTTTCCAGATACCTACTTTAGCATCAGAGGTCGTTCTTATTGCAGAAGGAGCTGACGATTATAATATGTTTAAGGCAGACGTAAAACCTGGAAAGGGTGGGGCAGAAGCCAAGAAGCATGCCGAAGGAAGATCCGTGCGCTCCATAATGAATGATGTGGAAAGCGACGCGGAAGATATAAATGATGCTTTCGAAGATGATCCATCAGATAGGGAAATAAGCTTTAAGGCACCGGTAGAGGAACGTAAAGGTGGCGACAGACTTAGTGCTTACCTTGCTTTCGTCCCAGTAGATCCTACGGTAATCACCAATACTCGTTTCGAGGTTTATCTCATAAATGATTCCAACTACTATTTTCATTACGTCATTCTGCAAGCAGAAGGTCAGGCTTGGACTATGCGAAATGAGGGAGAAGTGGAACCAAACACAAAGTTGTTTATCGAAGAGATAGGTAGAGAAAACCTCGAAGAGATTCAGCGTCTTGGTATTCAGATGGTTTCATATAAGCGCGATAAGTCTTTTATCATCAAGCCTTTGATTGATGTTCAATTACGTATTGATGGAGTGAAGTTTTATAAGCTTCACACTTTCCAGACAAATCAGTTCTTTGAACAAAATGCCCTTATCTATCCAATTGTAGTCAATGACGAAGTGACACGTCCGCTTGTAATCGATGCAAAGACCCTGAAACGCCAGATGTATGCCGACGGTAAACAGTCGGAAAGCAAATCTGCTGATTCCGGTATAAATAAGGAGAGAGTGGATAGCTACGTGAAAAGGTACGAAAATTCAGGACATAAGAGTGGCAATCCTTTCGTCAACAGTCATAAAGGCAACAATGTGCCAGTAGTTTATGACCTTCATGCCGATGCTATCCTTGAGACCACTCAGGGTATGTCTTCGGCAGATATACTCCAATATCAGATAGATACATTCCACAAAGCTATTGCGGAGCATCAGAAAAACAAGGGAACGAAAATCATTTTCATTCATGGTAAGGGCGAAGGAGTGCTCCGTCGTGCCATCATCCATGAATTGACTTATCGTTACAAGCAGTATAAGTACCAAGATGCTTCATTCCAGGAATATGGCTTTGGAGCTACTCAGGTGACTATTTAGCTTTATTTCCAAGAAAGGAAAGCTAAAGTCTGTATCCCGATGTAAAAATTAAAACTCGAACTAAAGAACGCAAAATATGAACTACGGATATATTAAGGTGGCATCAGCTATCCCAAGTCTCAAGGTAGGAGACGTCAATTACAATCTTCAGCAGACTCAGATAGCAATAGCACAGGCAGAGGGAAAAGGTGTGGAAGTGATTGTATTCCCAGAACTTTCCCTTACAGGTTACACGTGTCAGGACCTTTTCCGTCAGCAGTTGCTGATTGATTCGGCAGAACAGGCTGTTGTAATGATCCTTGACTTTACCCGTCAACTTGACATCATTGCCATTGTCGGAGTACCGGTTATCGCAGGAAATATACTTCTCAACTGTGCAGCAGTAATACAGAAAGGTGATTTGCTTGCGCTGATTCCTAAGACATTCCTGCCTAATTATTCTGAGTTCTATGAGAAAAGATGGTTTGCTTCTTCCCAGGACCTTAATCCTATAGACATTCTATATGCTGGAAGTTCCATACATATCACAAATCAGCCTACTATCTTCCGCACTTATACAGGTGCTACATTTGGCATTGAACTGTGTGAAGACGTTTGGGCGCCAGAGCCACCAAGCACTCGCCTCTGCCTCAGTGGAGCGGATATTATCTTTAATCTTTCTGCTTCCGACGAACTGATAGGCAAGCATAACTATCTTTGCTCACTGCTTTCACAGCAAAGTGCGCGCACCATGAGTGGCTATGTGTATAGTAGTTCGGGCTTTGGAGAGTCCACACAGGACCTTGTCTATGGAGGTAATGCGCTCATATATGAAAACGGTAATGAAGTAGCTTCAAGTGAAAGGTTCTCATTTGAGTCGCAAATGATTGTGGCACAGATAGATTATGAGATGCTACGTGCCGAGCGTCGTAATAATACTACCTTTATAAATGCGCAGCGTCCTACGTCTCTCAGTCATACGCTTCCGCAAGTGCGCTTCATCAATTGCCATTCTACTCAAATACGTGATTTCGTGCTTGAGAGATATGTCAACCCTACACCATTCATCCCAGCCTCAGCTGATATGAAGGAATCCTGTGAGGAAATATTCAATATCCAGGTAGCTGCACTTGCAAAACGATTGGTACACACCAATTGTAACACAGTAGTCATAGGAATAAGTGGAGGACTTGACTCTACACTCGCTCTTCTTGTCTGTGTCAAGACCTTTGACAAACTGAAATTACCTCGCACTGGAATCGTGGGAGTCACAATGCCAGGATTTGGAACTACCGACAGAACCTATACCAATGCCATGACTCTGATGAAGGAACTTGGCATCTCAATCCGTGAGATAAGTATTCGTGATGCTTGTATCCAGCACTTCAAGGACTTGGATCATGATATCAATGTGCATGATGTGACATATGAAAACGGACAGGCAAGAGAGCGCACTCAGATACTCATGGACCTGAGCAACAAGCTTAATGGCATGGTAATCGGAACGGGAGATTTGTCAGAACTGGCGCTGGGATGGGCTACTTACAATGGTGACCACATGTCAATGTATGGTGTCAATGTGTCCATACCAAAGACACTTATCAAGTATATGGTGACTTATGTCGCAGATAATGAGGTGGAGAAGGAGTGTCATGACGTCCTCGTAAATATTATTGATACGCCTATCTCTCCAGAACTTATCCCTGCTGATGACGAAGGAAATATCACTCAAAAGACCGAAGACCTCGTTGGACCATACATTCTTCATGATTTCTTCCTCTATTATTTCCTCAGACAAGGTTTCCGTCCAGACAAGATCTTTATGCTTGCTCAAAAGGCTTTCGCCCTTGGCACAGACCATTACTATGAAGAGGAGACGATAAAGAAATGGTTAAATACGTTCCTTCGTCGCTTCTTCAGCCAGCAGTTCAAGCGCTCATGCTTGCCAGACGGACCTAAAGTGGGAAGCGTCAGCTTGTCTCCAAGAGGAGATTGGCGTATGCCGAGCGATGCTACCTCTGCTTTGTGGCTTAGTAATAGCAGTAAGAAGTGAAATCTAAAAAATACTTAAAAATTAACCATTGTTTTGTATTTCTGAAAAAAAAAGACTAATTTTGCATAGAATAATAGCGACTATTGAGGATGAATAACATACGAAACTTTTGTATCATAGCCCATATTGACCACGGAAAGAGTACTATAGCAGACCGACTATTGGAGAAAACTAATACTATCCAGATTACAGAAGGTCAGATGCTTGATAATATGGATTTGGAGAGAGAAAGAGGTATTACCATCAAGAGCCATGCCATTCAGATGGAATATAAGCGAGATGGTGAGACTTATTTGCTCAATCTAATTGATACTCCTGGACATGTTGACTTCTCGTATGAAGTGAGTCGCTCTATTGCTGCTTGTGAAGGCGCTTTGCTTATCGTTGATGCTACACAGGGAGTACAGGCACAGACCATCTCCAATCTCTATATGGCAATCGACCATAATCTTGAAATCATTCCTGTCATCAACAAGATTGATATGCCGGCAGCAATGCCTGATGAGGTGGAAGATGAGATTGTGGAGCTTATCGGCTGCGATCCTGATGAAATCATAAGGGCAAGTGGCAAGACTGGCGAAGGAATACAGGAAATCCTTGATGCTGTCGTTGACCGCATTCCTCATCCTGTAGGTGATAAGGATGCGCCTCTGCAGGCTCTTATCTTCGACTCTGTATTCAATTCCTTCCGCGGTATTATCGCATATTTCAAAATCCAGAATGGTTCTATCCGTAAGGGAGATAAAGTAAAATTCTTCAACACTGGGATGGAATATGTGGCTGATGAAGTAGGCGTCCTCAAGATGGATATGGTTCCGCGCAATGGATTGTCAACTGGAGAGGTGGGATATATCATCTCAGGCATCAAGAATGCTACTGAAGTAAAGGTAGGTGATACTATTACACACGTCACTAATCCTTGCCATAAAGCCATTGAAGGATTCCAGGAAGTAAAGCCTATGGTTTTTGCTGGTGTTTATCCTATTGACCCTGCTGACTATGAAAACCTTCGTGCTTCTCTCGAAAAACTTCAGCTGAATGATGCAGCGCTGACATTCTCTCCAGAGTCTTCTGTCGCTTTGGGCTTTGGCTTCCGTTGTGGATTCCTCGGTCTTCTGCACATGGAAATCGTTCAAGAGCGTCTTGACCGCGAATTTAATATGGACGTAATCACTACGGTGCCTAACGTATCATACATGGTATATGACAAGCAAGGCAATGCTAAGGAAGTGCACAATCCTTCTGGTTTGCCTGAATTGAATTTCATTGACCATATCGAGGAACCGTATATCCATGCTACAATCATCACTGATGCCAACTATATAGGTCCTATCATGACCCTTTGCCTTGACAAACGTGGTGAACTCATCAAGCAGGAATACGTCAGCGGTAATCGTGTCGAATTGCATTTCTACATTCCATTGGGTGAGATAGTGATTGATTTTTATGACAAACTCAAGTCTATTTCTAAAGGATATGCTTCGTTCGACTACCATATTGACAGTTTCCGACTTTCAAAATTGGTAAAACTCGATATCCTTTTGAATGGCGAACCTGTGGATGCTCTCTCCACTCTGACACACTTAGATAATGCTGTGACATTCGGCAGACGTATGTGTGAAAAGCTTAAGGAACTTATCCCTCGTCAGCAGTTTGATATTGCTATCCAGGCTGCAATAGGCGCTAAGATTATCGCTCGCGAGACTATCAAGTGTGTCCGCAAAGACGTGACTGCCAAATGTTATGGTGGTGACGTGAGCCGTAAGCGCAAACTTCTGGAGAAGCAGAAGAAGGGAAAGAAGAGAATGAAGCAAATTGGTAATGTTGAAGTTCCGCAAAAGGCATTCCTTGCCGTCTTGAAACTCGACTAATAATGACACAAAGGCAGTCTGTATATTTACGTATTCAGACTGTTGAAAACAAACTGAAATCTATATGAAAGACCTTAACATTCCTGTCCGTGACATTGCTCGCGAGTTGGCTCGCCGGTATAGCACGATGACTCACGAGGAACTTGATATCCTCGAAAGTATTCTTGTGCCGCTGAAGTTCACCAAAGGAGAAAAGATTCTCAATGAAGGTGATACCTGCAAATGCTTGTACTATCTCCATAAGGGATTGATACGTCAATATTACTACAAGAATGGAAAAGAGGTAACTGAGCATCTCGCTGTTGACGGAAGTATGTTTTTCTGCATAGAAAGCCTGTTCCGCGAAGAACCTACCAAACTGATGTGTGAGGCTCTCGAGCCTTCATATATCTATGCTCTTCCAAAGAAAGCTCTTGAAGAGGTCGCTTTGCATAATCAAAATATTCAGATTTTGTATCGTAAGATATTGGAAGAGAGTCTGATACAGAGCCAGGTTCATGCAGATATGGTAAGATTTGAGACCGCCCAGGATCGCTATCGTCGCATCTGCAAGCAGAATCCGCAGATAGTATTGCGTGCTCCTTTGGTATTCATTGCGTCTTATCTTCAGATGACACCTGAAACATTGAGTCGTGTTCGCTCTAACACTCTTATCGACTAACTTTGTATTCTAATATATTCCACGATAGCATAACTCTGTGTGTTATGCTATCGTGGTGTAAGTAGGTGATTGGAATTATTTTTATAATAGCTATAATCTATTGTGTTAGAGCTATGTTCTTGTAGAATAAGGAATGATGCGGTCATCACGACTGATGATACGAGGCGTAGATACGTAAAAGATATAGTTGATATTATAGAAATGTAAAATATCTATTTATTATCATTCATTATCAAAATAATATTGATTGCCTATTTGTTATTACTATATTACGAATCATGACAATAAATCTTAATCTCAGACTTGCATGGCGCTTCTCCATCTGTATCGCCCTGGTGCTGATAGCATTGCTCTTTTCTTCATGTCAAGAGACATTGGAAGAAAAGGCTGAACGCCAGGCCCGCGACTATACGAGAAAGTATTGTCCGACACCGATAGATAACGATACTCGCACCGATAGCATCGTTTTCGATACTCAGAAGAAGGTGTATTACTATTACATCTCATTCTTCAATAGTCTCGATGATGAGTATATCGTAAATGAAAACAAAGACCGTTTCGCCCAAATGCTTACGCAATCCATCAAGGATTCACCAGGGCAACGCAGCTTTCTTGAAGCTGGTTTCAGGTTTGAATATATCTGTCATTCTGGAAGTAATCCGAAGAAGGTGCTTGTAAGGATTAAGATATAAAAAGCAGAGACGCACTGTTGAAGTTTGAAAAACAATACTTAATCAGATATAATGCCTCTGTAATCCCGCGTTTTTTTGTATTTAACGAACAGATAATCATTAAGATATGAACATACTTGTAACGGGTGCTAATGGACAGTTGGGCTCGGAGATGAGAATAGTATCTGCCAATTCGGCTCACGATACCTATATATTCACAGACATAAATGAGGTGGAAGGCGTTGAGACCATAAATCTTGACATCACAGATATTGATGCCATTCGCAGTGTTGTCAATGCAAACAATGTGAAGTGCATTGTAAACTGCGCTGCCTATACTAATGTCGATGGAGCTGAAGACTGCATAGAAATATGTAGGAAACTCAATGCTGATGCTCCTCGTAATCTTGCCATTGTGATGAAGGAGGTGGATGGATTGCTCGTGCATATCAGCACTGATTATGTCTTTGGAGCAGATCCATATAATACACCTTGCAAAGAAACGCAGAATGGTACACCTTCTGGCGTCTATGGACTCACCAAACTGGAGGGTGAAAAGGCAATTATAGAAAGTGGTTGTCAGCACATCATCATCCGCACTGCTTGGCTTTATTCGGAATTTGGAAAGAATTTTGTCAAGACGATGCTTATGCTTACTGAGACAAAACCACAGTTGAAAGTAGTCTTTGACCAATGTGGCACTCCAACCTACGCCCTTGATCTCGCTCGCTTGATATTCGACATCTTGGAGAATAGCAAGTTTGAAGGAAATACGGGCATATACCATTATTCTAATGAAGGCGTCTGTTCATGGTATGATTTCACCATGATGATAGCCCGAATGGCAAAGCATGATAAGTGCAAAATATTGCCTTGCCACTCAGATGAATTTCCAAGTAAGGTGACAAGACCGTCTTATTCTGTTCTCGATAAGACCAAGATAAAGGAGACATTTGGCTTGCGCATTCCATATTGGGTAGATTCGCTCGAAGAATGCCTTCGCAATATGAATCGTAAAAACTAAACTATCAAAGCTATGAAAGGAATTGTTCTCGCTGGTGGAAGTGGTACACGATTGTATCCTATCACAAAAGGTATCAGCAAGCAGTTGATGCCTATATATGACAAGCCGATGATTTATTACCCTATCAGTGTGCTCATGCTTGCTGGTATAAGGGAAATCCTCATCATCTCCACACCATTTGACCTGCCTGGCTTTAAGCGATTGCTTGGTGATGGCTCCGATTACGGAGTAAATTTCACTTATGCTGAACAGCCTTCGCCTGATGGTCTTGCTCAGGCTTTCACCATTGGTGCAGACTTTATCGGCAACGATAGCGTTTGTTTAGTTTTGGGAGACAATATCTTCCAAGGTTCAGGTTTTACAAAGATGCTCAAGGAAGCTGTCGTCGCAGCAGAGCAGGAAGACAAAGCTACGATATTCGGATATTGGGTGAATGACCCTGAACGATATGGAGTGGCTGAGTTTGATAATGCTGGCAACTGTCTCAGCATCGAAGAGAAGCCTCAGAATCCTAAGTCAAACTATGCCGTTGTGGGACTTTATTTCTATCCTAATGAGGTGGTGGAAGTGGCTCGCAATATTCAGCCTTCAGCGCGTGGAGAGTATGAGATTACAACTGTCAACCAGAAATTCCTTGAAAGCGCAAAACTGAAGGTACAGACACTCGGACGTGGATTTGCATGGCTTGACACGGGTACTCACGACTCTTTGTCCGAGGCAAGTACATATATTGAGGTGCTGGAGAAGCGTCAGGGACTTAAAGTAGCCTGTCTTGAAGGCATTGCTTACAGAAAAGGATGGATAGATGAAGCCAAGATGCGTGAGCTGGCACAGCCTATGCTCAAGAATCAATATGGTCAATATCTTCTGAAAGTGATAGATGAGGTAAAGAGGTATGGCTCTTCTATATAGGAGAATAACATATAATATAATCAGATGGAAATAAATAAAACAGCAATAAATGGAGTCTTTATCATAGAGCCAAAGGTCTTTCATGATGCAAGAGGCTATTTCTTTGAGAGTTTCTCTCGTAGAGATTTTGATGCTTTTGCAGAGAAAGAACTCGGATATAAGGTAGATTTCGTACAGGACAATGAGTCTATGTCATCGTATGGAGTGATGAGAGGACTGCATTTCCAGCGCCCTCCTTTCACTCAAGCGAAACTTGTCAGATGTGTAAAGGGTAGGGTACTCGATGTCGCTGTCGATTTGCGTAAAGACTCTCCTACATACGGAAAGCATGTAAGTTGTGAATTGACAGAGGACAATCACCGACAGTTTTTCATTCCCAAAGGCTTTGCACATGGCTTTGCTGTACTGTCTGAGACTGCCATATTCCAGTATAAGTGTGATGAATTTTATCATCCTGAGGCTGACGGTGGTATCTCTATTCTCGATGAATCTCTCGGTATAGACTGGATGTTGCCGTCCGATAAGGTAATCTTATCTCAAAAAGACACAGCACATCCATTGCTGAGAGACTTCGTATCGCCCTTTTAAAAAACGGACTAATATCGATTAACTTCAATTTTTATGTAGGTAATCAGAATTATCTTTATAATAATGAAAATCAATTATACCTATCTATTCATTATTAAAATAATTTTGATTACCTACTTATATAAGAAAACGACCAGAAAAGATGAAGAATATTGTAATTACTGGAGGTGCTGGTTTCATAGGCAGCCATGTTGTTCGCCTCTTTGTCAATAAATATCCTGAATATAATATCATCAATCTCGATAAACTTACCTATGCTGGCAACCTCGCAAATCTCAAAGACATTGAGGGAAAACCTAACTATAAGTTTGTCAAGATGGATATCTGCGACTTTGAAGCCTTTTATGCTTTGATGCAAAAGGAACAGATAGACGGAATAATACATCTTGCAGCAGAATCGCACGTTGACCGCTCCATCAAGGATCCCTTCACATTTGCTCGTACCAATGTGATGGGAACACTGAGTCTGCTTCAGGCTGCCAAACTGTATTGGGAGTCATTGCCAGAGAAATATGAAGGAAAGCGCTTCTATCATATTTCTACAGACGAAGTATATGGCGCGTTGAGCATGACTCATCCAGAGGGCATTGAGCCTCCTTTCACCACGAAAGCTTCATCATCCAGTCATCATGAAGCTTATGGTGAGGACTTCTTTTATGAGACAAGCAAATATAATCCTCATAGTCCTTACAGTGCTTCAAAAGCTTCAAGCGACCATTTCGTGCGTGCATTCCATGATACTTACGGGATGCCAACCATCGTAACGAATTGCTCAAATAATTATGGTCCTTATCAGTTTCCTGAAAAATTGATTCCCCTCTTTATCAATAATATACGTCACCGTAAGCCTCTTCCTGTATATGGAAAAGGAGAAAACGTTCGCGATTGGCTCTTCGTGGAAGACCATGCCCGCGCAATCGACTTGATTTTTCATGAAGGAAAAGTGGCTGAGACCTACAATATCGGAGGATTCAATGAGTGGAAGAATATAGATATTATTAAGGTTCTAATCAATACAGTCGATCGTCTTCTCGGCAGAAAAGAAGGAGAAGACATGAATCTCATCACCTTTGTCACGGATCGACTCGGTCATGATGCACGCTATGCCATAGATTCCACAAAACTACAAAAGGAACTCGGTTGGGAACCAAGCCTGCAGTTTGAGGAAGGAATTGAGAAGACCGTCAGATGGTATCTTGATAATCAAGACTGGATGGACAACATTACAAGTGGTGATTACGAGAAATACTATGACGAAATGTATAAAGACAGATAATCGTGAATTGTGCATTAAGAATTATGCATTGTGAATGGTGCATTAAGAATTATGAATTGTGAATTATGAATTATGAATTAAAATTCCCCCTCCGCCACTGTGTCAGCCACGTTACCGGCTGATATAAAAGAAAAAAATCGCACGAAACATAAAAAAACAATAAGAAATCATTGCCAGAATAAATAAAATTTCATAAATTTGTAACTGAAAACAGCAGTCCCAAAACACAAACAAGGGACATCCTAAACGATTGTGGTATGAAATCAGACCGATTCAAAATCCCGCAAATAGCGAGCACTCAGCCACATAACAGCGAAGCTGCATCTATGCTAAGGACTCTTCGAGATGCCTTCGTCTCCACCTATGATACTCCATTCCTCTCCTGCGATTGACATGAGAGGAATATAAGGTATGTCCATACAGGAGATAGAAAATCACGGACTTTTGAGTCAGATTAATACTATCGCCATATTTAGTGATGAAGAGATAATAATTTAAAATTGAATATTACATTTAGTGGAACCTTAGTGATTTGAAAGAATTATCACTCAAACCGTATTAAGTTATCATTTCATTATCACAAAAATATAGATTTAAAGCATCATTGGTATGAAGATTAACAACATTACAATCGATAATTTCAGAGGATTTGAACACAAATTCTTTGAATTGGACCCTAGGATGAACGTAATACTTGGTGACAATACTACTGGTAAGACAACATTGCTCCAAGCAGTACAAATCGCCTTGGGAGCATTCCTCCAAGAAATGACTTTCTTGCCTGGAGGAAATGGATACAGTCGTAATTTTCGTCCTACTGACCATGTTAAAATTTACAGCGAGTCAAGTAAAGGATTCATACCAATTAAACAGAAACCAAGTATTGAAGTTAATGCGGAATGTGTAAATGGTCAATTCGATAAATCGACACAGCAAATCAATACGTCGATAAAACATATTTGGTGGAAAAGGACAAGCAATAAGAATTCGAAAGCCAATGCTCTGCAACTAATGAACTTTGTCGCCGACATAGAGGACAAAAGAAGAAAAGCCGACGAAAACGGGTCAAATTCTCTTTTCCCTCTTTTTCTGTCATTTGGTGCGACTCGTCTTGAAAAAAACTATAAAAGTGCTGAAAAGACCAAACAACGTGAAACACGAGAATCAAAAGCATATAAATGCGCACTTGATGAACAGGTAGATTTCAAAAGTGCTTTTGATTGGATTTACAGGTACGAGAAAAGTTTTGACAAAGGTAGTGAATTCGCTGGTACTAATGAAGCTTTCTTGAATGCCATTAAAAAGGCGATTCCTGCAATTCGTCAGATTGACATAGATACAAAGAATAATGAATTCACTGCACAGATAAAGATGTCTAAGGACAATGAACCTTATTGGTTAACATACGATATGATGAGTGCGGGCTTTAAAGCAATGATAAATATAACTGCAGAGATAGCTCATCGTTGTATCGAATTGAATGGCTTCCTCGGTCTTGAAGCTGTAAAGAAAACTCCTGGCATTGTAATGATAGATGAAGTTGATTTGTATTTACACCCTCATTGGCAGCAACATATTCTTTCGGATCTGCAGACAGCATTCCCGGAAATGCAGTTCATCGTAACGACACATTCTCCTTTTATAGTACAGAGTGTAAAAAGTCAGAATGTTATTACTTTGGACGGTGTTAAGGGTGACAGCAATCCAGACATGAGAAGTATTGAGGATATTGCTGTAACTGAGATGAATATGGACACTGCAAGATTCCCACGCTATCAACAAATGGTCGAACAGGCTGAAAAGTACTATCAACTTGTCAAGTTAGGCAAAGATAAAACGCTGGAAGCAAGGAATGTGAAAAAGGAATTGGATGATATTGAGGCTCTTTTCTCGGACGATCCAGCATATGTGGCACTATTAAGAGCAGAAAGGAATTCACAATGAGACCTGTTATAAAACTAAAGCCAGGATCATATATAAAGCCTGATGGAACCATGATAGACGTGCTAAGTAGTTACAATAAATATCAGGAAGCCAAACCTGCATTAATATATAATTTAGGCATGTTTTGTTCATATTGCGAAGATGCATACCATCAACAAAGAGACTTGCATGTTGAACATGTACAGCCCAAAGGTTATGAAGAGAATGGAATAAAGGTATATGCCCATATAGAGAAAGAATGGTCAAACTTTCTTTTATCATGTGCAACATGTAATGGTTCTGACAATAAAGGTAAGAAAAATGTTGTTTTAAACGAATGTCATCTTCCTCATCTGAACAATACATTCAAGAGTTTTATATATAAATCAGGAGGTGTTGTTGAAGTTAATCCTATGCTTACAGGTGATGCCTACAATCATGCAAATAATCTCCTTGAATTGGTCGGATTGGGTAAAAGCCCAGAGGAATCACGTCCAGGAGATACCCGTTATAGAAAAAGGTCAAAAGATTGGGATTTGGCATTGAAATACAGGCGTAAATACAATGTTGGAAATACTGACATTGATACCATTTTGGATTTAGTGAGGAATAGAGGCGGATGGTCAATATGGTTCACTGTATTTAAAGGATGTGATGAAGTAAGAAAGGCATTGCTCGGATTTCCTGGAACTGCCAGACTCTGTTTTGACCCTGATAACCATTATGAACCAATAGATAGGAACCC
>URJQ01000032.1 GCA_900548195.1 uncultured Prevotella sp.
GTTGCTCAGGTACTTATAAAAAACGTTAAAGTATAATGCTGCGGAAATAAGGATATAAACATTTACTAAATTTTTTTTTAACCAATCAAAACCTAATCAAAATGCGAATTTCAGAAACGTTTGGCAAACTGGGTAGGGCATTTCTTATCCTTTCCATCCTTTCTCTCTTCTCACTTTCTGCGTTGGCACAGAGTGTAAAGGGTATCGTAAAGGATCAGGCTGGCGACGCCATCATAGGTGCCACAGTCAAAGTAGTTGGTACCAAAACAGGTGCCATAACAGATGCAGACGGTCAGTTCACGGTCAAAGCCGGAGCTAACTCGACGTTGACAGTCTCCTATGTGGGATACGCCCCAAAGCGTGTCGCTGTCAATGGAAAGAACAATCTCGTCATCGTGCTTGACGAAGACAACACTACTCTCAATGACCTCGTGGTGGTAGGTTACGGTGTTCAGAAGAAGAGTGACCTGACTGGATCCGTAGCATCCGTAAAGGGTGACGACATCAAGAACCTCAGTACTACCGATGCCGCTGCAGCATTGCAGGGAAAGGCAGCAGGATTGCAGGTGCTCAACAGTTCCGGTAAGCCAGGACAGGGTGCTTCCATCCGTGTGCGTGGTTACTCCTCAAACTCCAGCAACATCGGTCCGCTGCTCATAGTAGATGGTCTTCAGGTGTCCAGCATCCAGTATCTTGACCCTTCAATGATTGAGTCAATGGAGGTATTGAAGGATGCTGCGTCAGCCGCTATCTACGGTGCAGAGGCTGGAAACGGCGTAGTGCTCATCACTACAAAGTCAGGAAACAAGGGAAAAGGCAGCATCAACTACACAGGCAAATGGACCAACCAGTCACTTGGCAGCGTGCCGGAGCTTCTCAATGCAAGCCAGTTCAAGGACTGGATGTCAATGCAGCTCGGTGCAGACAAGGTCAATGCCGACCTTGCAGATGCACAGTCACAGTACGGATGGAACCCTAATACCGACACAGACTGGCTTGATGCTTACTTCGAGAATACCTGGGCACAGCAGCATACCCTTACTTTCCAGGGCGGAAATGACCGTGGTTCATATTTCCTTAGCACCAGTTATGTAAGTCAGAACGGTATTGTTAAGGGCAATAGTGATAAGTATGAGCGCCTTACTGCACAGATAAATGCAGACTATAAGATAAAGGACTGGCTCAAGGTAGGTACTAACACTGCTATAGAGAAATGGTCATCACGCGGCGTTTCCGAGAATGGTTATGGTTCATCATTCGAGATGCTCCTCCTCATCGATCCACTCACACCGCTCTATTGGACTTCTCCAGACCAGATGCTCGGCGACTATCGCGCTATCTATGATAAGTCACTTGCTGGCACTACCAATAAGACTCTCTTCGGAGATGAGAATGGTTACTATGCTACATCTTACTTCAACCAGCGTCTTGCCGGCGGTAACCCATTCTCACAGCGTGACCGCTCAATGGCAAAGAATAACGGAGTAAACGTAAATGGCACTGCTTTCATGAACATTACTCCTATTAAGCAGGTGACATTCACATCACGTCTGGGTTATCGTCTCTCATTCAGCAACTCATCAGATTGGGAGTTCCCTTACTATCTTAATGCGCAAACGAAGGGTGATAACTATAAGATTTCAGGTTCAAGTAACAACTCTACATGGTATCAGTGGGAGAACTTCGTCAATTACAACCAGGACTTCGGCAAGCACAGTGTAGGCGCAATGGCTGGTATGTCTTACAGACAGTATGATTCCAACGGCGTAAGTGCCAATGCATCAGGTTCTGACATCCTCAAGTCTTACAGCCCTAACTTCATCTATCTCGACTGTGTCAACGGCAACAAGGATACCTCCAAGAGCATAGGCGGTGTGCCTAATACCACCCGTGCATTGTCATATTTCGGTCGTCTTACCTATACTTATGATGACCGTTACAGTCTTCAGGCAAACTTCCGTGCCGATGCTTTCGACTCATCAAAGCTGTCAAGTGACAACCGTTGGGGACATTTCTTCTCTACATCAGCAGGCTGGACCTTCTCCAATGAGAAGTTCTTCAAGGACAATATCGACCCAAGCATCATGTCATTCGGCAAGCTGCGCCTGTCATGGGGCCAGAACGGTAACGTGAACGTATTGAGCAACTATGCCTATACCGCCGGTATCGCCACCAACGGACAATGGTATCAGTACGGACCTACCAATCAGGTGACCTATGGTTCCATGCCGAACGGCATCGCAAACCCAGACCTTACATGGGAGAAATCAGAGCAGATAGACCTCGGTCTCGACATGCGCTTCCTTGACAATCGCCTTTCTGTAGGCATCGACTGGTATAAGAAGACCACAAAGGACCTCCTCGTGCCAGCACCGGCAATGCCTGAATCAGGCGTTTCCACCATTACAATCAATGCAGGTGAAGTGGAAAACAGCGGTCTTGAGATGGAATTGACATGGAAAGACAATATCGGTGACTTCAAATACAGCATTTCCGGCAACTTTGCTACGCTCAAGAACAAGGCAACATACCTCGATCCATCAATCCAGCGCATAGAAGGCGCAACAGTGGAAGGTGCAAGCCCTGGCGCAGTAAGATGCTATTTCGAGCAGGGAAGACCTGTATGGTATATGCGCGGCTACAAGTATGCAGGCAGAGCAGAAGACGGCACAGCGCAGTATTACAAGAAAGACGGCTCAATCACCAACGATCCGCAGGATGATGACATGACAGACATCGGCTCCGGTATTCCTAATCTGACCTACGGCATCACGCTCAATGCAGAGTACAAGGGCTTCGACCTCACCGTATTCGGTGCAGGAGAGGCTGGCAATGACATCTACTACGGTCTCTATCGTACCGGTTACAACAACATAGCCAAGGGTGTCTATGATGACTTCAAGTCAAAGAAGTTCCCTGATGCATCTTCTGTTCAGGGCAATGCTACATTCTATCGCTCTTCAGCAATGGTATATAGCGGTTCCTACTTCAAGATCAAGCAGATACAGCTCGGCTACACTCTGCCAAGAAATATCGTGCAGAAGGCTGCTATAGAGAATGTGCGTGCATATATCTCTCTCGACAATTTCTTCACTTTCACCAACTATCCAGGTCTTGACCCTGAGACATGTACTCAGGAGTACAACTGTCCGGGACTCGACAAAGGCGCTTATCCTAATATGAAAAAGATGGTGCTTGGCGTAAGTGTTACATTCTAACCATCCTAAAACCTAAAAAACTGAACATTAATATGAAAAAGATATTTATTTCTGTAGCCTTGCTTACCGGCATGATGATGTTCTCTTCATGCGAGGATATGCTTGATGTGGAGCAGAAGGCGACAAGCAATACGTCAAGCTTCTACAAGACAGACGAAGATGCAAAGTCTGCTGTCACAGCCATGTATGCCACATTCAACAGTGAGATAGGTGGCAATGAAGGCATCTGGAACGCTTATATCATGGGTCTGAACTATTCCTCCGACGATGTGTTTGCAGCAGGAGGCGACATCGCTGACCATGCCGATTTCCGCATACTTAATGAGTTCCGCTATGACAAGAGTGCTGTCCCTGTCAAGCAGCTCTATAATCACATCTACAAATCCATCTATTCAGCCAACCTTGTCATAAATTATTTCGGCAATACCGCTGATACCAAGGTCAAGAAGCAGGCTGTCGCTGAGGCGAGAGTGATGCGTGCATGGGCTCACATGCTTGCAGCTCAGGTGTATAAGTGTCCTCCTTTGGTAGATCATCTGCTGCTGGTAGATGAGAAGCCTACCAATGCTGAGAGCCAGAAAGCCATTCTCGACTGGTGCGTGAACGAATGCGTGGAGGCAATGCCTGACCTTGCAGACCGCAATGGAAAGTCGGACAAGGAAGGCGCATGGTATGCCACTAAAGGCTTTGCACAGTTCGTTGCCGGCAAGTCAGCGCTCTTTGCTGGCGACAATGCCAAGTGTGTGGAAGTGATGAAACCTCTTGTGGAGTCACCTAACTATGATCTCGTGCCTGGTGAACGCTTCCGTGATCTCTTCCATGTAGAGGGTGATGGCTGTGAGGAGAAGATTTTCGAATTCAATTATACCACCAATACCGCTGCTGCAGGTGGCAATGAATCCTGGCGAGGAGAGAACGGACGTGGCCGCTGGATGGTGGCAAACGTGCTCAACTGGCGTGGAGATGACATCAAGGGTGGCGGCAAGTCTCCTAAGATCTGCTCAGCCGGCGGATGGGGCGGTGGCTCTATCAATCAGGACTTCGCCCACAAGATGCTCGCCAATGATGGTGACAGCTATCGTCGTAAAGCCACTTTCCTCACCTCGGATGAGTTCTTCTATGATGAAGCCCTTTGCGGATGGAAAAGTGATGATAAGTGCACAACCCGTGAACAGAAGGAATTTGATCCTGACCGCGGTATCACCAAGACCGCAGGATCATTCTCACGCAGCGACGTGATGGAGGTGAAGATGATGATGGCACCAAATGATGCCGGACTGGATGTAGGAGAAAACTGCAACAACACCAACTTCTGTCTTGCCCGTCTTGGAGAGGCTTACCTCATCTATGCCGAGGCATGCCTTGCTTCAGGCAAGCCGGACGAGGCTAAGAAGTATGTCAACAAGATACAGCAACGTGCAGGCTCAAAGACCATTTCTGAGTCAGTAACTCTCCAGACCATACAGGATGAGAAGCAATATGAGCTTTGGTTCGAGGGTTGCCGTTGGCTTGACATCGTTCGTTGGGGCATTGCAAAGCAGTGTTACGACAAGGTGCTCGACAATATTCCATTGCAATGGGATGAGTATTGGAATCCTTCAGACGGTTCAGGTAAGGTGGGTAAGTATCCTCACAAGCTCTATTACAAGATACATCATCCATTCAAGGATGCTGGAATCAAGCTCGAGTTTGTGGCAGGAAAGCATGAATACTGGCCAATTCCACAGTCTGTAATCGACGTCAATGACCAGATGCACCAGGTAGTGGATGGCTGGAAATAGTTGATTTTGTTGTTTAGTGGTTTAGTTGTTTAGTTGATAGTCTTATTACAAGCGAACTCTACAAACAACAAAACAACTAAATCACAAAACAACACACTACAAACGTGAAAGAATGATAGCCCGTCGGTGGAAAAAGTGCCACCGACGGGCTATATTCATATTATAAGATGTTAAAAAACGGGAAGGCTTTGCGTAATTATGGAAAAAGCATTATCTTTGCACTTTGGAAAAAACAAGCATGAAATGGGAAATCCTCACATAAGGAGTATCCATGATATGAAAGGGAAGACCCGAAAGGGTAAAGGGAAAAATTTAATCGACTAAAACATATAATTCAAAAACAAAGAAATGAAAAAGTTTTTTGCATTTATCTGCGTAGTGGCATCACTATGCCTTACATCTTGTATCAGTGATTCTGATAACAACACTCGTACATTTGCTACCTATTTTACTATCTCCGGTTATGAGCCAAACTATGTGCTCTATAGCGATGATGGCATGGTTACCGTGAAGCTCAACCCAAGCACGTTGCCTTCTGACAAGGGGCTGGCAAAGAACAAGCGCGGATATTTCTATATCCAATACAACACAGAGAACGTGCAGACCGGCGCTGACAAGAAGAGCGTCATCAACAATGCTTCCATCATCGGCGGACAATATATCGCTGTAAACAACGTGATGAGCAAGGTTGAGGCTGATCTGAATAAGGTGACTAATCCTGACAGCATCTTCGAGATGAGCGGTATGGCTACTCCTTGGTATGCTCATGGCTATGTGACAATGCAGGTGAAGTCTTCTTACTTCGTAGGCACGGATGGCAAATATATCCTTCCTACACACAATGTAGTGCTCGATAAGGATGCTGACGTGAAAGACAATGCAATCAAATATACCATCTATTGCAACCGTCACCCTCAGAAAGACACTCAGGTATATGGTCCTTCCACCTTCAATGTATGCTTCCTTGCACGCGACCTTATGACGGTTCCAGGCTCTGATTCCATCACTGTCACCGTAGCTGGAAAGGGATGCAAAGACGTTTCCTTCAAGGTGGGACGCAACAGTCTTTATAACTAATTTTTTTAGTGAAAAGTGAAAAGTGAAGAGTGAAAAGTGAAGAGTGAAGAGTGAAAAATCGCGCTGACGCGGTTTGAGCTTTTCAGAGAATAGGTAAAATAGGTAATAGGTAATAGGAGAATACACTTGCTGCTCATGGTTTGTCTCCACGGGGATATTCTCAAGCAAATAAGTGTAATCTCCTATTACCTTTTACCTATTACCCATTATCTAAATAAAGTGTAATCTCCTATTCTCTATTTCTTATTTCTATTCCCTATTAAAGTCTGGAAGACAGTACCAAAGTTAGAGCATTTTCTATGATTAGCAGATTCTTAGGATATTTCCATACTCCTGTTGGCTTTAACCCAAATCGGTCATTAGACCACAATGTTCAAAAATTCTTGCTATTGTGTTGTTTCCTAACATCTTTTATTTTCTTGTCGGCATCTTGCCTGTCTTTGTAACTTGACGTAGCCCGCTACGCCTGCGTTACAAATACAGCCAATCTGCTCGACAATAAAACAAAATCTGTTTAGTCTCTAATGACCGATTTGGGATTATGGCTGGAAGCCCACAGAATTCCAGCCATAATCCCACCACAGGCCAACACCAGAAATCATTCAGATGACTCCTTGGAAGCAAGATATTCGTTTATCTTCTTCTGGGCTTTCTTGAAGTCAGGCTTCTTGAGCTTGTTCTGACGGAAACGTTTCTCATAGTCGCTGTACGTATGACACGAAGCAGGAGGATAAGCACCATAGCCACTGGTCAGTTTCACGTCAAGGTGACTGTCGTCTCTGCACTTTCCGCAGGAAGACTCAAGCAACACTGATATTTCCCATTCAGTATTATCCTCATCCACGATTACAAGGAGGGCACTGGAATTCTTCCTTTTCAATACATCCCCTACAATTGTCTCCTCAGTGATTTCCGTCGTGTCATAATCTTCCAGATAAGTGCCTATCGAGCTGTATATCACTCCGTGTTTGTCCTGAAAGTAGTAATAATCCTCCGGCAGTCCATCATGCCCCAATGCTATCATGATGATATTGGCAAGATGATTGAGATACATTGTGGAAGAAACGGTGATGGTGCGCTCCACGGGCTCCAGGGCATCAAGCATCGCTATCCGCAAGGTGAATATCTTCGGACACTCAAAAGGATCATAAAGTCTGCTCAGACCCGGATACATGGATTCTTCATCGTCCTCATCGTCCTCAAACACGTCAAACTTATCATCAAACTCATCGTCAAACTCATCGTCCAAAACATCGTCCAAAACATCCTTGATGGAAGTGTATTCATATACGAACTCCAGATCATCCGAGTTCATCATTTCCTCCACATCATCATATCCATCCGTCTCAATATACGGAATTTCAATATCCATATAAATCTTCTTCAAAATCGGCAAAGCCTCCCGTACATGGGCTGCAGCCAGCGAACAAGCATAAGCATCGATATTCTGTGCATCTGCGCCCTGCTTGCATATATCGTAGCAATAATTGAGATAATTTACTATTGCAGCCGAAGCCTTCAGCCTCTTCTTCGGGCAATGAAGGTAAATCATAACAAGCGTATCAAAGACGACAGGCTTGACAGGTGGAATCAGTCCGCCCTCCTTCAGGAAGTCAAGCAGCACGTCAACATTTTCGCTGCACATCCTGAACAAGGAACAAACTATGAAATCTTCGTTGCCTACCGAATAATAGTCCCTGAAGAAAGCATCCTGTCGAAGGCTTTCCAGCACCACGTCTTCACAGTCACGGATGTCGAGCTGTTCCATAAGATACATGGCGGCAACAAGCGACATTTCACCCCAGCAGCCATCCCAGTCATCATCTTTCTTTTCTTTGGCAAGTCTGAACGTCTTGAAGGATATGAAGAACATATTCCTTATATCCTTACGTTTCTGTTCAAGTGGCAGATCCTCGCCTGCTTTCAGAGCTTTCTGACATAGATTTTCGATTTCATATATATCATCGGCAAGCATTATAGGTTCAAGCCACTCTGCTACAGGTTCAGCATCATAGTCCGGTGCCTCATACCTATAGTACATATCATTGAGCGTTTCGCATGGATCGCGTTCAAGCAACATATCCATCAACATCTTCTGCTCTTTCTCGTCCAACTGTGAGAGAACATTTCTCAGTCCTTCAATATCGTTGACATTGCCTTTATTCTTCTTTGCCATTGCGATTCTATTATTATGGTTTTACTAAAAAACATTTACACGCCACAAATTACATAATGATGATGCAAAGGTAAAAATAAAAACGGAAGTAACAAACTATTCTGCAAAATGTTTTCATCCCCAACCCTATTTGGCAGTCACATTCGCGTTCTTACCTTTTACCTATCTCTGATTACCTATCCGATCACCTATAAATCTATAAATCAGAAAGCATAGCTTTTCAACGTTAAAAGCATAGATATTACAATGCAAAAGCATAGCTTTCAGGCTGTAATAACTATGCTTTTACTACCTAAAAGCTATGCTTTTGCAATGCTTTGATTATCAGTGTGTTGAGAGATATGTTTTCTTGTTCTGTACTGTGACGGGAAAATGGGACAATTCTGTGGTGGGTGGCTTCGTTTTTCCAGTCTTTTCTATCAGCCGGTAACGTGGCTGACACAGTGGTTCTTCTCTTTATACCACTCTCATTACTGCGTCTGTGGCGCCTGACTGTGACTTGACGTATTCGCCAGCTTTGCGACTTGCTTCTGCCAGGGCTTTAGGGTCGCTGGAGAATTTGCGCATGAAGATTTCGAAATCGTGCGTGTCGCTGATGCTGAATCCGCCACCTTCTGCTATCAATGCCACTGCTTCCTGGAAGCGTTCATGGTTTGGACCGAAGATGACAGGCATTCCCCATACCGCTGCTTCGAGCACATTATGGATGCCGACACCGAAGCCTCCGCCTACATAAGCCACTTTACCATAGCGATAGATGCTGGAGAGGAGACCGAAGCAGTTGATTATAATAGCATCAGCCTCTGCCAGCTGCTTGCTCAGGGCGTCTCTTTGTGCTTCATTTGCCGACTCCCACGCGTCGCGTACATCGGTATAGCGTATCACTTTCTTGCCTTCGAGAAGTGCCTCAATCTGCTTGAGATGATCTTCATCAATGACGTGTGGAGCGATGATGAGCTTCCAGTCAGGATTGTTCTGGAGCATATAAGGGATGAAAATCTCTTCATCAGGCAGCCAACTGCTTCCTGCCACGAAGCCATTCTTGCCATCGAGGAAAGCGGAAACGATAGGAAGTTCCTTGCTCTGTTCCTTGATGGAGAGCACGCGGTCGAAGCGAGTGTCGCCACTGACGGTGACATCATGGATGCCAATCTTGGCGAGCAGTTCGCGAGAGCGCTCATTCTGCACGAAGAATCGTGTGAAGCATTTCAGCACTTTGCCGTACTGTCTGCCATACCAACGGAAGAAAATCTGGTTGGGACGGAAGATGGAGCTGACGCTATAGACAGGAATATTGCGGTGGCGCAAGATATGGAGGTAGTTATACCAGAACTCATACTTGATGAAGAACGCCATTTCAGGTCGTATGGTGCGCAGGAATCTGCGTGCATTGTGTGGAGTGTCGAGAGGAAGATAGCAGATGATGTCAGCCCCCTCGTAATTCTTTCTCACCTCATAGCCAGATGGCGAGAAGAACGTGAGGAGGATTTTGAATTCCGGACGCTCCTTTCTGAATCGCTCGATAATGGGACGTCCTTGTTCAAATTCACCCAAAGAGGCGGCATGAAACCATACGTATCGAGCGTTAGGGTCCATTTTCTCCCTAATCGTACGTATGGCTTTCTTCTCGCCTTGCCACATCATCTTCACCTTCTTGCTGAAGAAGCTGGCAATGGCGACGCCTGTAAGGTAAATGAGTATTATAATATTATACATCACGATTTCCTTTAGCCCAACTTCTCGATTGCGCGCTTCATGCGGGCGATGGTCTCTTCCTTACCGAGGAAAGCGGAAATGTCGAACATTCCAGGTCCCTTGCCTTCTCCCACGAGAGTGAGACGGAAAGCATTCATTACGTCTCCGAGCTTATAGCCCTTGCTTTCCACCCAAGCCATTACTACAGGCTCCTGACCCTCAACAGAGAAGTCTTCGATGCCCGCGAGGACGTCAGCCAGTTCGGTCATTACAGCGGCAGAATTTTCCTTCCAGCGCTTCTTGACGGTCTTCTCGTCATACTCCATCGGAGCGATGAAGAAGAAAGAGCAGAGTGGCCATAGCTCGCTGACGAAATTGACGCGGTCCTTCATCATAGCCACCACCTTGGTAATGCGTTCCATAGACTCTTCTACGCCATTGTTAGCCACGATAGGAGCGAAGAGCTCAGCAATCTCTTCAGGGCTCTTCATGAGGATATACTCATGGTTGAACCACTGTCCTTTCTTGTAATCGAACTTAGCACCAGCCTTAGAGCAGTGAGAAATATCGAAAGCCTTTACGAGTTCATCGAGAGAGAAAATCTCCTGTTCGGTGCCAGGATTCCATCCGAGAAGTGCGAGGAAATTGACCACTGCCTCTGGGAAATATCCGCTCTCACGGTATCCAGAGCTTACTTCTCCAGTCTTAGGGTCGTGCCATTCCAATGGGAAAACAGGGAATCCGAGACGGTCGCCATCACGCTTGGAGAGCTTTCCCTTACCTTCCGGCTTGAGCAGGAGAGGGAGGTGAGCAAACTGAGGCATAGTGTCAGCCCATCCGAAAGCCTCATAGAGAAGCACGTGGAGAGGCGCACTTGGGAGCCATTCCTCGCCACGGATGACGTGAGAGACCTCCATGAGGTGGTCGTCCACGATATTGGCGAGATGGTAAGTAGGGAGCTCGTCAGCGCTCTTGTATAGCACTTTGTCGTCGAGGATGTCGGTCTTGATGCGCACCTCGCCGCGGATGAGGTCATTGACGAGCACTTCCTTGCCCGGATTGATAAGGAAACGCACTACATACTGCTTGCCGTCAGCGATGAGCTGGTCCACCTCTTCCTTGCTGAGGCTGAGAGAATTGCGCATCTGAAGGCGAGTCTTTGCGTCGTATTGGAAGTTTTGTATCTCGCTGCGCTTGGCCTCGAGCTCTTCCGGAGTGTCGAATGCGATGTACGCTTTGCCTGCATCAATAAGCTGCTTGACGTATTTCTTGTATATATCCCTACGCTCGCTCTGGCGGTAAGGACCATGTTCGCCTCCGAAGCTTACACCTTCATCAAACTTGATGCCGAGCCATTTGAATGACTCGATGATGTATTCCTCAGCTCCTGGCACGAAGCGATGGGAGTCAGTGTCCTCGATACGGAAGATGAGGTCACCGCCATGCTGACGGGCAAAGAGGTAATTATACAATGCAGTACGTACTCCGCCGATGTGAAGAGCACCGGTAGGGCTTGGCGCAAAGCGCACTCTTACTTTTCTTTCCATGTCTATCTATTAGTCGATTTTACAGCACACTCATAGAGCGTACTACCTCTAATTTAATTATTTTCCGTGCAAAATTAACATTTTCTCCCCATTTAAGCGAACTTTTTCCTGTTTTTTCTCTCTTATCCAATTATTTTTTAGTATTTTCGCACCCAGAAGTAACAGAGCCACCCTATAATCATCGGCTTTTGTCAAAAAGAAAAACGCAAAAAGATAATGTCAACAAGATATTCCACAGAAGGACAGAAGAGATGGCAAGCGTATCTGCTGCGCTTCCTTATCATATTGGTTTCGACGGTAATAATCGTACTGGCGATGCCAAAGAAATCCGTGCCCAACTATGAAGTGAAGGAAAACTCAGTATGGCTGAAGGAACCAGTCACTGCCGGAATAGACTTTGACGTGCCAAAGGACTCCATAACCTATCAGGCACAGGTCGATTCCGCGATGCAGTATTTCGTGCCATATTACGAGATAAATGATGAGATAGGCAATAGATACATCAAACGCTTCCAGTCGAAATACAGAAACGGTATCGAGGGACTGCCAAAGTCTTTCGTCAACTCCGTCACAGCCAAACTGCGCGAGATATACAATGTCGGCATCATGCCGTCAGAAGATTACGCCAGGATAACGCGCGACACATTGGCTGTAATCAATTTCAAGCGAGGCAACACCAACAGAAAAATACTCTGCACCGAGTTTTACACTCCGCTCAAAGCCTATGAGAGCTTCTTCAAAGACCCTCAGATGAACTATGCGAGAAATATGCTCCAGAAGTGTAATATCGATTATTATCTGAAGGAAAACCTTATCTATGATAAAGCTCAATGTCAGGCAGATATAGAAAATCTCACGTCCACTATCACCAAGCATGAGGCAGAATTCAAGAAGGGAGAGTGCATCGTCGATCGTGGACAGGTGGCAACGCCAATCATAGTAAAAGCACTTGCCACATATTCCGCAGAGATGGAGAAGAATGAATCACTGATGAGCCGTTCCACCACCATGATAGGACGCGCACTGATTATCATCATGCTGCTCTCCGTCTTTACCATCTATCTGCACCTCTTCCGTGGCGACTACTTCCGCAAACCGCGCTCGCTCGCCATGGTCTATTTCCTTATAGTGCTCTTTCCAGTGCTCGTGTCGCTCACATATCAGTATAGCCAGCATTACATCTACATCCTCCCGCTCGCCATGCTGCCGATGTTCATACGCATCTTCCTCGACTCGCGCACAGCCTTTATAGCGCATATCACGATGGTGCTCATAGCGGCGCTGGCGCTCAGTCAGCCATTTATCTTCGTGATAGTGCAGGTGGTCAGCGGTCTCGTCTCCATTTTCTCGCTCCGCGAACTGTCAAAGCGCTCGCAGGTGTTCACAGCATCCGTCACCACCTGCGCCGCCGGACTGATAGTATATCAGGCACTCAAGCTCACCCAACCAGGCGAAGACTGGCATCTGTCGCCAGGCGAAGTGTCGCATTTCATATTCTGTGGAGTCTTGCTTCTTACATCCTATCCATTGATGTACGTAGTGGAGAAAGCCTTCGGATTTACCTCCGCCGTGACGCTCTTTGAGCTTTCAGACATCAATAAGGACCTCCTGCGCCGACTCTCGGAAGTGTCTGCCGGAACGATGCAGCATAGCATCACGGTCAGTAACATCGCTGCCGACATAGCGCAGAAGATAGGCGCACGCAGTCTTCTCGTGCGTACAGGCGCGCTCTATCATGATATAGGTAAGATATCCAATCCTTCCTTCTTCACCGAAAACCAGAAGGACATCAATCCTCACGACCACATGACACCACAGGAGAGCGCACGCATCATCATCAATCACGTCAAGGAAGGAAAGCGCCTCGCAGAGAAATATGGACTGCCTAATGAGATTATCGACTTTATCATGACTCATCATGGCGCAGGAATGACAAAATACTTCTACATCACGTACAAGAATGCTCATCCTGACGAGGAGGTGGACAAGGCTCCTTTCACATATCCAGGACCTAATCCATTCACTACCGAGCAGGCAATTCTCATGATGGCAGACTCTGTAGAGGCTGCGTCACGCTCGCTGAAGGACTATACAGAGGAAAGCATCACCGAACTGGTCAATCGCGTCATCGACGGTATCGTGGCAGACGGATTCTTCCTCGACTGTCCAATCACATTCCATGACATCTCTGTGGCAAAGCGTGTCATCATAGAACGTCTCAAGACAAACTACCACACACGCATCACATATCCCGAACTGAAGACTGCCGCACAGAAGTCGGCAGAGCAGGAAACCAAGAAAATGAAGAAGAAATGAAGGCAGAAGAAGATAATCCCACACACGCCATCTACCGCTGGACAGCACTCGATGCCATAGCCCTGCCCATCATATTCCTCAGTAGGATAAGGCATTGCGCAGGATATGGAGTGCAGTCGCCCACCGACTACGCCTTCGTACGCGAAGTAATCTATGAGCACGGCGACTACAGTCTCTACCCAGAACTCCTCGCTGGCAGCCACAAGTCAGCATGGATGGAGAGGAAGATAGCAAAGCTACTGCTCAGGATAAGCAACTATGCCCAAGCGGAAAGCATAGCCACAAGCGGACCAATAACGCCGATGATGCACCGTGCCTTGCGCCTCGGATGCCACAAAAGCCGTATCATCCCCTACGTCGCATCAGCGCCACCATCGCCTCTCATCATCATCGCCGACATAAGAAAAGAGGATAGAGAGGAATGGAAAGCCCTCCTTCAGCGCCCCAATATCATAGCTTACGACCTCCACTACATAGGCTTCGCATTTCATGATGCAGGCAGATATGGAGAAGCGCATATCGTGAATTTCTATTAAACCCAAATCGGTCATTAGACCACAATGTTCAAAAACTCTTGCTATTGTGTTGTTTCCTAACAGATTTTATTTTCTTGTCGGCATCTTGCCTGTTTTTGTAACTTGACGTAGCCCGCTACGCCTGCGTTACAAATACAGCCAATCTGCTCGACAATAAAACAAAATCTGTTTAGTCTCTAATGACCGATTTGGGTTAAAAAATAGTGAGTCAAAGAGCCCAAGACACCGTAAACTGTAAGTTCTTTTCCTAAATAATATAAAAAAAACAGAGAATGACTTGCAGATAACAAAAAAAACAGTATCTTTGCGCCCGAAAAAACAAAAAAAGAACTAAAAAAATAATATTATGTATTGGACACTTGAATTAGCATCAAAACTGGAAGACGCTCCATGGCCTGCTACCAAGGAGGAACTCCTCGACTACGCACTCCGTTCCGGCGTGCCAATGGAGGTAATAGAGAATCTCGAAGAGATAGAAGACGAAGGTGACGTCTATGAATCCATAGAAGATATATGGCCAGACTATCCTACAAAAGACGATTTCCTCTTCGACGAGGAAGAATACTAATCGTTTGTTAGTCGGTCTAAAGTGCAGAACATAAGCGGTACAGGAATTTTCAAGAAGATTCCTGTATCGCTTTTTCTTCTTTTATCGACGCATAAATTGTGCTATAAGTAAAAAAATGAGCACATTATGGCTATTGCTATTAGGCTTTTGTTTCTTTGGGTTTAACGTTTGATAATCAAGCGATCAAACCTATCGCCTCGCTTTTCCTCTGAAACTGTTTCGCGCCAAAGCGGATTCGCAGTTCTGACACAGTGCTTCTGTGGCTTTATGATGCAGGAAACCTTCTATCATCGCTTGCGCTCGGGGCGATGAAAGTATCTCTTCGAGCGACTGATGGAGCAGGTTTCCGAGGATGATGTCACCGTCATGATCGAGGCAACATGGCACGAGACTGCCGTCGGCAAGCACTCCGATTTGCTTGATTAACGCTTTGCAATATAGTTGTTTCTTCTCTTCTTGGTCGGAAGAAACGGACGGTTCGGCTTTTGCTTCAGGCCATTCAAACTTCCTATCGAACTCAAGATAGATATTTTCACAGAGACGATAGCCGTCAGGACGCTCCTTCCAGGGCTTCGGTACGTAGTGCTCGATGAGGCGCATCACTTCTTCATTCTCCTTATCCCTGCCTCCCTGATTCCAAAGGCGTAGCACCATGCAGGTGCCTTTCTCTGCCGCAAGGGTGGAGAAGTGCATCACTTCATCTATGTATTCTGCCAATCTGCTCTTGGCATTGCTCTCGTGTGAATGCAGTGAGAGCTGTATCTTGTGTGGAAGCGTGTCGATAAGGTCGAGGGCACGATGGAGTAGGGTGCCATTCGACGTGAGAACTGTCTTGAAGCCCTTTTCTCGTGCAGTGGAAATAAAATGCGGAAGAAGGGGATGAAGCAACGGTTCTCCCATCAGATGAAAATAGAGAAAGCATACTTTTCCCTGGATTTTATCGGTCAGAAGGTCAAATTCCTCTGCTGTCAACTGTCTTTTCTCCCTCTTATGCTTGGGGCAGAAGTCACAGTTGAGATTGCATGTATTCGTCACTTCTATATAGCAGCGGTCTATCATTCTATTGTTCTTCTCTGTCATAATCCACCATAATTTGGTACTATCTGCAAATCTACAATATTTTATCGAGAAATCAAAAGAAAAGAATAAGAAAAGCAAAAAAATGACTGGCGATATGGGCGCATAAACGCTCTTATCACCAGTCATTATCATATTATAATCTTCTTGATTAGAGGTATGTTGGAGTTTACTTCTGTATGAGTTCCATTGTGTCCTTAGCAATCATAAGTTCCTCATCAGTAGGAATTACGACAACCTTAACCTTAGAGTCAGGAGTAGAAATGAGAGCCTCCTTACCATGAATAGTAGCATTAAGCTCCTTGTCAATCTTGATTCCCATGAACTCAAGACCCTCGCAAGTGCCTTCACGCATAGAAGCCTGGTTCTCACCAACACCTGCAGTGAATACCAATACGTCGATACCGCCCATTGCAGCAGCGTAAGCACCGATGTACTTCTTGATGCGATAGAAGTAAGATTCCTCTGCTATCATAGCCTTTGGATTGCGTTCTGCCACAGCATTCTCTACGTCACGCATGTCAGAGTAGCCGCAAAGACCAAATACACCAGACTTCTTGTTGAGGAGATTAGAGATACCGTCAGCGTCAAGACCGAGCTTCTTCTGGATGAAAGTGATAGCGCCACCGTCGATATCGCCAGAGCGTGTGCCCATCATGATACCCTCAAGCGGAGTAAGACCCATAGAAGTATCTACACACTTGCCGTCAACGACAGCAGCGAGAGAGCCACCGTTACCGATATGAGCAGTAACCATCTTGCAGCCTTCCTGTGGTATGCCGAGGAATTCGCAAGCGCGCTTGCTTACATAGCGGTGGGATGTGCCGTGGAAACCATAGCGACGAACGCCATACTTCTCGTACAACTCGTAAGGAACGGCATACATATAAGCCTTAGAAGGCATGGTCTGATGGAATGCAGTGTCGAATACACCAACCTGTGGGAGGTTTGGCATCAACTCGCTAACAGCGTTTACACCCTTGAGGTTTGCTGGGTTGTGGAGAGGAGCGAGGTCGGAACACTCGATGAAAGCCTTGATAACTTCAGGAGTAATGACTACAGAGTTAGCGAATTTCTCACCACCATGCACCATACGATGACCTACAGCATCGATTTCGTCGAGAGACTTGATAACGCCGATTTCTGGATCAGTGAGGAGAGAGAAAATGAATTTAACGCCTTCAGTGTGCTCTGGAATGTCGTGCATGATCTGCTTCTTCTCGCCGTTAGCGAGCTTCACCTTCACGAATGCGTTGTCAAGACCTACGCGCTCAGCGCCACCAGATGTCATCACTGAGTGATCATCCATGTTGTAGAGAGCATACTTGATGCTCGAAGAACCACAGTTTAAAACTAAAATCTTCATAGTTTAGTATAATGTTCAAGTGAAAAGTGAAAAGTGAAAAGTGAAAAGTGAAAAATCGCCTCACGGGTTATGGATTTCCATAACAAAGGCTATAATTCATCTTCTACCTTATCATTCTTTACTCCTTTCACATTTTTTGTAATGTTTTTTGAAATAAGGTTATTCTTAGAAGTGTTCAATGAAGCAACAAGTATGGCGATTATTTCATTGCAATCATTGCTTATACTCTCATATTCATTATTTATGAAAGCATTATTGCAATTCAACAGAAACAACCAATTCTTTGTTTCATTTGCTTCCTTTAGAGCGATATGAAATTTTGTAATAAAATCTGCTTGACTTTGAGCGAATTGAGCTTCACTGATATTAGCCATTATTGATGTCCCAGATCTTAGAATCTGGCTGTAGATATATCCACACCTCAAATTCTTTTTCCGCTGTAGATAATCCACCATCTTCGTAATTCGCACTGCGAAACTGCGGCTTTTTATCAACAAAGGAGAATCTCCAAGACGATATTTTCCCATATAGCAAAATATTTGGTATCTATACTCAAACGCGTCAGCGCGATTTTTCACTCTTCACTTTTCACTCTTCACTTTTCACTTCATGAAGAAAGCTACTTAGCGTCCATAGCCTGGCAAGCAGTGATGGCAACGAGGTTTACGATGTCTTCTACTGAGCAACCGCGGCTGAGGTCGTTTACAGGACGAGCGATACCCTGGAGGATAGGACCGATAGCGATAGCGTTACCGAGACGCTGAACGAGCTTATAGCTGATGTTGCCTACCTCAAGGTTAGGGAATACGAGTACGTTAGCCTTACCAGCGATTTCAGAGCCTGGAGCCTTCTTAGCAGCAACAGATGGTACGAGAGCTGCGTCAGCCTGGAGTTCACCGTCAATCTTGAGTGTTGGATCGAGCTCCTTAGCAATCTTTGTAGCTTCAACGACCTTATCTACTACCTCGTGTGATGCGCTACCCTTTGTAGAGAAAGAGCACATTGCGACACGTGGCTCAGCGATACCAGCCACTGACTTAGCAGTATGAGCTGTGCAAACAGCAATCTGACCGAGCTGATTAGCATCAGGCATTGGAGTTACAGCTACGTCAGCTACGATAAGAACGCCGTTCTCACCATACTGAGGGGTCTCTGTAATCATCAGCATAGCGCCGCTTACGCAAGAGATGCCTGGAGCTGTCTTGATGATCTGGAGAGCAGGACGGAGAGTGTCGCCTGTAGTAGAGAGAGCACCTGAGATCTGTCCGTCAGCGCCTTCTGTCTTGATAATCATACATCCGAGGTAGAGAGGGTTCTTCACGAGCTCACGAGCCTTCTCGATAGTCATGCCCTTCTTCTTACGAAGCTCAGCGAGGAGCTGTGCATATTCCTCAGACTTCTCACAGTTTTCGGGGTCGATAAGTGTAGCCTCACCGATGTGTGTAAGTCCCTTTTCCTTAGCGAGGGCAGCCACCTTCTCTGGGTTGCCGATAAGAATAAGGTCTGCAATACCTTGCTCCAGCACCTTGTCTGCAGCAGTAAGAGTGCGCTCCTCTTCAGCTTCTGGGAGCACGATGCGCTGCTTGTTTGTTTTAGCACGCGCAATGATTTGGTCAATTAAACTCATAGTTTGTTTTAGATTTATGATTGATGAGTGTAAGTCAGTGTCATCAAGTACTCTGAAATAGTTTACAAAAGTACACAAAAAAAAGTGAAATGCAAAGGCATTTCACTTTTTTTTCTCTTTTCCTCTTTATTATACGCGCGTAATTGGCATTCACTTCGTCTTACTTCGCCATTTCATCGGCAAGGATGCTCTCCAGGCTTTCTGCTGAGAGTCGCAAGCGGAAGTTGCCATTTATCGCTGTTGAGATGCGTCCAGTCTCTTCTGACACGACGATACAGATGGCGTCACTCTCCTGCGACATTCCCATTGCTGCGCGGTGACGGAGTCCCAATTCGCGTGGAATGTCGAGGTCATGGCTCACAGGCAGGATACATCCTGCAGCCTTGATGCGCTTCTTACTGATTATCATTGCGCCGTCATGAAGCGGTGAATTCTTGAAGAATATATTCTCTATAAGTCGCTGATTGATATTTGCATCGATGGTATCACCAGTCATTACTATGTCATCGAGACTGCTGTTTCGCTCGATTACGATAAGGGCACCCACCTTAGAGCGTGCCATACTCTGGCAAGCCATGACGATAGGCATTACAGCTTCGCGATCCATCTTGTCTTCTTTCTTTGCCGAACCGAAGAGTTTACGGAAGCTCTTCAGACGGTTTTGCGCTCCGAGATTATTGAAAAACTTGCGTATCTCATCCTGAAAGAGGACGATAATGGCAAGCGAACCCACTCCGACAAACTTGTCGAGGATGGCTCCGAGCAGACGCATCTCGAGCACCCGGCTCACGAAAAGCCAGATGATGACGAAGACAAAGATGCCTATAAACACGTTCAGCGACTTGGAATCACGCATGAACCTGTAAGTATAGTAGAGCAGCAATGCTACAAGAAATATGTCTATCGCATCTATTATCGCAAAATCAAACATTGTGGAGAAAGAGGGGGTTAAAAGTTTAAAGTGAAAAGTGTTATTAAATGAAGAATGAAGAATTAAGAATGAAGAATGGGAGTTGCGTTCCTTTTGGCGAAGAGTGAAAAGTGAAAAGTGAAAAATCGCGCTGACGCGGTTGGGAAACCGCAAGCCGAAGAACGTAATTCTTCATTCTTCATTCTACATTCTTCATTTTCCACTGAGGGGGTCTTATTCCTGGCTCTTCATCTTGTTATAAATCATCACAGCCTCGACAGCCTCCTTCACATCATGCACGCGAAGGATGTCTGCACCATGCTCAAGGGCAAGCATATTGACGGCAGTAGTGCCGTTGAGGGCATCAGAAGCAGTGCCTCCGACGAGCTGCCATATCATTCTCTTACGTGAAACACCCACGAGAAGAGGCAATTTGAAGGTATCTTTCAATTCCTGCTGACGGGCAAGAAGAGCAAAATTGCCGTCGATGACGTCCTTTCCGAAACCGTAACCAGGGTCGAGGATGATGTCTTTATGACCGAGATTATTGAGCATCTTTATCTTCTTGAGGAAATGAGAGACGGTGAGTTCCAGCGTAGGCTGTACCGACATAAGGATATAAGTGGCTTTCAGACGTGCCACTTCGCGGAATATCTCTGGTATCTCGGCGCCGGTATTCTCCATTGGAGTATCGACCACTCCGGTCACTCCACCTTCGGATACGTCATTGATTATTGCCGCTCCAAATTCCTCCACCGCCATTTTTGCCACCGATGGACGGAATGTATCTATTGAGAGAACTGCATCAGGCTGCTCTCTTCTTACTATCTCAAGACCGTAGCGCATACGACGCAACTCTTCTTCTTCGCCCACTTCTGCCGCGCCGGGACGGGTGGAGAAGGCACCGACATCTATTATAGTGCCGCCTTCGGCAATGATCTGATTGGTTCGCTCGGCAATCTCCTGCTCCGACTGCTTTCTGCTGCCTACATAGAAACTGTCGGGAGTGACATTGAGAATGCCCATTACTTGTTTTTCTTCCATGGTTTTTATTTGTTTATGTCTGCAAAAGTAATGATATTTTCCCGTACATGCAACATTTTTTGGTAAAACAATGAAAGTTTACAAACATTTTACTTACCTTTGCAAACGGCAGTCCTATGTTTTGTCTAAAAGCCTTGTCGCAAACCTGCTCATGGCTTTCCACCGTGGCAAGACAAGTAAGTGGATAACCATTCATTCACAAACACTTCGATTCTTTATCAACATCATTTTGATTACCTGATTATGGTAAGATAAAAACGGGACAGTCAGACTACAAACACGTCAAAACAACCAAACAACAACAAAACGAATATGAAGACATTTTTCAACGCCAAAGACCTCGGTGACATCAGAGTTGCCCTTGCCGAGGCACAGGAAGTAAAGGCAAACCGTTTCGATTTTCAGCATCTTGGAAAGAACAAGACTCTCCTTATGGTGTTCTTCAACAACTCCTTACGCACTCGTCTCTCCACTCAGAAGGCTGCAATGAATCTGGGTATGAACGTCATAGTGCTCGATGTGAATGCTGGAGCCTGGAAACTGGAGACCGAGCGTGGCGTCATCATGGACGGAGATAAGAGTGAGCACCTCCTCGAAGCCATCCCAGTGATGGGCTCCTTCTGCGATATTATCGGCATTCGTTCTTTTGCTGGACTGACAGACAGAGACTTTGACTATGCAGAGACCATAGTAAATCAATTCGTGAAATACTCTGGCAAGCCTGTCTTTGCTATGGAGACAGCTACCGTCCATCCGCTCCAAGCCTTTGCAGACCTTATCACTATCGAAGAGCATAAGCAGACGGAGCGCGTAAAAGCTGTGCTCACGTGGGCGCCACATTGCCGCTGTCTGCCTCAGGCTGTGCCTAATTCTTTTGCAGAATGGATGCTTGCCGCTCCCGACGTGGATCTGGTCATCACTCATCCTGAGGGCTATGAGCTTGACCCAAAGTTCACAGAAGGCGCCACTATCGAGTATGATCAGAAGAAAGCATTCGAGGGTGCGGACTTCATCTACGCCAAAAACTGGTCTTGTCCTGGCGTAACGCGTCCTGAAGACTATGGTAAGATACTGACAGACTATAAGGAAATGGCGCATTGGACTGTAGATGCTGAGCACATGTCATGGACCAATAACGGCAAGTTCATGCACTGCCTGCCTGTTCGTCGCGGTCTTATCGTGACCGATGATGTCATAGAAAGTGCCAACTCGCTCGTCATTCCTGAGGCTGCCAACCGTGAAATATCATGTCAAGTAGTGCTGAAAAGAATGCTTGAAGCTTTGCAATAAGAATAGAAAAAAGGTGTCTGGTTTATTTTCAGACACCTTTTTATTATATATAGGGTCGGGATGACCAGATTCGAACTGGCGACCCCTACGTCCCGAACGTAGTACGCTACCAACTGCGCTACATCCCGATAGTTCTGCTTTCTTTCTGTCAATATAAATGCTGAACCAAATGCAAAGGTACAATTTTTTTTCTTAAACCGAAAACATTTTTCTGAAAATTAAGTAGGTAATCAGAATTATTTTTTAAAATTCAACTTTCGCAAGCAATAAATAGCCACTCAGTCCCCAATGCCTTGGGGAAGCGTAAAAACATCAATGTTTAGTATTGTTGTTTAGTTGTCTGGTTGTTTTGTTGTTTTGTTGTTTAGTTGTCTGGTTGTTTTGTTGTTTTGTTGTTTTGTTGTTTTGTTGTTTAGTTGTCTGGTTGTTTTGTTGTTTAGTTGTTTGATGATTGTGTTGGCAGGTGTTCTGTCTGGAAGACAGTACCGAGCGAAGCGAGAGTAACCCGGGACGAAGTCTCGGGATTATAACTAAGTAGAAGAGAGCTGTCTGGAAGACAGTACCTTGCTGATTTGCTCCTTCGCCTTCGGCTCAGTTCGCACGCGCTCAAAAAGTTCACGGATAACGCGGATGCGACGGATTTGTTCTTTTCACGGATTTCATTTTTTTTCTTGTGCTGCAACTTGATATTGGATTTCTTTCGGATTGTATTTGCGCCTATACGGCGCAGGATAGAACTGGCCCAGCGCCTCGACGTTAAGCAGGCGACAGTATCCGCCGTAATCTCGCGGTCATCGTTCCCAACCTTAGAGCGTATTGCCACCGCCTTAGAGGTGGAGCCGTGGCAGCTCCTCGCCCCTCCTTCGGTTGTGGAGGAGCTAAAGCAAGCCAGGGCGCAGCGTTCAGGCGGTGGCGGTGGTGGCTTGGTGGGTGTCGTGCGTGTCGGCTGTGAGATCTACACGGACGACACCGTGCAGCAGCTCCGCGCCATCGTCGAGCGTTTGGAGCGTGACGAAGAAGCTAAGAAGTAAAAGCAAAAGAATCCCGACAGGGTGCAAACCTTGTCGGGATAAAACGAAATGAAATGAAAGGGCGCAACCCTACACGAGCCGAAGCCCGAGGAAGTCAGCCCCTAAACGGTGCAAGCCGTCTTCAATCTTTTGTAACTGTACATCGGAAATATATGTATTTCCTTTTTTATACTGACGCATTAAGGTCTCGTTAATGCCCAGATAGCGCGCAAAGGCGCTCACGTTCAACATCGAATAATATTCGAACAGTGAAGACAAATCAAAGCGGAACGCAGGAGCAGCCGACAGAATAGGAGCCGCCACCCCCTTCCTTTCCTCCTCGCTTTCCTTTATTTCCTGCATTGAGTTTGCAAAGTCTGCCTTTGCTTCCTTCACTGTAGCCCCGCGCCCTATGAGCGTGTAGGGGCTTTCATCTACGTTATACGCTATATATGTGCCATCTTTGTCTTTCTCAATGGTCACAATAAAAATTTTATCTTTCATTATATTACTAAAGTTTCCCACCCCTAAAAATCAAGGCATTTGCAGATATAACACCCTGCAAAGCCCTGTAGATATGGGGCTTTAACTCTTACCTAAAAAATGTTTCATGCATCCTTTTTCGCTTGTTCCCTATCTTCCAGAG
>URJQ01000033.1 GCA_900548195.1 uncultured Prevotella sp.
CTGAAGGTCTCCTCAAACTTAGATACATAAATGTACTAAAATTTGAGAAGAGCCAATATTTTTTTTCGAAAGAAGTTCCACCCTTCCACCTCGGGTATATTATATACCTAATAATCAGCACGTTAGATAAGGTGGAATTATGGTGGAATTACGGGTGGAACTTCATGTAATTCCACCCATATTCCACTCGTAATTCCACCACACGCAACCATCTTATTATCAAAGCAATAACCACACCGAGGTGGAAGGGTGGAATTACAAACAACAAAAAATATTTTCTGAAAAAAGGCAGGAAAAAGTATTAACATCTATTAAAAACAGCGCAAAATAGGACTAACACTTCATTGAAAAGCATTGTTCTGGTTGTTGATAGTGGGTTGTTGGCGGTGGGTTGTATAGCACAACCTAACAAATAACCGGTAACCAATAACCGGCAACCAACAACCAACAACCAGCAACCTTTTGCCTTTGCCAAAAACGAGAAAAACGAGAGCGAAAAAAGGCGGTTTGTAATAACATAGCTTTTAGGTGGCAAAAGCTATACTTTTACATGGTAATAACTAAGCTATTGCAGTGTAATATCTATGCTTTTGTTTTCGACTGTTTTTTTGCTTGTAATCTCGTTGTTCATTTGTTTACTTCGCTTATACATTCAACAAGTTCGCTACTCCCCCCAAAAACTTCAAAACCACAATATTAAGCATCGATAATGAAAATAATCCACAAAAGGCGTGACACTTTCGTTTTTTATTTGTAACTTTGCATTGGATATTTAATAGATTTTCAGAACAGGTAGAACTCATATAGACTCAAAGTTGTACTACTTGAATAGACTGAAAGTAAGGGTCTTGTTAGAAAACTTGGTAATCCTCACAGATTATTTTATAAACCATATAGACTTGCTGAGTTTATTTGCATAGCCCTAACTTTCATAATTTCAAACAAGAATGTAACTTACTATGGCAAAGAGATATACACAGACTCAGCAGGTGATAGATACACTTCGAAAGCAAGGTGGCTATGCTACATTGGTATGTTGTATCATCTTGTCGATACGAGTTCATGGGCAACTAAGACACCTAATGAGTCTATCAGACGAATAGTTCAAAACTCGAATGAAATCTTTAGAATTCAATCTGGTTTATGGGCTTTGGAAGAATTTAGAGCTATCCGTGAGCCATTTTGAGCGCGTGCGTACTGAGCCGTAAGGCGAAGGAGCTATTTAATAATTCATAATTCATAATGCTTAAAATATCAATAAATAAAAATAAGGAAAAATATTTTTTCTATTGCGTTGTTTCCTAACATCTTTTATTTTCTTGTCGGCATCTTGCCTGTATTTGTAACTTGACGTAGCCCGCTACGCCTGCGTTACAAATACAGCCAATCTGCTCGACAATAAAACAAAATCTGTTTAGGCTCTAATGACCGATTTGGGTTAAATATAGAAAAACAATAAAAAACAGAAAAACAAGTAGGTGGTAGATATCTTATATTTGATTTCTACCACCTACTTTAGTTGTTTTTGTTTATTTTTCTATATTGATACTTTATAATACAACAAAGAATCAACTTACTTTGCCTTGATAGTAAAGACAGAAGCTGCGCCAGCAAAGAGCAGTATGCCTGCTATCACCATCATCATAGGCTGGTTTGACGCTCCATTTTCAGCGAGAGGGAGCACCTTGAGGATTACTCCACCAAGGAGAGCCGCTACAATCTGTGGCAAACAAATAGTGCCATTGAAGAGGCCGAGGTATGTACCCATGTGTCCCTTGCCTTCCAATGCGTTAGTAAGGAGAGCAAAAGGATATGCCAACATGGCAGCCCATCCACATCCGATGAGGATGAATGAGACGAAGAGAAGATACTGATTAGTGATGAAACCCATTGATATAAAACCGATTCCACCAAGGACAAGACTGAGCATATATCCCATTTTAGTGTTCTTGATACGTGGAATGATAGTAGCCCAAGCCACAGAGCCGAGTGCCTGAACGGCAAAGAGGATGCCTACCCAGTTGCCTGCTATCTGATAAGCGTCAGACTTCACGTCCAGTTGACCATTGATGATTGGTGTATCAAAAGCATTGGCAGCCACTGTACCGTTGGTGTAGGTCCACATAAAGAGGAACGCTGCCCAGCAGAAGAACTGCACCAGACCGATAGACCAGAATGCAGAAGGCGCCTTCATGAGAAGTGTGAGCATACCAGGCTCGTCAGCCTTATCAGTCTCCGGCGTTGCCTCAATGCCGTTATATTCATTGTATTCCTCTGGATTCCATTCCTTTACCTTCATAGTGGTATAGATAACGCAGAGGATAAGGATAGCGGCACCGATATAGAATGACCATATTACGGAGTCAGGCACGACGCCTTCAGGCGCTGTATTGCTGATGCCAATCCATGTGAAGAGGAAAGGAAATACATATCCCATCACCGAACCTGCATTACACAGGAATGACTGAATGGAGTAAGCCGTCTTCTTCTGTTCCTCATTGACCATGTCGCCCACCAGCATCTTGAATGGCTGCATCGCCATATTGATGGAGGTATCGAGAAGCATAAGCATGACAAGACCGAAGAGCATCACGGCTGTCATAGTGCCCCAGATAAGGGTGGTGTTGTCGAAATGCAGCGAACCGGCATTAGGAAGCAGACACATCACAGCGACTGCAACGGCTGCTCCGAGGAAGAGATAAGGGATGCGACGTCCCCAGCGACACCATGTCTTGTCAGAATATTTGCCCACCAGCGGCTGGACTATTATGCCCATGAGCGGCGGAAGAATCCAGAAGAATGAGAGAGAATGCGGATCCGCTCCGAGAGTGGCGAAGATACGGGAGATGTTAGCAGACTGCAGAGCGTATGCTATCTGCACTCCGAAGAATCCAAAACTGAGGTTCCATAGTCCCCAGAATTTCATGTTTGGTTTTTGTTTCATTGTATCAATTTATATTTTTTCCTTTTATCTTCTTATTTCTTTCGGGTTGTACCTCTTATGACCAGCTGTGTCTTGACAATCTTTTTCACCGCTTTGTCCATAGGCAGTATGCCCTCTATCTGATCGATGAGGATGGAAACGGCTTGCTTGCCAAGCTTCATGCCATGCTGATCCACGGTGGTAAGCATCGGCTCACAAGCTATCGCACGAATACCATTGGTAAATCCGCAGATAGAAATATCGTCAGGCACACGCAGTCCTACGTGCTTGACAGCATAGAGTATGCCTATTGCCGTGTCATCATTTATGGCAAAGAAAGCATCAGGACGGTCCTCCCGAGCAAGAATCTCTGGAGTTATCCGCTCAGCATCCATTCTGTTGTCACAGAATACCACGATGGAATCATCCACCGGAAGATGTGCACGAAGCAAAGCATCACGATAACCATTATATCTATTCTTGCATATTTCCAGTTTTAAGTCACTGCCATAGAAAGCAATGCGTCGGCACCCCGTCTCAATAAGATAGGTAACAGCATTCAATGCTGCATTATAATCGTCCACCACGACGCGTGATGCATCAATACCAGTACATATTCTGTCATAGAATACCAAAGGCACCTTACGATTTTGTAATTCTATAAAATGTGAGTAGTCTGTGGTAGTCTTAGCCATTGACAAGATTACTCCGCCCACACGATTCTGATAGAAAGACTGACATATCATCACTTCGCGCTCATATTCCTCTGCACTTTGCGCCACAAGGATGCGATACCCACGCGCAGAAGCCTCCTGCTCAATGCCAGAGAGAATACTTGCAAAATAGTAATGCACTATTTCTGGCACTATCACACCAATGAGTTTGACGGGTTTGGTCTTGGAATTGCGCAATGACTCAGCAATAAAGTTTGAGACAAAATTATGCTCGCGTGCATAATCCTGTATTTCTTTTCTACGCTTTTCGCTTATAGCTTTGTTTCCAGACAGAGCACGCGACACCGTAGCGACAGACACATTGAGCGCCTCCGCTATATCCTTCATAGTAATCGGGGTCTGGTTCATTTTGCTTTTGTTATTAGGTTTTACAGTTATTGTGAATGCAAAGGTAAACAAAAAATAACAAACTGACAAATTACAACACATCAATTATTTAGATTATTACGTAATCGTTTGCACTGTCAAAACCGAACATATTTCACTTTTCTGTGCTAAAATATCAGAAATAGGCGTAATTTTGCAAACGTAAACGACTTGAGGGAAGTTTTTTCCCAACAGCCGAAATACAGAAACCTAATAAAAGTCAACAGCCAATCAGCTGCCTATATATAAATAAGGTATAAATAAAAAATAGATAATTCCTAATAACAATCATTTTCAATCTAACTAAAAAAGTTCAATGATGAAGCAACTTATTTTTAGACTCCCTTCAAGGCTTATGTTCCTTGTAGTGGGACTGATGCTTTCCCTTGGGGCTTTTGCACAGATTACTGTCAATGGCCATGTAAAGGATGCAACAGGTGAAGATGTCATTGGAGCTACAGTACGTATCGTCGGACAGCAAGGTGGTACTGTAACTGACTTCAATGGTAACTTCCAGTTAAAGGCAAAGGCCGGTGCAGAACTTCAGATTTCCTCTATCGGATATCAGACTGCTACTGTCAAGGCTGCTGCTCAGGTAGAAGTAATCTTACAGGATGACGCAAAGGTCCTCGACCAAGTCGTTGTCATCGGCTACGGTGTGGCTAAGAAGCATGACCTCACCGGTTCGGTAACTGCTATCAAGCCAGACGACAAAAACCATGGTCTCCAGACCTCTGCCCAGGACATGCTCCAGGGTAAAGTGGCTGGTGTGAACATCGTCAACGATGGTGGTTCTCCTGGTGGCGGTGCTACTATCCGTATTCGTGGAGGCTCTTCTCTCAATGCTTCCAACGACCCATTGATCGTAATCGACGGTCTTTCAATGGATACATACGGACGTAAGGGCTCTGCCAACTTCCTGGCTTCCATCAACCCTAACGACATCGAGTCATTCACTGTGCTGAAGGATGCTTCTGCTACAGCTATCTACGGTTCACGTGCATCTAACGGTGTCATCATCATCACTACCAAGAAAGGTCGTAAGGGCAGCGCTCCTAAGATCAACTACAACGGCAATGTGTCCATAAGTAAGGTAAAGAACACTGTCGATGTCCTTGATGCCAATGAGTATATGGCTTTCGTAAAGAAGACCGTAATGGCAACAAAGGGATATACTGAGGCTGAGTATGAGGCAAGCAACGAGTACAAGAACCTCGGTTACTACGACGCTAACGGCAATCATCTCTTCGCAAACACTGACTGGCAGGACGAGATTTACCGCACTGCTTTCAGCACAGACCACAACGTATCAATCACTGGCGGTCTGAAGAACATGCCTTACCGCGTCAGCTTCGGTATGACAGACCAGAACGGTATATTGAAGAAGAGCAGCTACCAGCGTTACACTGCAAACTTCAGTGTTTCTCCTTCATTCTTTGATGATCATCTTACCCTCAATGTAAACGGTAAGTATATGTTCTCACACTCTGATTATTCCAACGGTGATGCTATCGGTAATGCCGTCTCTTACGACCCTACAAAGCCTGTATATAACAATACAGACTTCTACAAGAAGAACTGGAACGGCTTCCAGCAGTGGTCTGTACCTACTGACTACAAGGATCCTAACTGGCAGCAAGGTCCTAACACCCTTGCTCCTGGCAACCCTGTAGCTGCCATTTACAACAAGGTGGACAAGGGACGCCAGCACTCTTACATCGGCAACTTTGAGGCTGACTATAAGATTCACGGCTTCGAAGACCTCCACCTCCACATGAATGCAGGTGCAGATATGGAGTTCGGACGCAACACTCAGGAGTTCTCTCCTTACTATTTTGACACTTCCAAGTACTACTATGGACAGTCTGGCTGGAGCTCAATGCGCACTTCCAACGTCTCTCTCCAGTTGTACGCACAGTATCTCCACGACTTCGGCAAGGACCACAGCGTCAATGCAATGGCAGGTTACGAGTATCAGCGTTTCCACAAGAACACTGACTGGTTCAACGAAGCTTACTATCCAAGCACCAACCTCGAAAAGCCAGGTCAGCCATACGCTGCAAACTGCTCTGCTGGCGCTCAGACACGCTATCGTACAGAGAACATCCTCGTCAGCTTCTTCGGTCGTTTCAACTATACTTTCAAGGACCGTTACCTCTTCACATTCACCATCCGTGACGACGGCTCTTCACGCTTCTCTAAGGACAATCGCTGGGGTATCTTCCCTGCTGCTGCCTTCGCTTGGAAGATCAATGAGGAGAAATTCATAAAGAATATCGACTGGATCTCTGACTTCAAGCTCCGCCTCGGATGGGGTATGACAGGTCAGCAGGAAGGTATTCAAGACTATCCTTACCTCGTAACCTATACTCCTAACAACAATGGTGCTTACTATCCTATTCTCGGTGATGGTACCACATATCGTCCTGACGCTTACAACTCTGACCTCACATGGGAGAAGACCACTACATGGAACGGTGGTATCGACTTCGGAATCCTCAATCAGCGCTTCACTGCAAGCCTTGATGTATATTACCGCAAGACCACAGACCTCATCAACAACGTGACTCTCTCTGTAGGTTCCAACTTCTCTAACAAGATCAATTCCAACATCGGTTCCCTCCATAACTTCGGTATCGAAGGCGCACTCAGCGGCAACATCATCGAGACAAAGGACTTCACCTGGAACCTCGGCTACAACGTGACATGGAACAAGAACAAGATCGACGAGCTCGTAGGTGGCGATGAAAGCTCATACCGCATTCCTTACGGTGGTCTGCCTATCGGTGACAAATCCACAGATGGTATCAAGGCTTACCACGTAGGCCAGGCTGTTTCCACTTATTTCGTATATCAGCAGGTATATGATGAGAAGGGCGAGCCTATCCGCGGATGCTATGTTGACCGTGACCACAATGGTGTCATCAATGACGGCGACCGCTATTACTACAAGAAGGCTGATCCTGACGTTACTATGGGCTTGACTTCCAAGTTCATCTACAAGAACTGGGACCTCAGCTTCTCTATGCGTGCAAACTTCAACAACTACGTATATAACGCAGTAGAGGCAAGCAATGCCAACCTCTCATTGTCAAATCTCTATTCAGGAGAAGCATGGCATGGCGTTGTGGATATGGACCTCCAGAAGAACTGGACAGCTGCAGGTGCAAAGGATGTGCTCTCTGATTACTTCATCCAGAATGCAAGTTTCCTGAAGCTCGACAACATCACTCTCGGCTATTCATTCGACAGACTCTTCCACAATGGTTCATTCAGCGGTCTCAGCGGACGTATCTACGCTACTGCACAGAATGTTCTTACTGTTACAAAGTACAAGGGACTCGATCCTGAGGTCAATGGTGGATACGACAGCAATATCTATCCACGTCCATTCACTGGCATCCTCGGTATCAGCCTGAATTTCTAAACTACAAGGAGGACAATACATTATGAAACTCAATAATATCAAAACATACATCGGGGCAGCTGCTTTAGCTCTCTCCATGAGCTGTGTAAGCACTTCCTGCATCAACGACCTTGATGTGGAAAACATCAATCCTGCTCAGCAGTCCACATTGGACAAGGATGCCCTCTTCAATAAGATTTACTCCAGCTTCGTACTTACCGGACAGACCGGACCTAATGGAAACGGTGACATACAGGATGCCGATGAAGGACGTTCAGAGTTCTTCCGTATGGCATGGAACCTCAATGAGCTCACCACTGACGAGGCTCACTGGGTATGGTATAAGAACGATGCCGGATATGAAGACCTCGTGGAGAACACCTATGGTGCTGACAATGCAGTGTCAACAGGTCTCTACTACCGTATCTACTTCACCATCACTCTCTGCAACTACTATCTCGACGAGATGCCAGAGGATGGCACTGAGGAGACTGCAGCTCGTCGCGCTGAGGTTCGTTTCATCCGTGCATACAACTATTACACAGTCATGGACCTCTACGGCAATGCCGCATTCACTGAACATGTAGGTGAAAAGGGAGCGTACTACACCCGCGACAAGTTCTTCACATACGTGGAAAACGAACTTACTGAACTTGAGAAGGACCTCAAGGATCCTGGTAAGAACACTTACGGACGTATCGACAAGGCTGCTGCATGGATGATGCTCTCACGTCTTTACCTCAACTCTCAGGTTTACACAGGCAAGGCACAGTGGGAAAAAGCAAAAGAATATGCTGAGAAGGTGCTGAACAACGGTTACTACGAGCTCTTCGAGAACAGCAAGACCGATGAGGTGACCAGCAAGAAGTATGCCGCTATAAATCCTACTACCAACGAGAGATACACTGCATACCAGATGCTCTTCCTCGCTGACAACGACCAGAGCGGAGCTCGCAAGGAGATTCTTCTCCCTGTTCTCCACGACGGTGTCAACACCCAGAGTTACGGTGGAATGCACGCTCTCATACTTAGTTCTTACTCTCCAGAGATGAGTGAATACGTTCCTTCCGGCACTTCAAACGGCTGGGGCAAGTGCTGCCGCATTCAGGGCAAGCTCTGCGACATCTTCTTCGGTGGCACAGACGTTTCTGGTTTCAAGACTGTTGCAGCCGTTACTGACGCTGCAAATGATGACCGCGCTCTCATCTTCCCTGGTTCTTACAGCAAGAACATCGAGAATGAGGACGACCAGAATGCTGGTTATGCTTGCATGAAGTTCCGCAATGTCCGTTCTGACGGTAAGCCAACATCTACCAACAATCAATTCGTAGATACCGATTTCCCTCTCATCCGTATGGCTGAGGCTTACCTCAACTATGCTGAGGCTGACGCACATCTCAACAATGGCGTTACCACAGCCAAGGGTACAGAGATGATCAAAAAGCTCCAGGATCGTGCCAACGTACCTGAGACTCACCAGAGCGAGAAGTACAGCCTCTCTGACATCCGTGACCAGTGGGCTAAGGAATACTGGTTTGAGGGTCGCCGCCGCATGGATCTCGTTCGCCTCAACAGCTTCGGTGGTAACAACAAGTACTACTGGGAGTGGAAGGGCAACGCAGCCGCAGGACAGAAGTTCTCCGAGAAACGTAACATCTTCGGTATTCCTTCTACTGACCTCACCAACAATACCAACCTCAAGCAGAATGACGGCTACTAATCCATTACCGGATTTACGGCAACATACTAAATCATCATTAAATTAAAAGAGTTTATGAAAAGCAAAATATTATCACTGTTGGCACTTGGTATTGCTGTCTTCGGCATGGCTTCCTGCTCTGATGACAATGACAGCAACCCAGTCATTGACACCAAGCCAACAAAGTTTGTGCTGAACACTCCGACAATGTCCGAACAGCACGTACAGCTATCTGCAGAGAATACTGTAACACTTGCTTGGTCAGCACCTGACTATGACTTCCTTGCTCTCCCTACTTATTTCGTCCAGGTCGGCGTAAAGCAGGCTGACGGAAGTATAACATGGGACGAAGTTGACGGCAAGCCTTATTATCTTGAGACCACTTACAATTCTGTAAAGGCTAATGTTCCGGGCGAAGAAATCGCAATGTCCATCAACAGTGCTTTAGGTTTCAAGTCTGAGGATGAATATACTGACAAGGGCTACATTGAGGTAGCATTCCGCATTCATGCTGCTATCCTCGACGGCGAGGGAGTGGAAATCCCTGTTTCCACCATCGAGTCAAACGCTGTCACCTTCAAGTACATGTCTTCCTACAAGGCTATCCGCGCTCCTAAGACCATGTTTGTCATCGGTGCTCAGGACGGTTGGATCGAGCCAATTCCTGACAACAAGCCAAACATCACTACCATCACAGAGACCGGCGTAGGCACTGGCATCTACAAGGGCACCCTCGCTATCGGTGCAGGCAAGTTCCAGTTCCGATTCTACACCGCACTTACCGGATGGGACGGTGGCGCTTCTATCGGTCCTCAGGCTGAGGACAATACTTTTGAGATTGCTCTCAAGGACAATGTATATGAGGGTACCGCAACGGTTCCTGGCAAGGGTAGCTGGAGCATTCCTGACTGGGAAGGCGGTGATGTCGTAGTAATTCTCGACCTCAACAAGAACACTGTCAGATTTGAGAAGAAGTAATTCTTCATTCATGTGACCGTAATATATTATATAAGGTGGGGTTTCCACTGAGAAACCCCACCACATAAAACAAATATAATTAGACACATTCCAATATGAAAAAGATAAGCATTTGTCTGACTGCCTTGCTGAGCATCATGCTTGCTTCATGTAATGAGGACTTCACTGCTGATTTCCTTCCTCAGACTTCTGAGCAGGAAAGCGTGCTCAAGGCATCAGACGTAACAGTCAAGGAACTGACTTCTACGATCGAAATCGATGAGCTCATCGACTCTAACCTTAGAGATTCTATCATGGTTCCTATGGGCGTGGCATCTGTCGCTAAGGATGCAATGCCTGCCAATACAGTTCTCAAGGGCACTGTACAGTTCTCTACAACTGAGGATTTTGCCAATCCTATCACTATCAGCGCTGCTGACATGAGCGAGAATGACACTATCTTCATCTCTCCTGCAGCCCTTCAGCAGGCTTACTACGAGAATGTAACCCACAGTCCTAAGGCCAAGACCCTCTACACTCGCACTTATCTTGAGACCGTTACCAACGGTTCTTCCGTAGCTTACGTAGGCGAGCCTACTTATTTCAACAAGCGCGCCATCGAGTTCACTCCTCATGACAGCCACATCGTCATCGAGAAGGAATACTATTACATCGGTGTTCTCGGCACTGACAAGAAGTACAAGTTCACAAACAGTGGAGCTGACCCTTACGATGACCCTGTATTCTCTTGCGTAATCCCTGCTTCCACCGAGGCTTGGCACTGGTTCAAGATTGCTCCTGCTTCTGCTTTCAATGCAGACGGTTCAATGAACTGGGACAAGGAACTCACATGTATCTGCCCAATGACAAGCGATGACAGCTCTCTCTCAGGCAAGTGTACTAACGGAAAGCTCTCTTGGCACCTCCTGGAGAATGAGAACATTGCCAAGTTCAAGATTTCTGTCAACATGATGGACATGACATTCTCTATCATCGCCATCCCTCCTGTTCCTGAATACTACATGGTAGGTCGCCAGAACGGTTGGTCTCTCTCTACAGCTACTGCGATGTATCCTACATCTAAGGGCACTGCAAGCTACACTTCTTATTTCACCGGTGCATGGGACTGCCGTATTGCAGACATGGAACAGATCAATGGTGGAATATGGGACAACTACGGTGCTGCTGAAGAGAGCGGTACCTGCACACAGTTGGCTGAGAAGACCGGCAAGTGCATCATGTCTCCAGAGGCTGGTTACTACACTCTCAACGTGGATTTCGACAAGATGACCTACTCTTGGAAGAAGGTTGACGTTACTGCTTCTTACGGTAAGATCAGCCTTATCGGTGCCAACAATGACTGGAACACCGACCTTGACTTCACTCAGATTAAGGGTTCAGACGACCTCGGCGACAATACCACCCATAACTGGGCTCTCAAGGGCGTGGAAATCACTGCTGATTGTGGCGTGAAGGTTCGCGCTGACCATGACTGGGCTACCAGCTGGGGCATGACTCCTACCACCGCCGGTGACTTCATCTACGGTACTGGCACTACCAAGGATGGTCCTAATATCAACATTACCGCTGGCACCTACGATATCTATTTCAATGATATCACAGGTCAGATGTTCTTCATTAAAAGATAATACGCTATGAAAAAGATAACGAAATATGCAGCAGCTGTGGCACTCCTTTGCGGAGTGTCCACAGCCGCAATGGCTCAGGACAATAAAGAGGAGTTCAAGCCTTACTGGTTTGCAGGCGTTCAGGGCGGTGTTCAGACCACCTTCACCAACTACAACTCCCTGAAATTGCTCACTCCTCAGTTTGCTCTTCAGTTCGGACGCTGGTTTGCTCCTGAGTTTGGAGCTCGTCTTCACGTGATGGGCTACGACCAGAAGGGTGGCATCGCAGAGGGTCAGTTCGGTCTCAGCAAGCAGACTTACAAGTTCAAGGCTTGCACTGCTGACATCGACTTCCTCTTCAATATGTCCAATATCCTCTGCCCACAGCGCAGTTGCAAGGATTTCAACTGGATTCTCCTTGCCGGTTTCGGTTCAAACTACTCTTGGGACTATGATGAGTTTAAGACATTGACTTACAATAATGACTTCCAGAGCCACTATCCTAATTATCATGAGCAGGTATGTGGCACTAAGCACAGCACATTCAATGGTCGCCTCGGCACTATCTTCGAGTATGACGTGACCAACAGTCTCTCTCTCAACCTCGAACTTCAGGCCAACTATAAGAACGACCTTTACAATCTCAAGACCAATGACAAGAACGACTGGCAGGCTGCAGCCTTAATCGGTGTGACTTTCAAGATTGGTAAAGCTAAGAAGGCTCCTGTGCAGGAAGTAGAACCTATCTATGAGACTCGTATCGACACTGTATGGTATAACGACACTTCTTACAAGACTGTAGAGACTGAGGCTTCACTTCGCCGTGACCTCCATTTCGCCATCCGTAAGAATGATCCTATCAGCCAGCAGACTGTATCTGAGATTGTGAACTTCGTGAAGAACAATAAGGATGTCAAGATTACCGTAACAGGATATGCTGATAAGGGTACTGGCAACAAGCGTGTCAACATGAAGTACTCTAAGAATCGTGCAGAGGCTCTCACCAAGGCTTTGGTAGATGCAGGCGTTCCAGCTGAGATTATCACCACCGAATGGAAGGGTGATAGCGTACAGCCTTTTGCTAATAATGATGACAACCGCGCTACTATCACCGTCGCTTCTGGTATCGGTGAGAAGAAGGAAGAGGTTGTGACAAAGAAATATCGTCTTGAGGAAAAGAAGGTTCGCGTGAACTAATCACCTCATACGAATTTTTGGTTATACATAGTTAAGGTACATCGACAAAAAGTCGATGTACCTTTTTTCTTTCCCATTTGCTTGCAAAAAACAATTTTTCTTAGTACTTTTGCACAATAGTCCCAGTGCTCGCCACTGTGTCCGTCGCGTTACCGGCTGGTTCCCCCCATATCTCATAAAAAAACAACAAACTAACTCTATATGAAGCAAGTAATCACATCCCTATTTTTCCTTCTCCTATCCCTCACAGCCTCAGCCCAAAATGGCGAGTTCGTAGGAGGCGACATCTCCATCCTACCCCTTTACGAGACTCACAACACAGGTTATCGCGACACAAAAGGCAATAATATAGACGACCTCATCTCATGGTTTGTCAGCGAATGCGGATGGAACTCATTCCGTGTGCGCCTCTTTGTCGATCCGAAAGAGAAGAATCAGAAAGGCGAAACCGACCACTGCGTCTGCCAAAATATTGACTTCGTGAAGAAATTAGGCAAGCGCATCAAGGATGCTGGAGCCTACTTCGTGCTCGACATCCATTACAGCGACACATGGGCTGACCCTTCAAGCCAAATTCTCCCTACATCATGGAGCGACTGCACCACTGTTGCAAAAAAGGCTGACAAGGTCTATTCCTACACGAAAGAGGTACTCCAGACACTGAAGGACGCTGGGGCAAAGCCCGACTTTGTACAAGTGGGCAATGAGACCACCTACGGAATGATAGGTATTAAGGTCTTTCCTTACGACCACGCAAGCAATGACTGGACTGGTCTCACCAAGGTCTTCTCCTATGGATGCAAGGCAGTGAGAGAGGTTTGCCCTGATGCAAAAATCATTATCCATACAGAGCGTTCCGGAGTTCCTGGTCAGACAGTATATTATTACAACAAACTAAAGGATGCCAAGGTGGATTATGACATCATCGGACTCTCCTATTATCCTTTCTATCATGATGGCCTCTCCACTCTTTCCTCCACTCTCGACCGCCTCGCAGCGCAATTCTCTGACAAGAAAGTGCAGATTATGGAGACCTCATATCCTTTCCAGTACTATCCTGGCGACAAGAAATATGACCTTCAATCCAAATGGAAAGCATCTGCTGACGGACAATATCAATTCACCAAAGACCTCATTGACCTGCTGAAAAAGCACAAGAACGTCAATGCCCTCTACTGGTGGCAACCTGAAGAAGCTGGCAATGGCGATGATTCAGACTGGAAAACCGGTCCTGGCGCCACTGTGATGGGTACATGGTTGACACGCGGTATGTGGTGGTGCGACCAGAAATCCGATGGTCATTGGCCTGTTGTTTCTTCACAAGGCTTCGTAGGCAAACTCCTTTCTTCTTTCCTCAACACTACAGGAATCAATGACATCACCGCTCCTAAGCCAGGCTCTGACTCCGAAGCATGGTTCACTATCTCTGGCATTCGCATTGACAAGCCTACCAAAAAGGGATTATATATCCATTCTGGCAAGGTAATAAGCGTAAAATAAAGCCATCAAGCAGTTTTTTAACACTTTGGCTGCAATATTCTGAAATCAAAATACCCTGCCAGCAAATACGCGATTCTCGCCCTAAAACATAACCGCTTGATTATCAAGTAGTCACAAAAACAACAGAATAATATCCGCCTGTTTACAGAGCAAAAGTGCCGTTATTACGCCCGAAAACTCACATTTTCGCTGCGCAATAACGGCACTTTCGCGTTCTAATACCATAGTTATCACCATCCAATAGCTTAGCTTTCACATCCTAATAACTTAGCTTTCTCTCTCCAATATCATTGTTTTCGCCTTTTCATCCCCAAAACATCTCTCTCCCACTCCATTTTTCCCATGTTTTCATCTACAAAAAATCGCCATTTATTTAACGTCTGCTAATAAATGTAAAATCCATCATATTCCCTCTATATATCCCTTCATTGTGGAGGTTGCGATGATGCTTATGTCATTTAACAACATGGAAAAATGCCTTCTATATGCAAACGTTTGCAAATCAGACAAGCAAAAAACTAAAACCTTTATATTCTTTGTTTTAGCAAAAATGCCTAAATTTGCAACCAGTAATAAAACCTAAATTTACAGCAATGAAAATTATATTCTCCCTTGCACTCACCGTGCTATTTTCCTTATTCAGTTTTTCCAGTCTCCATGCTCAAGGTTGGCCAGAGAAATATAATGGTGTCATGATACAAGGATTCTATTGGGATTCTTATCAAGATACACAGTGGAATAACCTCGAATCGCAAGCCGACGAACTGGCAGAATACTTCAATCTCATCTGGATTCCTCAGAGCGGATATTGCAACACGTTGACATCCAATATGGGTTACTGCGACATCTGGTGGCTCGATCATAAGAGCGCCTTCGGCACAGAGGCTCAGCTCCGCTCCATGATTAAGACTTTCAAGGCTAAAGGTCTCGGAACCATCGCTGACGTAGTAATCAATCACAAGAGCGGTAACAAGTCTTGGACTGACTTCCCTGACGAGAAAGTAGTGGGACAGAACACTGGCAAGACCTACACCATCACCTGGGGAGGAAACTGCGCGCCATATATCTGTAAGACAGACGAATGCGTCAAGTCAGGATATAAGGCTACTGGCGTTGCCGATAGCGGTGATGACTTCGATGGTTCTCGCGACCTCGACCATTCTAACCTCACCGTTCAGAATAACATCAAGGTCTATCTCGATTTCCTTCTCAACGAACTTGGCTACACTGGTTTCCGCTATGATATGGTGAAAGGCTACGCTCCTAAATACACTTCCATCTATAACACCTCTGCTAAGCCTCACTTCTCCGTGGGAGAATGCTGGGATGGATATGCGAGAGTGACCAGTTGGATAAACGGCACTAAGGACGCTTCTGGCAAGATACAGTCTGCTGCCTTCGACTTCCCTTTCCGTGACATTCTGAAAACTGCCATTGAAAGCTCAAACTGGGCAAAGCTCAATGAGAGCATGCTCGCTACAAGCACTCAATATCAGCGTTATGCCGTCACTTTCGTGGATAATCATGACACTGGAAGTTCTGGTAAAGACGGTGCAAATCCTCTGTATAAAGATGTGGAAGCTGCCAATGCCTACATGCTTGCCATGCCTGGCACGCCTTGCGTATTCCTCACCCACTGGAAGAGTTACAAGACTACTATCAAGAAACTCATCCTTCTCCGTCGCCTCCTCGGCATCCATAATCAGAGCACCATCGTAAGCAAAGGTGTCTCAGGCAATGGATACGTGGTGAAAGTGCGTGGCGATAAGGGCGATGCGCTGGTGGCTATAGGCTCTAATCCTACAATCCGTTCCAATGGCATGAAGCTCGCTTTGGAGGGCACAGACTTCAAATACTACGTTTCCAGCAGCATAGACATCAGCAGTCTTGATGATGTCAAGGAGGAAATCCAGAACGTGACATTCCCTTCATTCTGCAAAGTGGAGCCTGGCGAGACGTGCGCTTTCTTCGAAGCTCCAGCCTCCTGGACCAAGAACCCTAAGTGCTGGTGCTGGAACAGCTCCGCAAACTTCACCGGAGGAAAATGGCCTGGTCAGACCTGCACATACATAGGTCAGGCAGACAACGGCAACAAGGTGTATAAATGGACTTACACTGGCTCTGAAACCTCAACCCCTACTTTCATCATCTTCAATAATGATGAAAAGCCACAGACTGCTGACTTCAAGTTCGTCAACGGTGGTTACTACACATCTACCAGCAATATCGGCATAGTGACAGGCATCAATGACGTCAAGGCAGACGACCATTCACGCGCCAATGCCACTTACAACCTTCACGGTATGCGAGTAGGCAATGGCTACAAAGGCATCGTCATCCGCAACGGCAAGAAATTTGTAAATAAGTAAAGCCACAGTGTCGGGCGCGTTACCGCCCGATAACCGAATCCACGAACCCAAACCCAAAAACAACAAAAAAGCAATGGACTACTTCTACAGCTCAGCATTCACAGAATGCATACACCGCCATGAGATTCAGACTCTGCCAAAAGTAAAGGCAGACGAGACGCTTACATTGAAAATAAAAGCCCCACAACTCCGCCCCAACCAGTACCTTGCCCTCTGTGGCAACGTCAGCGAACTGGGACTATGGCAGGAGCGCAAGGCTCTGAAACTATATTATACTGGTGATAATGAGTGGACAGCTCTCCTCAATATCAGAATGATAGCAGGCTTCACCATAGAGATGAAGTTTCTCGTATATGATGAAGACCCTAACGTACCGGTAATTTGGGAAGCAAGAATGAACCGCACTTTCCAAATTCCTATGTCTGCTAATGACATCAAGCAACCTGTCTATCTGGAGGATGCCCACTTCCCTATCCCTGCCGACCGCCTTGCAGGCACCGCAGTACCAGTATTCTCACTCCGCTCTGAGGGCAGTTTCGGAGTGGGAGACTTCGGCGATCTGAAGAAGATGGTAGATTGGGTAGCGCTCACAGGTCAGCGCATTCTGCAGGTGCTGCCTATCAATGACACCACCATCACTCACACTTGGACCGACTCTTACCCTTATTCCTCTATCAGTATCTTCGCCCTGCATCCGCAATATGCTGACCTTCGTCAGCTTCCTGCTATCAAGGACGCTAAGAAAAAGGCTGAGTTTGAAGCCCTTAGAGAGGAACTCAACGCTCTGCCACAGATAGATTATGAGCGCGTAAACAATGCCAAGACTGAGTATCTCCACATCATCTTCGAGCAGGAAGGACACGATATGCTCGCTTCCAACCACTTCAAGAACTGGTTTAAGGAAGAGGAAAAGTGGCTCGTGCCTTACGCTCAATACTGCGTATTCCGCGATCAATACGGCACTGCCGACTATTCTCGCTGGCCAGACCACAACCTATGGAATGAAGCCGACCGCCATTCTCTCTCCGATCATCGTACTAAGGAGTATGCTCTGGTGGCATTCTATTATTTCGTGCAGTATGTTCTTGCTCAACAGATGATTGGAGCCCACGAGTATGCACGCCAGCATAAAGTGGTGCTCAAGGGCGATATTCCTATCGGAGTAAACAGATATGGATGCGATGTATGGATGGAACCACGCTATTTCAACCTTAACGGACAGGCTGGAGCACCACCTGACAACTTTTCTGTCAACGGTCAAAACTGGGGGTTCCCTACCTACAACTGGGATGAGATGCTGAAAGATGGTTGCCAATGGTGGGTACACCGATTCTCCAATATGGCTAAGTATTTCGATGCTTACCGCATCGACCACGTACTCGGATTCTTCCGTATATGGGAGATTCCTGTGCATAGCGTCCACGGATTGCTCGGTCAGTTCTTTCCTTCCCTCGGCATGACTCGTCAGGAAGTGGAGCAGTATGGACTGCGTTGGCAGGAGGATTTCTTCCTCAATCCTTTCATCACAGACTGGGTGCTCGACCGTTACTTCGGCCAAAAGGCACAGTATGTCAAGGATAATTTCCTCACCCATTGGCATGATGACATGTATCTCATGCGCGAAGGCTTCAAGACTCAGCGTGAAGTGGAGGCTTATTTCAATGCGAAAGGCACGCTATCAGAGGACGACATCAATATGCGTGATACCCTCTACTCTCTGATTAGCAACGTATTGTTCCTGCGCGACCATCGTAATCCAGACCTCGTTCACCCTCGTATCTCAGCTCAGCTCGACCCTTGCTACGAGACATTGTGGGATCATGACAAGGCTGCATTCAATGCCCTGTATAATGATTACTTCTATCGTCGCAACAATCAGTTCTGGTATGAGGAAGCAATGAAGAAACTCCCACGCCTCGTTGACGCCACAAAGATGCTCGTATGTGCAGAAGACCTCGGCATGGTGCCTGACTGCGTAGCATGGGTGATGAACCAACTCCACATTCTCTCACTTGAGATACAGTCCATGCCTAAAGATCCTAAGGTGACATTCGGCGTGCTCAATAATAATCCATTCCTCTCTGTCTGCACCATTTCCAGCCATGATACCGCCACTCTCCGTATGTGGTGGGATGAAGATTGGGATCGCACTCAGCAGTATTGGAACATCTCTCTCGGTCGTTACGGTGCTGCGCCACATCCTCTCAGCGGCGATGTTGCAACCGACATTGTGCGCAATCACCTCTATTGTCCATCCATGCTCTGCATCCTCACCCTTCAGGATTGGCTCGCCACAGACGAGAATATCCGCCTCGCAGACGCAAGTAAGGAGCGCATCAATATCCCAGCAAATCCAAAGCACTATTGGCGTTACCGTATGCACATCACCCTGGAGCAGCTCATCAAGCAGACGGATTTCAACAATTCCATCCGCAACATGATCTCCCAGAGCAGACCATAAAGCAACAATCCGCCACTGTGTCGCCCCCATCACAATGGAATCCCGACAAGAAGGCGCCACTGTGTCGCCCGCGTTACCGGGCGATTGCAAGAAGAAAGAGCCACTTTGTCGCCCGCGTTACCGGGCGATTTCCCCCACCCCATAACAAGAAAGATAAATGAAAACAAGAACAATCCTATCAGCAATAGCGGCAATAGTAATGACATTATCAGCCAATGCCGAAGAAATCGTAAAGAGCCCAGACGGCAAAGTCCAGGTCACTTTCGACGTAGTAGCCGGAAGACCCACCTACTCCATCGCCTATGGCTCGCAAAGCGTAATCAAGCCATCCCACCTCGGACTGCAATTAGCCAAGGGAGGCGAGGATCTGATGGACGGTTTCACCCAGACAGAGGCCATCTGCACATCATTCGATGAGACATGGACACCGGTATGGGGCGAAGAAAGCAGCATCCGAAATCATTACAATGAGCTTGCCGTAACCCTCGACCAGAAGAAGACCGACAGACATATCATCCTGCGATTCCGCGTCTATGACGACGGTGTAGGCTTCCGATATGAGTTCCCACGCCAGAAGAATCTCGTCTATTTCACTCTCCGCGAAGAGAAAACTGAGTTTGCAATGGCTGGAGACAATATGGCATGGTGGATTCCAGGCGACTTCGACACGCAGGAATACTCATTCACCAAGTCTCGTCTGTCTGAGATACGCTCACTCATGCCGGGTGTAGTAAAGGCGCATAGCGACAACTCTTCATGGAAGACATTCTCCGACACTGGCGTGCAGACCTGCCTCCAGATGAAGACACCAGGCGGGCTCTACGTCGCTCTGCATGAGGCTGCCCTCGTGGATTACTCTTGCATGAGCCTTGATCTCGACGACAAGACCATGACTTTCACCACATTCCTCACCCCTGACGCTGAGGGATATAAGGGCTATCTTCAGGCTCCTTGCCAGTCACCTTGGCGCACTGTGCGCATCAGCACTACGGCGACAGGTCAGCTTGCCTCTCGTCTTACCCTCAATCTCAATGAGCCTTGCAAACTGGAAGATACCTCATGGATTAAGCCTGTCAAATATTGTGGCGTATGGTGGAACATGATCATCGGAAAGAATACATGGGCTTACACAGACGACCTGCCGAGCGTAAACCTCGAACTCGACAATTACAACAACGTGAAGCCTAACGGTAAGCATGGTGCCACCAACGAGGAAGTGCGCAAATACATCGACTTCGCTGCAGCAAACGGACTCGACCAGGTGCTTGTGGAAGGATGGAACATAGGATGGGAAGACTGGTTTGGCAAGCAGAAAGACTATGTCTTCGACTTCGTCACTCCTTATCCTGACTTCGACATCAAGGCTCTCAATGACTATGCACACTCCAAAGGCGTTAAACTCATGATGCACCATGAGACATCTGCTTCGGTGCGCAACTACGAACGCCACATGGATGCAGCCTATCAACTGATGAATAAGTATGGCTACAACTCCGTTAAGTCAGGCTATGTCGGCAATATCGTGCCACGAGGTGAGCACCATTACGGACAATATCTCGTCAATCACTACCTCTATGCAGTGAAAAAGGCGGCTGATTACCATATTATGGTCAACGGACATGAGGCTGTTCGCCCTACTGGACTTTGCCGTACATACCCTAATCTCATAGGTAATGAGAGCGCGAAAGGCACAGAATACGAGGCTTTCGGAGGCTCTTATCCTGCTCATACCACAATTCTTCCATTCACACGTCTTAATGGCGGACCTATGGATTACACTCCAGGTATCTTCGAAACCGACTTCTCCACATGGAGTGACAACAAGAATAAGCTCAACACTACGCTCGCTGCACAGCTTGCTCTCTACGTCACCATGTACTCACCTCTCCAGATGGCGGCTGATACTCCTGATAATTATGCCAAATTCATGGACGCATTCCAGTTTATCAAGGACGTGGCTGTAGATTGGGACAAGTCTGTCTATCTCGAAGCAGAGCCGGGAGAATACATCACTGTGGCCCGCAAGGCAAAGGGAACAGACAACTGGTTCCTCGGATGCAAGGCAAATGAGGATGGACATACAAGCACATTGCGCCTCGATTTCCTCGATAAAGGCAAGACCTACGAGGCTATCATCTATGCCGATGCAAAGGATGCTTCCTACGACAAGAACCCTAAGGCATACACCATCACAAAGAAGAAGGTGAAGGCAGGACAGAAACTCACGCTCACTGCCGCCCCTGGTGGTGGCTACGCTATCAGTTTTATGCCTGTAGCCAAAGCAGCAAAGGGCAGCAAGAAATAAGAACCCAGTTCTGTAATCACTCCATATAGCCGCCACAGCGTAGCCGAATAGCCATCAGAACGTCGCCAAGTAGCCATCACAGCGTCGCCAAGTAGCCGCCACTGTGTCCGCCGCGTTACCGGCGGATATAAAGCCTATAAAAACCAACACCCCAAGAATGAAAAAACTAATCACCTCAATAATTCTCTCAGCCACTCTCCTTTCGCCTCTCACCATAGCACTGGCGCAAGGACTCAAAGGCCTCCCTGTCCCTGTAGGACCTATCAATGAGATGACGTATTCACCTTCTGTCACTCGTCTATCTCTATGGAGCCCAGTGGCAGAAGAGGTATGCGCCCACCTTTATAATAAGGATTTAGGAGGCGAAGCAATAGAAACGGTAGCCTTAAAGCGTGCTGAAGACGGCACATGGAGCGTAAGACTCAACGGTGATCGCAACGGTCTCTTCTACACTTTCCAAGTGAAGGTAAATGGAAAATGGCTCGAAGAAACGCCTGGTATCTTTGCCAAAACCGTGGGAACCAACGGCCAGAGAGCCATGATAATGGACCTCCGAACCACTGACCCCGCTGGTTGGAGCACTGACAAGGCTCCTGAGTCGAAGGGGCTTTCTGACGTGGTGCTCTATGAGATGCACCATCGCGACTTCTCAGTAGATGCTTCTTCCGGAATCAATAACAAGGGCAAATACCTCGCTCTCACCGAGAAAGGCACCCGAACCCCTGCAGGACTCGCCACAGGAACCGACCATCTGAAGGAACTTGGCGTCACCCACGTCCATCTGCTTCCATCCTACGATTTCGGAAGTATAGATGAGCGCACCGGCAAGAGCGTCGGTGGAGGTGGCAGAGACCAGGTCACTTACTACAACTGGGGCTATGACCCAGTCAATTACAACAGCCCTGAAGGTAGCTACTCCACCAATCCTGCCAATCCTGCAACACGCATAAAGGAGTTTAAGGAGATGGTAATGGCAATGCACAAGGCTGGTTTGCGCGTAGTGATGGACGTGGTATATAATCACGTTTTCGACCTTATGCAGAGCAATTTCCAGAAGACCGTGCCTGACTATTTCTTCCGTTGGCAGAACAATAGCGAAACTAAAAGCGGCCAATCTGCCGAGAGAGTGGCAAGCAATGGTTCGGGTTGTGGCAACGAGACAGCCTCTGAAATGCCTATGATGCGCAAATACATGGTGGAAAGCGTGCTCTATTGGATGAAGGAATTTCACGTTGACGGCTTCCGTTTCGACCTTATGGGCATCCACGACATAGAGACCATGAACGCAATACGCGAGGCTGCACAGGCTGTTGACCCTAATGTCATCATCTATGGAGAGGGTTGGGCAGCATCCGCTCCTGCATATCCTGAGGATAAACTCGCTATGAAAGCCAACACTGCACAGCTCGGCGGCATCGCTGCCTTTGGCGATGAGATGCGCGACGGACTGCGTGGCGGATGGCGTGATGATAAGGAAGGCGCATTCCTCATTGGCATTGCCGGCAATGAAGAGAGCGTGAAATTCGGCATAGTAGGTGCTATTCAGCATCCTGGCATCGACTATTCCAAGGTCAATTACAGCAAGGCTCCGTGGGCGGAACAGCCTACCCAGATGATCAGTTACGTCTCATGTCATGATGATATGTGCATTGCCGACCGACTGAAGTGCACTCTTTCTGCAAAGAAAGGCAAAAGGAAGCTCACTGATGACCAGATTACCAAGCAGCAAATGGCATTGATGAAACTCGCAGAGACCGTCACATTGACCTCTCAGGGAGTGCCTTTCATCTGGTGTGGCGATGAGATAATGCGTGACAGAAAGGGAGTGCATAATTGCTATGCTTCTCCTGACAGCGTCAATGCTATCGATTGGAACAACAAGACCGCTTATCTCGACATCTTCAATTACATTAAGGACATGATAGCACTGCGCAAAGCACACCCAGCTTTCCGTATGGGATGCGCTGAAAAGGTGCGCAATAACCTCGCTTTCATCCCTGTAAAGCAAAAGAATGTGGTGGCTTTCACCATCAAAGGCTCTGCCGTAGGCGACTCATGGAGCGACATCGTGGTGGTATTCAATAGCAATGACCGTGCCATAGTAATCCCTGTAGAGCAAGGTAAATACACCATCGCTGTAGAGAATGGTAAAATCTCCGAGCAAGGTCTGCGTAATGCCACGCTGAAAACTATCAAAGTTGCTTCTCAAAGCGCCACTATTATGTATAACCTCAAATCCGCAACCTTATAGGATGTAGTGGGACTATGCCTGAAAAGCTGCA
>URJQ01000034.1 GCA_900548195.1 uncultured Prevotella sp.
ATCGCGCTGACGCAGTTGCGGGACCGCAAGGAGGAGAACGTAACCAGTCTCCCCCTTACAGGGGGATAAGAGGGGGTCTTATTCAATAGTAATATTATCAATGCGAAGCTTGATAGTGCCACGTGGAATCTTAATATCCACCTCTTCGCCCACCTTATGATTGAGAAGACCCTGAGCAATAGGAGTCTTCACGGAAATCTTGCCGTGAGCAAGGTCTGCCTCATTCTCGCTCACTATGGTATAGACCATCTTTGCCTTAGTGGCAAGATTTGTCATCTCCACCTTAGAGAGAAGCTGAACGCAGTCGGATGACAAGCGAGTCTTGTCGATAATCTTTGCATCAGCAAGAGTCATCTTAAGCTGACTGATCTTGTCCATCAACTTTGACTGTGCCTCCTTTGCTGCATCATACTCGGCGTTCTCTGAGAGATCACCCTTATCACGAGCCTCTGCGATTGCTGCAGATGCCTTTGGACTTTCCACCGCCTCAAGACGATGAAGCTCTGCCACGAGTGCCTCGTAGCCTTCTTTTGACATGTAAGACATATTCTGTTTCTTTTTATTATTATTCTAATGGTTAGTAGGTCATTTGGCATTGCAAGGTTAACACCATGAGATAGTTATTACCTCATTGAGCAATGACATCATAACCTTATTATTATAGGAAATCAACAAAAAAAAGAGAACCCCGACATCACTCTGCTTTTAGCGACACCGGAATCCTTATCCTTATCAATAATGTGTTTTCTTTTCGACGGAACTTATTGAGATACACTCATCTCCTTATATGTTCCGTGTGCAAAGATACGCACATTTTCTGATACCACCAAACTTTTTCACGAAAAAAACACTTCTTCTTTCCTTTTTGTTCCAATTTTGACTTTTTACATATATTATCGAATAGATTGATGGACATAATTGACTTTGAACAACATAACTAATACAAAATTTGGAGATTTCGGGAATTTGTCGTACTTTTGTAGCAGTTTTAATAGATTCATATATATCATAATGGCTAAATACGAAAGTAAAATCAAACTCATCCCTGCTCCGGTAGAAGCAGTATATGCTAAGCTCAGCAACCTCGAAAACCTACGTCCAATTCTCGAAAATGCTGCCAGCAACCCGATGGTGGCGGAAAAAATGAAGGAAGCCGGACAAGACCCTGCGCAGCTGGAGAAGCTAAAAGATATCCAATTGACCCCTGATAGCGTCGCTATACCAGCACCAATGGTGGGCACCATCGCGCTGTCTATCATCGAAAGAGAAGAAAATAAATGTATCAAATTCCAGACAGAGCAGTCCCCAGTAGAGGCTAACCTCTGGATTCAGGTGCTCCCTACATCCGAAATATCAACGCCATACGCCACTCCTGGCACAAAAATAAGAGTAACACTAAAGGCGGAACTCAACATGATGATGAAGATGATGATAGGAAAAAAGCTCGAAGGAGGCATCGACAAATTCGCTGATATGTTAGCTATGCTGCCGTATTAAGAGCCCCCCTCAACTCCCCCTTGGGGGAGCTTTCTTTGGTTACGTTCTCTAATTATGGGTATTCCATCGTTTCATTTATTAGTTTATCAATAAGGTATATGGTAAAACCACCTTTTATGACAGCAGATCCGTTATGTTATGGATTACTAAAGGAATATGCAAACGAGAATCGGAAGCACCAGACGGAAGCAGAGCGGTGCCTCTGGGATAGCCTCAGAAATGGAAATACAGGCTATTCGTTCAAGAGACAGCATATCGTGGGAATGTATATTGCCGATTTTATCTGTATTGAAGCAAAGCTTATAATAGAGGTGGACGGCGGGTATCATTCACAATGGGAACAGATGGAAGAGGATGCCAATAGGACACAAGTGCTGGAACAGATGGGATTTAGAGTCATACGTTTCAGCAATGAAGAGATAATAGGCGATATTGATAATGTTTTAGACGTTATAATATCTAATATAGAGCAACTACAATAGCGTCTGATAATTGGCTTCTTGAAGTCATGATGCGGAACGTAAACCGAAATATTTCAAAACAATAAACACCGAATACAATGAACAATATAGACCAACAGAAGCAAATGCAGTCAAGTAAAGACGTGAAAGAGTCCTCAAGCAAGAAAGACATTCTAAAGAAAGCCTCCCCAGGGGGAGGTTTGGTGGGGGCGAAACTCTGGGAAAAAAACTACTCCATCAACAAGGAGATAGAGCGCTTCACAGTAGGAAGAGACAGAGAAATGGACCTCTACCTCGCCAAGTATGACGTCCTCGGATCAATGGCACACATCACCATGCTCGAGTCTATAGGGCTCATAGGCAAGGAGGAACTGCCGCTATTGCTCGACGAACTCAGGAATATCTACGAGATATGCGACCGTGGCGACTTCGTCATTGAGGACGGAGTGGAGGATGTCCACTCGCAGGTGGAGCTCATGCTGACGCGCAAGCTCGGCGATATGGGAAAGAAAATCCACTCCGGACGCTCCAGAAATGACCAGGTACTCGTCGATCTGAAGCTCTTCACCAGAGCGGCTTTGCGCGACATAGTACAGCAGACCAAGACGCTCTTTGACGAACTTATCTCCAAGAGCGAGGAATATAAGGACGTCCTTATGCCTGGTTATACACACCTCCAGGTGGCTATGCCGTCCTCTTTCGGACTGTGGTTTGGCGCTTATGCCGAGTCACTTACCGATGATATGCTATATCTTCAGGCGGCTTACAAGATGACAAACCGCAACCCTCTCGGCTCTGCGGCTGGCTATGGCTCTTCTTTTCCGCTCAACAGGCAGATGACTACCGACCTCTTGGGCTTCGATTCCATGGACTATAACGTGGTCTATGCGCAGATGGGACGTGGAAAAATGGAGCGTAACGTGGCATTCTCTATAGCAGGTCTTGCCGGTACAATGGCGAAACTCGCCTTTGATGCCTGCCTTTTCAATTCGCAAAACTTCCAGTTTGTCCTCCTTCCAAAGGAGTGTACCACAGGTTCAAGCATCATGCCGCACAAGAAAAATCCGGACGTCTTCGAGCTTATACGTGCCAAATGCAATAAGATTCAGGCGCTCCCTACACAGGTGACACTAATACAAAACAATCTGCCTTGCGGATATTTCCGCGACCTTCAGATAATAAAAGAGGTGTTCCTGCCTGCCTTTGACGAACTGAAAGACTGCCTCGCCATGTGTGCATACATCATCAATAAGATAAAAGTGCGCCGTGACATCCTCGACAATCCGATGTACGACCCTATCTTCTCCGTGGAAGAGGTCAACCGTCTGGCACAGAATGGTATGCCTTTCCGCGATGCTTACAAGAAAGTAGGTCTCGACATAGAGGCTGGCAACTTCACTCCCGACAAGAATATCCACCACACCCACGAAGGTTCCATCGGCAATCTTTGCAATGACCGCATCCAGGCTCTCATGCAATCACTCCTCGATGGCTTCCATTTCGAGAAGGTGGATGAGGCTGAAAGCGCTCTGCTGGCAAAGCGATAGTCCATCAAAAGGTAATAGGGAATAGCCAATAGGTAATAGGAGATTAGCTTCGTCAGCTTGAGATATTACCTTGACAAGAAACCGAAAATGGCAGGACTAATCTCCTATTACCCATTTCCTATTACCTGTCTCCTTCCTATCCAACCCTAAACATCAAGTCAATATGAAAAGATTTCTACAACTCTTGGCAATGGCAATGTTAGCCATACCAGTCTTGGCGCAGCAACTTACGCCAGAGGAAGCAATGATGCGTGTAAAGAGAATGAGCGGCACAGCGCAGGCTAAAGCCACTAAAAGCCAGACACGCAAGTTGGTTTACACCATGAAGGCCGCCGTGAACGGTATGCCTTCAGCCCCTGAAAGCAATGACAATCTCTTCTATATCTTCAGTGATGACAGGAGTTTTGTCATAGCAGGAGCCGACGAAAAGTTGCCGGCACTCATCGCTTACGGCAATTCCACCGCCTTTTCAGCGGACAGCATCCCTGACAATCTCCGCTATTGGCTCGATGATTACAAGGCGAAGATGTCGGCTGCACTGGCTAAAGGCGTCACTCTCACGTCGCCTACAGCAATGGGAACCCCTGTGGTGAAGCCGCTCATCACTGCCAAATGGGCACAAAACAAGCCTTTCAATAATGACTGCAACGATATAGGACAGTCATCAGTGACCGGATGTGTGGCAACAGCAATGGCGCAGATAATGTATTATCACAAGTGGCCGATGCAGGGAACGGGCAGCCATTCCTATTCTTACAAACTCAATTTTGGTGGCGATATAGGCGTGAAAACCATCACTCCATCCGTTGATTTCTCCTCTCATACATATAATTGGAGCAATATGCAGGACGCTTACGGACTCTATGTAGATGAGGAAAGCGGCTATACCCAGAATGCTTCATATACTGATGACCAAGCCGCTGACGTGGCATGTCTGCTCCATGATTGCGGAGTGTCGGTAGATATGAAGTACAATGGCAAAGCAAGTTCTGCCGTTTCTGGTAAGGAAGCCTACGCTCTGACGACCTATTTCGGATATGACCCTGGAATAACTTATCTGCTCAGGAAGTGCTTTACCGATGAAGAATGGACTCAGATGATATGCGCTGAGCTTGACGCCAACCGCCCTATAATCTATGGTGGTGTGAATAAGAATAATAAAGGTCATGGCTTTATCTGTGATGGTTACGACGATGCAGGTTATTATCACATAAACTGGGGATGGCAAGGCAAGGCAAATGGCTATTATCTTATGGTGGGAACCAATGCGCTCAATCCGAATTCCTCTGGTGTAGAGAATGTTGGCTATACCGAAGGCAATGATATGGTTATCGGAATACAGAAGGCGCAGGCTGGAAGTTCGTACAATTATTTCATGTACTGTCCGAGAGCTTTTACAGTAGATGAAAGCCAAATTACGTCTAATTCTTTGATTTCAATAAATGGTCGTTTCTTTAATGGCACCATTGTAGCGGCAGATTTAGAGATTGGAATGCGCTTCAAGCATACTGTAGCCGATTATTCTTTGGATATATATTGTTATTCCGGAACGCTTAAAAGAGGTAATGGCTACTCATCTTACAGTTGCTATCCAAGTGATTTGCTCTATAACGGTGAGTATGAGGTATATCCTATCTATCGTGTCAAGGGTACAACGGAATGGAAAGTGATGCTCTACAATAAGTCCTGGGATATCCCTACCACCACTTTCTCTGGCGGAGAAGAGCCTCCAGTGGTCAATCCTCCAGTGCCTGAGAAGAAGTATTACAATGTTTCAGTCACCTCTTCATCCGCTGACAAGGGCTCTGTCACCGTGGAAGGTGTCGCTGATGGCAAAGCGGAGGAAGGCTCTGACATCACTATCACCGCGGTGCCACGCGAAGGTTACGAGTTTGTGAAGTGGTCTGATGGCAGCAATGTCAATCCTCGCACCATCAATGTGAAGGATAACATCACCCTTACTGCCCAGTTCTCTGCCAAGAAATATAATATTATATATAAGGTGGATGGCAGTGATTACAAGACAGTCACCGTGGAATATGGCTCTGCAGTGACCCCAATAGCCGCTCCCGAGAAGGAGGGTTACACCTTCTCCGGCTGGAAAGGCTTGCCAGAAAGCACTATGCCGGCATCCGATGTGACGGTGTCAGGCACGTTCTCAGTCAATTCCTACACACTGACCTATATATATAATAATGAGACAGTGAAGGAGATAGAGCTGGAATATGGCAGTGAAATCCCTGCCTTCAACTATGTTCCGGAGAATCCTTACCATACTTTCGTGGGATGGCGCACCGATGGTTACACCGTCATGCCAGCCCATAATCTCACCTTCATCGCCGACTTCACCGACGGTATAGGCTCTGTCACCGCCCTTCCGCAAGGCGTAAAGATATTCGATGCTTCTGGAAAACGCATCATGAAGCTCCAGAAAGGCTTGAATATCCTCGTCTATCCTGACGGTAAAGTCATCAAGGTGAATAGGTAATAATGTGTTGTTGGTAAAACATCAACATATAAAATATCAATAAATAAAAATATAGAAACATATATAAAGATATATTTTTCAATATCATTTTATATTTTTATTTATTGATATTTTATAATTCCAAGCCGTTACCGGCGGATTCTAAAACAACGATAACCCATGCGAATAAAGCAAATAGCGGCACTATTGTCCCTCATCATCCTGTCATCATGCACGGCAGACGAGTATGAATACACCACGGACTGGCAGTGTTATTTCCTCTTCGACACGTCTATCCATAATGTCTGCATACTCAATAACGCCCTGAATCCCATGTCGTCAGGCGTGTTCTGCATGGTGAGACAGGAGCCGAAGAATGATGTCCTGCACCTGAAGATGCAGCTGCAGGACGGCAAGACGACGGACGACGTTGCGATAACGACGGCTGCCGAGCTGCGCCGTTCCTGCATCCTTGGCGCAAGCAACGGTCTTGTGATAGGCTATTCCACGCTCGACCAGCAGCTTTACGCATTCGATCTGCAGTGTCCCAACTGCCTTAAGGACAATTATCCCTACACGAAATACGCCCTGCAATGGACCAACAGCGGGCTTTGGCTCAAGTGTAATCACTGCCAGCGGTCGTATGATCTCAACAACCGCGGCGTTGTGGCAAGCGGAGATGACGGCGTGAAACTGCTCCGTTACCGTGCCAGTTATGGCGGGCGGATGCTTAGTGTGCATAATTAAAGGTAATAGGTAATAGATAATAGGGAATAGGAGATTACTGTTGTGTGCTTGAGATAATTGCGTGAGCGAAATCCGCTTGTAGCAAAGGTAATCTCCTATTCCCTATTATCTATTCCCTCCTCCTCCATGTATTTTCTCCTGTTTTTCCCCGAAATATGCTATTTTTTGATAGGAAATGAAAAAAAGTATCATGTTTTGTAATGCGGAGTTGATATTTTTTTGTATATTTGCATCCGAATACTAATAGATAATTAACTAAACTGCTGCAAATAATCAGATTAACTGCTGCAAACTACAACGAAGTAAGAGTAATATTATATGGTAATAAAAAGCTTGTGAATATGGCATAACTATGCCTGTTAGCCTAAAAAACAACTACTAATTATAAATTTATTCATTTAATCACAAAACAACTATGTTTGGTAATTTAAAGACAATTCGCATTGCGCTGGCGCTGATGCTTACAATGATTGTGGGCACTATTCAGGCGCAGACCGTGAAAGGTAATGTGAAGGACTCCTTTGGTGACCCTGTTATCGGAGCCACTGTAATGGAGAAGGGTACCCAGAACGGTACCGTTACCGATATTGACGGTAACTTCACCATCAATCTTCAGAAGGCAGGACAGCTCGCCATCTCCTATGTTGGAATGAAGAGTCAGACTGTCGATGTGAAAGGTAAGTCAACCATTGAAATCACAATGGAGGACGACAACACCACGCTCAACGACGTTGTAGTCGTAGGTTACGGCGTGATGAAGAAGAAGGACCTCACCGGTGCTGTGGCTTCTGTCAAGACAGAGGAGCTCGCCAAGGTGGCAAGTGCCAATGCTCTCCAGGCCATGCAGGCCAAGGTACCGGGCGTTGACCTCCAGCAGAGCGACGGTCAGGCAGGTGCAGGTGTCAGCATGAAGCTCCGTGGCAACCGTTCCATCCTCGCAAGCAACAACCCTCTTATTCTCGTTGACGGAGTGGAATACGGTTCTACACTTGATATCCCTGCTTCTGAAATCGAGTCTATGGACGTCCTCAAGGATGCCGCTTCCACCGCTATCTACGGTACCAAGGGTGCTAATGGTGTAATCATCATCACCACAAAGCGTGGTAAGTCCGGTAAGACCAACGTGGGATTCAATGCTTATCTCTCATTCAATTCTGCTGCCAACGTGCTCAAGCCAATGTATGGCGATGCTGAAGTGCAGCGTCTTGTTGATGCAAAGAACTATCAGACTGCCGCTAAAAACGGCTGGGACTTCTCCAAGGGCGACGCTACTGCTGAGAGCCTTCTCGGTGGTGCAGTGCATGCTTACTCTGGTCTGAACCTCTACAATGACATCGTGAAGAACGGTTCCTACACTGACTGGATCGACATGATCCTCCAGAACGGCACCACACAGAACTATGAGGTGAACGTAAACGGCGGTACTGACAAGACAAACTTCAATGTGGCATTGTCAATGATGGACGACAAGGGTATGCTGAAGAATGATGAGTTCAAGCGTTACACCGGTCGTGTGAACATTGACCATAAGATCAACAGCATCGTAAAGATCGGTACTTCCCTCTCTTATGCCTACAAGGACAACGACAAGCGTAACAGCGGTGTCTATAACCTTGCGCTCAAGATGACCACTATCGCTCATCCTTATGATGCAGAAGGCAACATCATCCAGAAGCCAAGCTACTTCTATGACGCTCACGGTAACCCTCTCCTCGACGAGGTGGACGGCGCTTTCCAGAATAACATCGAGACTACCCGCTTCTTCGGCAGTGCATTTCTCCAGCTCACTCCTGTCAAGGGAATGACTCTCAAGAGCAACTTCACCCTCGACCGCAGCAACGCACGTAACGGTATGTACCAGGATATGTACAGCGTCGGACGCTTCCAGACTCCTACAAGTTCCTACATCACTCTTGCAAACTCTGCAAGCACCAAGTATGTATGGCAGAATACTGCTAACTACAACTTCAACATCGGCAGCGACCACGACTTCACAGCGCTCCTCGGTCACGAGATGAGCCAGACAGTGAAGGAGGCAAGCACCATCGAAGGCGACGCAGGTAAAGAGCATTATTACCAGAGCTCATTCTATGATGTCAGCAAGATTGCAAGCCCTAAGACCACTTCTTCATACGAGAAGAGTGCAATGCTCTCTTTCTTCGCACGTCTCAACTATTCTTACCTCGACCGTTACCTCTTCCAGGCTTCTCTCCGTGCTGACGGTTCTTCCGTTCTTGCCGACGGTCACAAGTGGGGTTACTTCCCATCTGCAAGTGCCGGCTGGCGTATCTCTGAGGAAAAGTTCATGGCTAATACCAAGTCTTGGCTCGACAACCTGAAGCTCCGCGTATCATGGGGCCTCTCCGGTAACGCTGCCATCGACCCTTACATGACTCTCGTTACCATCTCTGCCATCGTGCCTAACTCTACCAACAAGGCTCCTATGACAATGGCAAACCCTGAGCTGACATGGGAAAAGACTTCTGCATTCGACCTCGGTCTTGACTTCTCATTCCTCAACGGCCGCATCAATGGTGGTATCGACTACTACTTCAGCAAGACTTACGACCTCCTCTACTACATGACTGCTCCTGCATCATCTGTATATACCTCTACTCTCGGCAACGTGGGTGAGACAAAGGGTCGCGGTCTTGAGCTCTCCATCAATGCTGTGCCTGTCCAGACTGAGGACTTCAAGTGGGACGTTAACGCTTCCCTCACCATGTCAAAGGACGAGGTGACCAAGCTCCGTGACGGTGTTGACCAGGTAATTGACGGCAACGACGTCCTCAAGGTAGGCGAGTCTATCTCCGCTTTCTCTCAGTATGAGATCCAGAACTGCTGGGGCATCGGCGAGTTCGACCAGTATGTTGCTGACTTCAAGGCAAAGACAGGTCTCGACTTCAAGAAACCTAATGAAGACTATGGTAACCCTGGTACACTCCGCGTAGTCGATCAGGACCAGAACGGTATCATCGATGATGACGATAGAATCGTCTTCAACCGCACTCCAAAGGCTATCCTCGGCATGACAAATACCTTCACCTACAAGAACTTCTCTCTCTCTGTACAGATGATGGCACGTCTCGGTGGATATATGAACTACGGTGGTTACAACCTCTTTACTTACGACAATGCCAACTGGGGTGAGCTCAGCTACTGGACTCCTCAGAACACCAACACCATCATCCCTTCACCAGGCACATCAAGCAAAGGTGGTGCAAGTTACAAGGATGCGGTATGCATGGTAAAGGCTGACTACTTCAAGGTAAAGGACATCACCCTCTCTTACCTCTTGCCTAAGAGCGTGATCAAGAACGCAATGATCCAGAATGCCAAGTTCTACTGCTCACTGAAGAACTTCATCACCACTGGCGAAATCAGCGGTTATGACTCAGAGCGCGGCGGTTCTGTCACATTCCCACTCGCCAAGCAGGTGGTTGTAGGCGTTAACGTAACATTCTAATTCCGATACATTACAATGAAAAAGTATATCAACATATTCCTCGTAGCTGCCACATTAGGATTCGGCGCTACATCCTGCTCTGATTTCCTCGATGAGGACAACAAGACAGGTGAGACTGCTGACCTCGCTTACCAGACCGAAACAGGTATCGACGGCCTCGTCTCTTCAGCATACGCATACACCCGTGGATGGTGGGGCAAGGAGCCTTCACTCGGTCTTGCCGAGATGGGTTCTGACCTCTTCTATTACGGTTACGACAACAAGCAGAAGTCTCTCTGCTCATACGACATCTCTGCTGATTGCTACGGTTACTCTTCTACCGGTGGTACCAACGCTGTGAACGACAACCATTGCCTCGACCAGTACTGGGAACTCTTCTATGCCGGCATCGACGTATGTAACAATGCAATGAAGTATGTGCCAGGATGCACTGCCCTTGAGCAGGGCAAGAAGGACGCATACCTTGGCGATGCTTACTTCCTCCGCGCCCTCTACTATTCTCAGATCGTAGCTATCTGGGGTCCGGCTCCTTACAATGATAAGCCATTCTTTGCCGAGACTAACCTCAAGCCGGTACGTCAGCCTGAGGCCGTGCTCTACAAGAATATCCTCGATGACCTCAAGACATCCATGGATTACTTCCAGAAGGGCGGCGTGAAAGAGCAAAAAAATACCACCGGCGTAGGCCGCGCTACATACTACAGTGCTGAGGCTCTCTATGCCCGCGTGGCTCTCTATGCAGCTTCATGGCTCGGTGCAAACTCCATTGAGGGTTACGGAAATCTCTATACCGAGGCTCTCAATGCTGCAAAGGACGTTATCGCCAACTCTGGTGCAAAGTTCTATGACCGCTATACAGACACATGGAACCTCAACAACGAGGAGGCTACTACAAACGCTGAAAACCTCTTCGCAGTGCACTACAGCAACAGCCTCACAAGCGGCAACGACAACTGCGTGCCTTTCCGTTTCGCTGACAATGGCAAAGGCGAGTTCAACTCTCTCCTCACACGTAAGGGCTACAAGAACAATGGTGGCTCTGCTATGAACCTCATGTTCGTAAGCCTCTGGAACAACGGATGTACTGACCTCGGCGGTTCTGGCAACAAGAACACCTGCGTATTCCAGCGTGTTACCACAGCCAAGAATGCCCTCATGCCTTCAAAGAAGACCGGTGGCAACGTGGATTGCACCAGCTACTACTCTCCTTACGGACGTGGCTTCACCCGTTACCTCCCTTCTCTCTATCTCTGGACAGAGCTTGCCAAGATCAAGGACACTGACCAGCGTTACAACGGTACACTGCTCGACCATTACAACTGTCCTAAGGAACTTGCACAGAACCCTGAGAACTATCCTGATATGGACCTTCAGGAAGAGAAGTCTTATGATGAGGCTTACAAGGAGGACGGCAACTATTTCAACGGTGGTGTGAACGCTATCGTATATTCTATCCTCGACGGTGACTCTGAGGAAGGCAAGGCTCTCCAGGCTGAGGCTAAGAACAAGTATCGTCTCCAGTTCGCTTTCGGCGGTGACATCCCTGTATATACATCCGGCGATATGGCTACTGCTCTCCCTACAGAGGGTGGCAAGGCTAAATCCGACGTATATGGTGACGACCGTTACAAGAGTGAGAAGATCGAAGGACGCCGCTCTTTCCCAGGCATCAAGAAGTTCCTTGACGACCAGGTAAACGAGAATTATCCTAACCTCACATACGATATCTCTGCACGTGACTTCATGGTGCTCCGTCTTGCTGAGATGTATCTCATCCAGGCTGAGTGCGAACTCCAGACAGGCAACGCTGACCAGGCTGCCAAGACCATCAACGCTCTTCGTGCTAAGCGTGCTATCAGCGGTAAGGACAACTCACTCTCTGCTGTATATGGTGAGAACACCTGCACCATCGAGACCATCCTTCGTGAGCGTGCCATCGAGCTTTGCGGTGAGTTCCAGCGTTGGTTCGACCTCAAGCGCACACATACTCTCATCGACCACGTGAAGAAGTATAACGCTCAGGCTTCAAAGAACATCGCAGTGAAGCACTACTATCGCCCAATCCCTAACACTGAGTTCCTCTCTATCAAGAACGGCGGAAACCTCAGCGTTTCACAGGATGCCAACGGCGTAATGCAGTATTCAGAGACTTCTGACCTCTTCTGGCAGAACCCTGGTTACTAATCATCCATAACCCCCAAAGACCCCCTCTTATCCCCATAGGGAGAGGCTATATACCGACTGTCGGTTTGAGTCACAGACCGAACAACGTATCCAGCCTCTATCTTGCAAGGAGATAGGAGGGGGTCTTGTTTTTTTTATAAGTTTTTTTTCTTTTCTTTTATCTATATCCTTGCTAAAGTCATAACTTATTAGTATCTTTGCCGGAAACAAATAAAAAAAGTAACGTGATATGTCAAAACCACGCTGGGAACAGAAACTGGACAGTTACGGCAAAGCGCTTGGCAGGCTTGCCGCTATAGTGAATGAGAGCAAGCGACGCAAGCTCAATGAGTTTGAGAAAGATAGTGTCGTGCAACGCTTTGAGTTTACACACGAGATGGCTTGGAAACTGATGATGAGCTACTGCAAATTCGTCAGTCCGGAAGAGCAAACACTCGGTTCAAAGGACTCTACGCGCTGGGCTTTCCATGCCGGACTACTTGCTGACGGCGAGGTGTGGATGGACATGATAACGTCACGCAACTACACATCCCATAATTATGATGGCGACATCGCTGACATGATGGTCAGCAAGGTTGCTGACGTCTATTATCCTGAGATGCTGAAGTTTCATGATGTGATGAAGGCGAAAGCCACTAATCGTGAGCTCGATTTATTCTGATTTTTTCTTTGATTTATATCTTTATGTTTGGACTCTCTGACGATATTATCCGATTGTTGCGTGGTGTGCTCCGTGCGCATCCCGAGGTGGAGCGTGCCGTCATATATGGGTCGCGAGCCAGAGGCGATTACTCCAACGGGTCTGACATTGACCTTACACTCGTGGGCACACGTCTCACAGAGGCCGTCCTCCATCGCATTGCTATGGAGATGGATGACCTGCCCATTCCTCACACCGTGGATCTCAGCATCCGCTCTTGCCTTCGTAATCCTGCTTTGATTAAGGATATAGATAAGCAGGGTGTGGAGTTTTTTGCTTCATATTAAAAGGTAAGGTTGTTGTCTTGTTGTCTGGTTGTTTAGTTGTCTTGTTGTTTAGTTGCCGTGTTGTTGGTTGTCGCATAGGCACTCTTTGCATTCAACAAAACCACAAAACCACCAGACCACCAGACAACAAACCAAACTTTCAAATCATAACTTTTTCCCCACTTTCACTTACGATTATTTTTCCAAAACGCCGAAAAAGGGGGGCGGAGGTGAAAGCATAGATATTAGGGGGTAAAAGCATAGTTATTAGACGACGAAAGCATAGATATTACATTGCAATATCTATGCTTTCAGATTGTAAGTATATTGCCCGATAACGTGGGCAACACAGTGGCGATGTTTCATGTATCACGATCCACTGTCTTCATGTATCACGATCCGCCGTTTTCATGTATCACGACTCACTGTTTTCATGTATCAATAGCCGCCGTGTCTCAAGCAAGGCAGCCACTGTGCCAACGGCTTTTACCGTTGGCTTGAGCAGCCCCCAAGCGGAGTTATTTCAATACCTTCTTGCCATTGACGATAATCAGGCTCTTCTTTCCATTGCCAGCCTGACGACTGAGAGCGTCAGGAGAGAGACGCTGACCAGCGAGATTGTATATGCCTTGGCGTGGCTTTGCGCTGGAATCATGGATGGTGTCAATGCCAGTAGGGTCGTAAGAGGTGGTGATGGAGAGCGTAGGCATATTTGTGGCAGAGCCTTTGCCGTATATCTGTCCGCCCGCTACGCCGTTTGACATTACGAAGATGATGTAATTCTGATTGGCATCCACCATCGCCTTCACTGCGTCGGTGGCATCCACTGTGCGTGTGGCGTCAGCGCGCTTGATGTCGCTGAGCGAAGCCACTTCGGTGCCTGTCTTGGCAGAAAGCTCTGGGATTTCGGCAAGAGAAGAGATACGAGAGGTGCCTACAGGCATATAGCAGATGTCGAGAGCGCGGTTGTCATATCTTCCGCCACAGTTGGCTGTAAAGGTATATTCCGCCTTTGTCACCTCCTCACCGGCAGGAATATTGAATGAAAACTGTGCATAAGCCTGCGCTGCCCATGAGGTGCTGCCCCAGTTGTTGTAGTAATGTGACTCAAGGTCGATGAATTTTCCAGCCTTGTTGCTGCCGCCCTGCACGCTTGCAGTATGGTCGAGTGTGGCTTCATAATGCTGTGTGGTGATGCCACCGCCACCGAATGTCTCGCCTTCTTTCTTCACGCGGAGCATACCATCGGTAAAGAGAGTGGAAGTCTCCCATTCCAGTCCCTCGCCAGGAGTGGCAGGATAGATGGTGAATGAGCCAGTGCCCTCAGTGATGTTTGCTGCATTCTTGAAGATAGGCAGTGCGTCGCCACGCTTGAATTGATGATTACTGAGGCGTGTCATGTCGATTTCGAGGTTGGCACCATCAGCTATGTTTACTGCTCCATTTACAGAAAGGCTATTGAGAATGAGTGCGCCGTCCTTGCCTTCTGCTACAGGGATGACTACCTTACTACCGCTCTTGAGCGCCAGACCGCCGTTAGCTGTCAGCGTACTACCATCCACTTCCGTGTCGCCAGGACAGAGAGTAGCATCGCTATTTATGCTCACCTTACCAGTGATAGAGCCTGTTCCCATCAGTGTAGCGCCACTATTGATGGTCATTGCGCCCTTGCCGGAGTTCTTTCCGTTGATGATGAGCGTACCATCATTCACGGTAGTTGCGCCAGAGTAGGTGTTAGCACCAGTGAGACGCCACAGTCCTGTGCCCACCTTTATAATAGATGTGGTGCCGGTGTAGCTCTTGCCAGATGTAGCCCAGTCATTGATGATGCCGTGGAAAGTCTCGTCAGAATTGGCTCCACCGATGGTCCAGGAGCATTTGAATCCCTTGGTCTTCTTACTTGAGCCTACGAGGTAGGTGCCTTTATCGCCAGACAATCCGCCGATATAGTTCTCTGTGTTGGTGCTCCATGCGCCCATCCATGTCTTGCCGGTGAGGTTGACGCGAAGCTTTGGGCTATTGAATTGTGACTCATTCATAAACAGCACGTTACTACCTTCTGATGGCACGCCGTTTACAGTGAGCTGTCCGTCGAAGTCAGCGAATGAAGAATTGACGTAATAGCGGAGGTATGGTATTACGAGAGTGAGGTTACCAGTGCCTGAGATTGCGCTTTTCAGTGTGCCGTGTGTAGGGCATTTGATGGTGGAAGTAGTGCCTTCCTCTACTACGATAGGGAAAGAGTGGGTCTGCTTGTCTTCTTTTTTGTAACCAAAGTTGAGCGTACCGCCACTCATCACTACCTTTTTACCCAATGATCCGAATATTTTGCTGGCATTTTCCACGTCCTTCAGGTAGAGCGTACCGCCCTTGAGGATGGTGGAACCGGTATATCCGAAGAAATTATTTGCATCATTGATGACGAGCGTGCCGTTGCCGTCGAGGGTCAGACTGCCCGTTCCCTCGAAGTGTCCGTTGGCTGTCAGCGCGGCATTGGCATCGGTGATTTCGAGCGTAGAAGGCATGGTAAGCTTCGCTCCGCGGTCAGTAGCAGTGCTTTCACCAGTATATCTCAGTGTGCCGCCGTCGAGAATGAGGTTCTGAGGGTCAGCGATGGAAGCGCCGATAGGAGATGCTTCGCCGCCGTTGGCTATGCTATTGATTTCCAGAGTGCCTTCATGTATTACTGTAGCGCCCTTGTAAGCGTTGGTGTTGCACATGATGAGAGTGCCTTTTCCAGCCTTGTTGAGCGAAGCATTGCCATTGATAGCGGCTCCAAAGACAGAGATCTTGCCTTTGCCTGTGGCTACAACGCTCTCAGGAGAGATGTCGGAAGGGAGGTTGTAGTTGAGCACGTCGTCAGAAGTAAGGAGCAGTTTCTGTCCGTCCTTCACGTCTGTGGAATTGGTTACGTCAGGCACGTAGGAGTCAATATCCACGATGCTGCTCTCTAATTGTCGTGTGGAGAAAGCACCAGAGGTATAGTCAGAGTAGATGGTCTCGCCCTTGTCTTCTCCGAAAGCACGCACGCGGACGTCATAGAGAGTAGCTTGCTCAAGGTCGGTGATGGTGTATGATGTGGCATCAGCTTGGGTGCGTCCCGCTTCTTTCCATTCGCCTCCGTTGGATTTCACCTCGATGATAAATCCCTTCTCGCCGTAGGTGTAGTCACGCCATGAGATGGTGATGGTCGAAGTGGTGGCTTTGCTTAGCGCGAGATTGATAGGCTGGCGCAGGAACACCTGCCTGTCGTCTGCAGAAATGGAGTTGATATAGTTCTCGATGTTGAGGTATCCATTTGCAGCCACTTCGCAGGCATCGTCCTTGTTGGGGTTTGTGCCGTTGGCTTTCTCCCATTCGTCCGGCATTCCGTCACCGTCAGAGTCGATGATGGCATTGCCTTTCCACCATGCCCAGTCGTTTGGACTGCCGATAGGAAGGCTTGTCTCGTAGGTGATTATCTTGCCCTTCTTGCCGAAGGAGAGCAGTTCCTCTATCATGTAGCAGTCAGCCTGGTCACGATAAGGGAGGCTTGCGCCCACTGTAGGTATGTTTTTCTCTATCAGTTGGTTGCCAGGGTAGAGGTCGAGCTTGGGGTAATCGTATGGTGTATCCACGCGTGTGGCAGCGCTGTAATTGGTGATGAGGCTTGGATTCAGCACGCCGTCAAGGTTTTTGTCCTGCCAGTTGTCGTTGCCGTAGCAGTTGAATTTCTCGTTGGCACCGCCGAATGCTTCCCCGCCTTTCGCCGGACCGTTGATGAAGAGGTTTGACTCTATGTTGCAGTAAGACGTGCCTTCAGAGTCACCTCCCATGATGTAACATCCGTTTTGCCAGTTATATACCACGTTGTTGGCATACTGGTTTGTGCCCTTTATCTTGTTGTTTCGGGTGGAATTGTCGCAATAGAAGTTTCTGTAGAGCGTGATATGATCAGCCTGCATCAGTCCGCCAGCGGAGTGGGGGAGCAGACCTTGTCCGAAGATACAGTTCTGCAGGGTGATGTCGCCCAGCGTTCCCTTGTTGTCGGAATTGATGGAGAAGGTCTCGTCCAGACCCCAAGAGAATGAACAGTGGTCGAATATCATGTTGGTGCCGTTGGCTATTCCGGCGCAGTCCTTTCCGTTGTCGCCACTGCGTCCCATTCTCACTCTGAGGTATCGGCAGATGATGTTGTTGGCACCAGAGAAGCTTACGCCGTTGCCATAGACCGTGATGCCCTCTCCAGGTGCCGTCTGTCCGGCAATGTAGAGGTTGCTCTTGAATGTCATTCTGCTCTTGATATTGATGACACCGCTCACATCGAACACCACGATGCGGTTGCTCTGCGACACTGCATCGCGCAATGACCCAGCGCCAGAGTCATTGAGGTTGGTGACGTGATAGACGGTGGGAGATGAAGAAGCACGCGCTCCCTTGGCGTATCTTCCCCATCCTGCCGCTTCAGGAAAAGCAAGCTGCTGGGCTGAAACGGTGGTGATGCCGGCAATGATGGTGGCTGCCAGCACTGGGATTCTCAAGTAGTTTTTCTTGATCATTGTTGTTAGTATTTTATTAAAAAATCGTCGTAGTAGGAATATATTAGGTCCTTGGACTTTCTTTTTGTTGGTTTGTGAAATGGAAAAATATCGTCAGTAGTAATGGGTATCACACCATTCAGTATGCAAAAGTAATTATAAAATAGGAGAAAAACGTGAAAATCGTCTTTTTTTTTCTTCTTTATTGTGAAAAAATATTGTATTATTGCCTTTTGTCAGAGGAAATATGTAATTTTGCATTGTTAATAATAGACTCCATATATGGCACTCAATAATACTCTAACTCAAGAACAGGAACTCGTACAGAGACAACAGCAACTACTCACCGCACAGCAGATACTGCAGGTGAAGCTGCTGGAGATGCCGTTGACCCAGCTCGAAGAGAAGGTGAAGGAGGAACTTATAGTCAATCCAGCTCTCGAAAAAGATATGCCTGAGGACGCTGAATCCGACGTGAGGACGGCGGAAGGGGACGTCAATGGCAGCACGGATTATGGCGATGAGGCTTACTCTGGCGAAGACAATGCACACGAACACGACGCTGATGACTATGATGCTGAAAACGAAAGATACGAGAAGCAGAGCGAGAGAGAGGACCGCGACCAGGCTCTCGACGACGCTCTCGACAGCATTGACTCTGACGATAGACTCGTGACTGACTACCGACAGAAGAGCAATAACGCTCCGGCTTCATCCGAACAGGAAGAGATGGTATATGGAGATACCACCTCTTTCCGCGATCACCTCATGGAACAGGTGGCTGAAGAGGAGCTGACTGAGACACAGCGCACCGTAGTGGAGTACCTCATTGGAATGCTCGATGACGACGGACTGCTGCGCACTGACCTCAGCATCATCTGTGATAACCTCGCCATTTATTATTATCTCGATGTCGATATCCATAGCGTCGAGAAGGCTTTGCAGATACTTCAGAGCTTCGACCCTGCAGGAGTGGGCGCCAGAAACCTGCAGGAATGCCTACTGCTGCAGATAGATAGGAGAGAAGACTCTGTCATGACTCGGTATATGCGTAAGGTGATAAAGAAATACTATGACGATTTCACCAAGAAACATTGGGAAAAACTCAGTCAGTATCTGCACATACCGGAGCAGGATATGGAGGATGTCATCGCCGAACTGCGAAAGCTCAATCCCCGTCCGGGTGCCTCTCTGGGCGAGACTATGGGCAGAAGCGTCAATCAGGTAACGCCCGATTTCATCATAGACAGTTCGGTCGATGGACGCATTTCCTTCTCTCTCAACAGCGGAGACCTCCCTCGTCTGCACGTATCACCTGACTATGAGGAGATGCTCCGCGGCTATCAGATGAATTCAAAGTCGCTCTCCAGGTCGGAGAAAAGTGCGCTGCTATTCTACAAAGAAAAGATAGAAAGCGCCAAAGGATACATCGATGCCATAGAGAAAAGGCAGAAGACCATGTCTGCCACGATGAAGGCTATCATCGACATACAGCATCGATACTTCCTCGATGGTGACGAAGCAGACCTCGTTCCGATGACGGAGAAGGACGTGGCAGAGCGCATCGGAATGGATATATCCACCGTATCACGCGTCTGCAGGTCGAAATATGCGGAGACACCGTGGGGCATATTCCGCCTCAGGCATTTCTTCTCATCGGGCTATAGCGTGGATGGAGAAAACGAAATGTCAAACCGCCGCATCAAGGCAGCGCTGCTCGAAATCATCAAGCACGAAGACAAGAAACGCCCACTGAGCGATGATAGCATAGCCAAAGCCCTCAAAGAGCAAGGCTTCCCAATAGCCCGCCGCACCGTGGCAAAGTATCGTGACGCACTGAAGATACCAGTAGCACGCCTCCGTCGCTAATCCAAAGGAAGAGAGCAGCAAGGGTCCGCCACTGTGTCGGGCGCGTTACCGCCCGATATTTGCAGGATGTAGCAACGGCGTCAGCCATTCTTCATTCTTCATTCATCATTCTTCATTTGAGAAGAGCCCCTGTGTCGGGCGCGTTACCGCCCGATATTCATAGAAAGAAATAAAAAAGAAATGAGCGAAGTAACCATCATATCCCAGCCAGAAGGCAAAGCAAAGAGGAAGCCCGCACAGCGAATAGAGCGAGCTTCCATAGTCACCTCGCGCCTTGTCAGCATCGTCTTCACTCCGTTCTATCTGCCATTGGTGAGCACAGTGTTGCTCTTCATGTTCAGTTATCTCTCTATACTTCCTTGGCAATACAAGACCTTTATCTTCGTGATGGTGTATCTATTTACCATCTTCATCCCAACGATGCTGATACATCTCTACCGTCGTTATCAGGGATGGTCTATGCTCAGGCTCATCAGTAGGGAAGGACGTATGGTGCCATACATCATCTCCATCACCAGTTACTTCATGTGTTTCTATCTGATGAGGATATTCCATTTCCCTCATTTCCTCTGTATCATCATCCTCGCGGCGCTCTTTATGCAGATAATATGTGCCTTCACCAATATCTGGTTCAAGGTTTCCACACACACGGCAGCCATAGGAGGCATCACAGGAGGCATCCTCGCATACGCTGAAATCTTTGGTTTCAACCCCCTAAAGTGGCTATGTCTCTGTCTGATAGTAGGCGGATTAGTAGGCACTGGCAGAATGATTCTCCGCCAGCATTCCCTCCATCAGGTGGTCTATGGATTCCTGATTGGCGCCTTTATCTCTTTCGCCGTCATCTATATGGTGAAATAAATAAATGAAGAAAGAAGGAGTCGCAACCGCGTCAGCCATTCTTCATTCTTCATTCCTCATTCTTCATTAAAAAAAGAGCCCCTGTGTCCGCCGCGTCACTGGCGGATATAACCAAAATATAACAAACAAATAAATAAAAAACCCTACCACAAATGACACCAAAAGTAAGCATCATCATGGGCAGCACCAGCGACCTGCCTGTAATGGAGAAGGCTATCACCTTCCTCAACGACCAGAAGATTCCATTCGAAGTCAACGCTCTCTCAGCCCACCGCACACCTGAAGCAGTGGAGAAATTCGCAAGAGGAGCTGAAGACAGAGGCATTCGTGTCATCATTGCAGCAGCTGGAATGGCAGCGGCACTCCCAGGTGTCATTGCTGCTAACACCACCCTACCTGTCATTGGCGTGCCTATCAAGGGTATGCTCGACGGTCTCGACGCCATGATGTCCATCATTCAGATGCCTCCTGGCATTCCTGTTGCCACTGTAGGTGTCAATGCTTCAATGAATGCAGCTATCCTTGCCATCGAGATTCTCGCCCTTTCTGACCCAGAAGTGGCTGCAAGAATGAAGGACTACAAGGCACATCTCGACCAGAAAATCGAAAAGGCTAACAAGGAACTCTCACAGATCAAGTACGAATATAAGACCAATTAAATAAAAATGAAGGATGAAGAATGAAGAATGAAGAATGCGAGTATGCCGTGCTTCATGCGTCATTCCCGTTCTTCATTAAAGAAGACCAACTGCGTCAGCGCGATTTTTCACTTTTCACTTTTCACTTTTCACTAAAAAAGAGTAACTCCTATTCTTCATTCTTCATTTTTCATTCTTCATTTTAAAAAACGACCATGCAAAGAAGAAAAACAACCCCCACAAGGGTAGGAAATATCATAATAGGTGGCGACGAAACCATTAAGGTACAGTCGATGACCACTACAAATACCAACGACACTGAGGCGTGCGTAAGCCAGGCTAAGCGCATCATCAATGCTGGAGGTGAACTTGTTCGCCTTACCACACAGGGCAGACGTGAAGCGGAGAATATGAAGAATATCTCCGATGCTCTCAAGGCGGAGGGCATTATGACTCCACTTGTGGCGGATGTTCACTTCAATGCTAACGTGGCAGACATCGCTGCGCTCTACTGCGAAAAGGTGAGAGTAAACCCTGGAAACTACGTCGATCCTGCCAGAGTATTCAAAAAACTGGAATATACCGATGAGGAATACCAGCAGGAATTGCAGAAGATACGCGACCGCTTCGTGCCTTTCCTCAATATCTGCAAGGAGCATCACACCGCTGTTCGCATAGGTGTCAACCACGGTTCTTTGTCCGATCGCATCATGTCACGCTACGGAGATACCCCTGCAGGCATAGTAGAGTCATGCCTTGAGTTCCTCCGCATCTGCCGTGAAGAGGATTTCCACGACGTGGTAATCAGCATCAAGGCGAGCAATACCGTGGTGATGGTGCAGTCAGTGCGCCTCCTTGTCGAGAAAATGGACGCGGAAGATATGCACTATCCCCTGCATCTTGGAGTGACAGAAGCCGGAGAAGGCGAGGACGGACGCATCAAGTCTGCCGTTGGTATAGGCGCTCTCCTGACCGAAGGTATCGGTGATACCATCCGAGTAAGCCTCTCCGAGGAACCGGAATGCGAGATTCCTGTAGCCCGCAAGCTCGTCTCTTTCATACCGGAATGCGCTGAAAAGCGTGAGAATGCCCGCATCGAAGCCGGCACGCTGTATCTCTCTTTCGCAGAAAACAGCCTCGAAGACCTTCAGATCAAGGCGGCTATGACAGCAGGAGCACTCCTCATCGACGGCAAGGCGAAGGACCTCGTGATAGAAAATAATGGTGCTATCGTCTCCACAAGTCTTCATGATTCCAGCAATGATGCAGGCCAAAAGGACGATAAAGTCAATGCTTTAGCTGACGCAATACTGCAGGCAGCGAGAGTGAAATTCACCAAGACGGAGTATATCTCATGCCCAGGATGTGGCAGAACGCTATATGACCTCCGTGCCACCATCGCAAAGATAAAGGCTGCTGTGGCTGAAAAAGCAAAGACAGACCCAAGATATAACACCCTGAAAATCGGCATAATGGGCTGCATTGTCAATGGTCCTGGCGAAATGGCTGACGCTGATTACGGCTATGTAGGAGCCGGACCGGGCAAGATTTCCCTGTATCGCAACAAGGAATGCGTGGAGAAAGCCATCCCCGAAGCCGACGCTGTGGAGCATCTCTTCGCCCTTATCGACAAGGAATTGCAGTGATGTTGTTTTGTTGTTTAGTGGCTTTGTTGTCTGGTTGATAGTAAAATATCAATATATAAAACTCAACTTTCGCAAGCAATAAATAGCCCCTCAGTCCCCACTGCCGTGGGGA
>URJQ01000035.1 GCA_900548195.1 uncultured Prevotella sp.
GACAGTGATAGCACCGAGAGCCTGAACGCCAACACTGCATTCTACACCTGAGATGGAAGAATCGCAGAAGACACCGGTAAGGATGGTACCAAGGAGACCACCTACGCCATGCACTGAGACAGCACCTACAGGGTCATCAATCTTACATACCTTATCTATAAAGGAGACAGAGAGACACATTACCACGCTGACAACGGCACCGATAATGGCACTTGAACCAATGCTTACACAGTCGCAACCGGCTGTGATACCTACGAGACCAGCGAGGATACCGTTACAGAGCATAGAGAGTGAAGGCTTGCCATCGACCACCCAAGTATAACCAAGGGCAGCAAGACCACCTACTGCGGCTGCCATATTGGTGGTAACGAATACATGTGACATACTTACAGCGTTAGCATAACCTGTGGCTGCAACAGTGGAACAAGGGTTGAATCCGAACCATCCCATCCAAAGGATGAAGACACCGAGCGTACAGAGGGCAAGGTTGTGACCTGGAATAGCGCGTGACTTGCCGTCCTTGTCATACTTTCCGATACGTGGACCAAGCACCATAGCGCCAGCAAGGGCAAGGACACCGCCACAAAGGTGAACGACAGTGGAGCCTGCGAAATCATGGAAGCCCATCTGAGAGAGCCAACCTCCACCCCAAGACCAGTGGCCTTCGATAGGATAGATGATAGCAGAAATGAGAATGGAATAGACGAAATACATGGAGAACTTAGTGCGCTCTGCCATAGCTCCTGACACGATGGTAGCGGCAGTGGCACAGAAGACGGTCTGGAAAATAAAGGTAGCTTCTGCTGGAACATTTGAGTCTGTGCCTATAAATCCGAAACCGCTCCAGCCCAAGAAGCCGTGATCGGCACCATACATTACAGAGAAACCAAAAATCCAGAAGATTACCGTGCCGCACATAAAGTCGCAGAAGTTTTTCATAAGGATATTGGCAGTGTTCTTTGAGCGTGTCAGACCGGCTTCGACAAGTGCGAAACCAGGCTGCATCCAGAATACCAACATTGCTCCGAGGAGTACCCATAGGGTGTCAAGACCGTTGACATAATCTTTCGCTTCTTCCACTATAGCGGCGAGAGGCATTATCATTGATAGTGACGTAATCATAATTATTATCCTTTCTTTGTGTTTGTGATTGGGGGGATTGACCAATGACGGTCAATAGATGTGTGTGTTTGCTTATTTCTTGTCGGCAAGAACGGTGTCACCGTGGTCGCCAGTACGGATGGAGTAACAGTCGATCATATCACTGAGGAAGATACGTCCATCGCCCACTTTACCCGTATGAGCTACGTCCATAATCACTTTGATGGTGGATTCTACAAACATCTCACGGCATACAATACTAATCTTCACACGCTCGATGACATCAGTGGAATACTGCACTCCACGGTAGATGCGCTCCTGGCGACTCTGTCCGATACCATGAACATCATGATACTCAAACCAGTCGATGTTGGAATTGAGCAGTGCCTCTTTGACATCCTGAAACTTTGTCTTGCGGATGATTGCTTCAATCTTTTTCATAATAATACATCTTTTAATTAAATAATACCTGAAATTCTGTCGTTTTGTAAACTTTCGAGTGCAAAATTACAACATTATGTCAGTAAAATTACCACTTTTTAGCTAATTTGTCATTATAAAATAACTATCTCTTTCCATTTGTAAAGCAAACAAAATATTTTGCTTACAATTTAATATCTTTTTACCATTTTTATATGACAATCTGAAAGTTTGTATATATTTTTTCACCAAAACAGCAACAATACCGTTGTAAATTCGCTAAAAAGCAGTAATTTTGCACCAGAAACGAGAACATCATATCAAACTTAAAAAAGAAAGGTAAAAGATTATGAGAACATTCAAGGTAACAATTCTCGCCATCACAGCATTGATGAGCGCAGGCACTATGAGTGCACAGGTCGAAGTGGAAGCTAATGTTTCAGCCGATATCGTAAGCAATTACGTATGGCGTGGCGCAAAACTCGATGACGCAGCCATTCAGCCTTCCGCTGGAATATCATATAAAGGACTGTCACTGACAGCATGGGGCAGTTACGGACTGACAAGCAATACAGGCACCACAAACGAGCTTGACCTCACCGCCGCCTACTCAGCAGGCAATTTCAACATAGGCATCACCGACTACTGGTGCAACGCAGAGAAGTATTTCCTCTATGATGCACACAAGACAGCGCACGTATTCGAGGCAAACATCGGCTATGATTTCGGTCCTCTCTCACTGCAATGGTACACCAATTTCGCCGGTGCTGACGGCAAGAAGGACAACGGCAAGCGAGCATATATGTCATACGTAGAGCTCACAGCACCGTTCAAGCTCGGCGGTCTTGACTGGTCTGCATCCCTCGGAGCCATCCCTTACTGCGCATACAACGGTTTCTATGCAGCAAACACATCAGGCGACTTCGCCATTAACAATATCTCACTGAAGGTGAGCAAGGACCTGAAGGTGTCTGACGCATTCACTATTCCGGTGTTCGGTCAGATAGCCACCAACCCTTCCACACAGGCTGCTTATTTCGTAATCGGATTTACGATCCAGCCATAATGTCCACACCTTATTTATATATAAGGTAAAATAATACGGACATAAAAGCAATACAGACACAATTCACTTGTATATTTCGCAATAAATTTCTAACTTTGCACACGCAAACTTAAATTCAGGAAATTAGGTATTAACAAATAAGAGAAAAAGACTATGGCAAATTTAAGATTTCAGGTAGTGGCAGAGGCATTCAAGAAGAAGCCTCTCGACATCCCAGCGCCAACAGAGCGCCCATCAGAATACTTCGGAAAGTACGTCTTCAACAAGCAGAAGATGTTCAAATACCTCCCAAAGAAAGTATATGACAAGATGCTCGACGTCATCGACAACGGTGCCCCACTGGACCGTGCTACAGCCGATCAGGTGGCTGCAGGCATGAAGAAATGGGCTATGGAACTCGGTGTCACCCACTGTACCCACTGGTTCCAACCTCTCACCGACGCCACCGCAGAGAAGCACGACGGCTTCGTGGAGCACGACGGAAAGGGCGGCATGATAGAGGAATTCGAGGGGAAGTCTCTCGTACAGCAGGAGCCTGACGCCTCTTCTTTCCCTTCTGGCGGCATCCGCTCCACATTTGAGGCACGCGGTTACTCTGCCTGGGATCCTACATCGCCAGTATTCGTCATCGGCGACACGCTGATGATTCCTACCGTCTTCATCTCATATACAGGCGAAGCGCTCGACTACAAGACTCCTCTGCTGAGGACTCTCCGCGCCGTTGACAAGGCTGCAACAGCCGTGGTGCAGTATTTCAACCCTGACGTGAAGAAGGTTGTCTCCAACCTCGGATGGGAACAGGAGTATTTCCTCGTGGACGAAGGTCTCTTCTCCGCACGTCCTGACCTCCTTCTTACAGGTCGCACACTGATGGGACACTCCTCTGCTAAGGATCAGCAGATGGATGACCACTACTTCGGCTCTATCCCTGAGCGCGTGGCAGCCTTCATGAAAGACCTGGAGAGACAGGCTCTCGAACTCGGCATCCCTTGCAAGACACGCCATAATGAGGTGGCTCCAAACCAGTTTGAGCTGGCTCCTATCTTCGAGGAGACAAACCTTGCCATCGACCATAACATGCTTATCATGTCACTGATGAAGAAGGTGGCTCGCCATCACGGTTTCCGCTGTCTGCTCCACGAGAAGCCTTTCGACGGAGTAAACGGTTCTGGAAAGCACTGCAACTGGTCACTCTCCACCGACACCGGCATTCTTCTCCACGGTCCTGGCAAGGATGAGATAGGCAATCTCCGCTTCATCACCTTCGTGGTAGAGACCCTCATGGGCGTATATAAGCACAATGGACTGCTCAAGGCTTCCATCATGACAGCCACAAACGCTCACCGTCTCGGCGCTAACGAGGCACCTCCTGCTATCGTTTCTTCTTTCCTCGGTCGCCAGTTGACCACCGTTCTGGAGCATCTTGCCAACACTGCAGAGGACGACTCCATCGACATCGCAGGCAAGGCAGGACTGAAGCTCGACATTCCTTCCATCCCTGAACTGCTCATCGACAACACCGACCGTAACCGCACATCTCCTTTCGCTTTCACTGGAAACAGATTCGAGTTCCGTGCTGTAGGTTCTGAGGCAAACTGTGCTTCTGCCATGATTGCCCTCAATGCCGCAGTAGCAGAGGCTCTCGTTGACTTCAAGAAGCGTGTGGATGCACTCATCGCTAAGGGCAAGGACAAGCATACCGCTATCCTCTCCGTGCTCAAGGACGACATCAAGACCTGCAAGCCAATCCACTTCGAAGGCAACGGCTACTCTAACGAATGGGTGGAAGAGGCAAAGAAGCGTGGTCTCGACACCGAGAAGTCATGCCCTGTCATCTACGACCGTTACCTCGACAAGGAGTCTATCGAAATGTTTGACTCACTCAACATCATGAGTGCCAAGGAACTGGAAGCTCGTAACGAAATCAAATGGGAGACCTACACCAAGAAGATTCAGATTGAGGCACGCGTATTCGGCGATCTTTCCATCAATCATATCATCCCACAGGTGATGTGCTACCAGACAAAGCTGGCTCAGAACGTAGCTGCCCTCAAGGCTATCTTCCCTTCAGAGGAACTCTATGCCGTAGCAGGTTCCAACATTGCCCTCATCTCAGAAATCTCTAAGCGCGTGAAGGCTATCGAGGAAGGCGTTCAGGAACTCATCGACGCTCGTAAGGTGGCTAACAAGATTGAGTCTGAGCGCGAGAAAGCAGTGGCTTACCACGACACCGTAGAGCCTATCATGAACAAGGTTCGCTACGAGATCGACAAGCTCGAAGAGAAGGTGGATGATGAAGTATGGACACTGCCTAAGTATCGCGAGATGCTCTTCATCCGCTAATCCAACGGAAATGACAATATCTTTTTACCATCCGCTGGGGGCATAATGCTGCCCTCACGGATGAAAGAACACACACATACAAGCAGAGGTAATAGTCATCCATAACAGTCTATTACCGTTGACTTAAACAGATAAAACAACAATCTATTTCTTTTATTGGTTGTTTAAGTTTGCATGGACAGGTTGCCGTGAGGCTGCCTGTCTTTTTTTCGCCCATTGTCACGATGCTTTTATAACAGATTGGCTATCAACAGGAAGATTGGCTTTTGTTGTTTCCCGCCATCGGCATTTCGTTGGCTGCTCGTCCCGTCAGATTACTTATTACCGGCATTTTGCCATATCAAAAAGCGAAATTTGCATGAAAAACAGGCATTATCAGCAAAAAAGGCATCACAACTCTTGCAGATTCAGAAATAAATGTGTATTTTCGCAGAAATTTAAAATGGCATTTTAAATATTTGCCATAATTTATAAAATACGATTTTAAATATGTCGATTTCCAAGGATGTGATAAAGTCTGTCATGTTAGACAGCCAGAAGGACGTAGAGCGGTACGAATTGACTCCACGAAATATCGATTTGGCAGAGTTTCCCCTTCAGGTTTTTGTTGGAGTAAGACGCTGCGGTAAGTCATTCATGCTATTCCAGATAATGAAGCGGATGCTTGCTGAAGGTCACAAATGGAGCGAAATGCTGTATATCGACTTTGAGGACAGCCGTCTGAATGGATTCGATGCACAGGATTTGAACAACATCATCCCTTGCCATGCTGAATTGTATGAGAATGCCCGTCCTATACTGTTCCTTGATGAGATACAGAATGTAGATGGATGGGAGAAATACGCGCGCAACCTTGCCGACCGTAAATATCAGGTGTATATCACGGGTAGCAATGCCAAGATGCTCTCGAAGGGAATAATGCAAGAACTGGGTGGGCGTTACCTTCCACATGAGATATATCCATACAGTCTGAGTGAGTATATGAATTTTCTCGGCATACCATTTGACGAAAAGGCTCTCCTGCAGACAGAATCACGAACCAATTTCATGCGTGCCTATAGGGAATATTTCACTTGGGGCGGACTGCCGGAGGCTATAAGCATGAATGTGAAGCGCAGTTATCTCACCAGTCTCTACCAGAAAATATACCTTGGCGACATTGCAGCACGTCACAATATCTCCAACTCCAAGTTACTGCAACTGATGTTGAAGAAAATAGCTGAGAGCACTATGCACCCAATATCTTACAGCCGCATTGCTAAAATTCTCAGTAGCGTAGGGGGCAAGATAACAATACCTACTGTCTCCAACTATATCAGCTACGCCGAAGAAGCGTGGATGCTGCTCCGTCTCCGCAATATCACCACTGCCTTTGCGGACAAAGAGACTAATTGTAAATACTATTTCATAGACAATGGTTTGCTGTCGCTGCAGTTAATCGATGCTGAAACGAAGTTGCTGGAAAATGCGGTGGCAATACAGTTGTTCCGCCATTATGGGCATGATGAAGACAACGAGCGCGTATTCTTCTATAATGACAACATCGAAGTTGACTTTTACGTCCCGGAAGATGAACTTGCCATCCAGGTATCTTATACTCTCAAGAGCGATGACACCTACGAGCGTGAGGTATCAGCACTATCGAAATTGCCAAAAGTCTATCCTTGCAAGCGGAGGATGATCATCACATACGATGAGGAAACCACCTTGACTGACGAGCATGGAGTGATAGAGATAGTGCCTTGCTGGAAGTGGATGATACGACAAGCATAACCACCTACCAGTAAAGAACGATGTAAATACAACGACTTCTTTTCTTGTCTTATCCATCTTCGAGACATAGGAAAAACGGAACAAAAACATGAGAATTATGCTATCAGAAAGTGATAGCTATGATATTACTTTGTAAAAGCATAGATATTACACAGTAAAAGCATAGTTATTACAGGGTAAAAGCTTAGCTTTTGCAATGCAATATCTATGCTTTTGCAACCAATTCTCTATCAATACGTTACGCAAACGTAAAATCACGATTGATTAGATACGGAAAAACAGGACATTTTTGCTCCGCTCAGTGTCACGGAAAGCGCTTTGCGTGCGCAGGCGAACATTATTATTACATTCCACAAAAGGGAAATAGAGAAACACGAGGAAAAGCAACCTCCACTTTACAATAAGACACAAAAGTATAAAGAATGCAAAAAATAATCTCTAAACTTTGCTTATTTCACAGAAATAATGTACTTTTGCAAAGTATAAGCGTGATTGTTACACTCTTACAGCATTCACGGTTTTCACAAAATTGGCATTAACAAGTTAGAAGAAAACAATATCTATTATTTACAAAACATTATAGAATTATGATTAACCAACCTATCGTGAAGCTCGGTATCGTAGGCGTAAGCCGCGACTGCTTCCCTGTAGCCCTCACTAAGGCTCGCTTAGCCGCTCTTATGGATGAAGTTCGTAAGGCTGCTCTCCCTGAAGTTTATGACTGCCCTGTAATCATCGAGAACGAAGTTGACACCATGAATGCCCTCAAGTGGGCTCACGACAATGGCATCAACGCTGTCTGCATGTTCCTCGGAAACTTTGGTCCTGAGGGTCCTACCACCATGTTCGTGCAGAAATTCCGTGGTCCTGCCATGATGATTGCTGCCAAGGAGGAAGGCAAGGCAAACCTCGCTTCTGACCGTGGCGACGCTCTCTGCGGTGTATTGAATTTCTCTTACAACGCTGGTCTCCGCCGCATCAAGGTATATATCCCTGAATATCCTAACGTTACTCCACAGGAAGCTGTGAAGGAGCTCGCTGATTTCCGCAACATCGCACGTGTCGTTATCGGCATGAAGAACCTCAAAGTGTTCGGCTTCGGTCCTCGTCCTTTCGACTTCCTCGCTTGCAACGCTCCTATCCAGCCTCTCTATGACCTCGGCGTTGAAGTGCAGGAAAACTCAGAGCTCGACATGAAGTGCCAGTATGAGAAGGTGGCTTCACGCACTGCTGAGATTGCCGCTATCGCTAAGGATATGGAAGCAGAGCTCGGTGACCGCAACACATACCCTGAGATTATCAATAAGATGGCACAGTTGGAACTCGCTATCCTCGACTGGTACGAGAACAACAAGGGCGCTTGCAACTATGCAGTATTCGCAAACAAGTGCTGGCCTGCTTGGCAGCCTGTATTCGAATTTGAGCCTTGCTACGTAAACTCACGCCTCACAGGTCGTGGCATTCCTGTAGCTTGCGAGGTGGACCTCTATGGCGCTGTGTCTGAATATATGGCAGAATGCGCTACAGAGCAGCCTGCAACATTGCTCGACATCAACAACTCTGTCCCTGCAGACGTAATCCCTGCTGGCGCAAATCTCGCAGGTGCTGACCTCAAAGACCTCTACATGGGCTTCCACTGTGGTAACACTTGCTCAAGCTGCATGAAGTCTTGCTCTATCAAGTATCAGCTCATTCAGGCACGTCTGATGAGCCCAGAAATCACTAAGGGCACACTCGAAGGTCAGATTAAGCCTTCTAAGACCACAATGTTCCGTCTGCAGTCAAACTCCGACTCCAAGCTCGTGTCTTACATCGCACAGGGTGAATTCCTCGACATCGACCCATGCTCATTCGGTGGTATCGGCATCGCTGCTATCCCAGGATTTGCACGTTTCTATCGTCACGTCCTCGTAGGCAAGCGTTTCCCTCACCACGGTGCTTACGCTTTCGACCACTGCGGCAAGGTGCTCTTCGAGGCACTCCGTCTCCTCGGCGTAGAGGACATCAACACTCCTCTCCCTGCAGGTCAGCTCTACCCAGGCGAAAACCCATTCGCTCTCTAATCAGACACCACTCATGCCATTAACAATACAATGGCACTGAATACAATACGCCCCGCATCAGCTCTTTGCCGATGCGGGGCGATTCGGTTGTATTTGCCGGTTGTCGGTTATCGGTTATAGGTTTTTGGTATTATTGTGAGTTAAACCTAAAGAAGTTTAGCCATTTCTACCGATAACCAACAACCTACAACCTACAACCAATAATAACACTACATCTCAGTATCCTTGAGATATTCCTTAGAGTATTCCACGTAATGGGCTGCGAAACTCTCTGCCTGGTTAGGGCGAGTCTTCTTGATGAATTTCGCAGGTACACCGCCCCAGATCTCATGAGGACCGATTTTCGTATTGGAAAGCACCAACGCTCCAGCTGCAACTACAGCGCCTTCACCTACATCCGCACCGTCAAGCACGGTGCTGCCCATACCTATAAGGCAACCCTTACGAAGCGTACAAGCATGCACAGTGGCATTATGACCGATTGTAACGTCATCCTCAAGAATGGTAGGACCAGTGGTATTAGTGACGTGTACCACAGCGCCATCCTGCACATTGCAGCGGTTTCCCATAGTGATAGGAGCCACATCGCCTCTCACCACAGCGTTAAACCACACTGAGCACTCATCGCCCATAGTCACTTCGCCCACTATAGCAGCGTTTTCACTGAAATAACAGCCTTTGCCCCACTTAGGACAAAGACCTTTATATGATTTGATTATTGCCATTGTTGATTTAGTACTTTATATAATAAGGAGAAAGAAACAGAAGGAATGCTAAAACAAATACACATAGAGAAAAGCAGTATGCGAGAAGAGAAAAGCCAGATGCAAGCACAGAAAAACAAGACGCAAGCACCAAACTGCGTCAGCGCGATTTTTCACTTTTCACTCTTCACTTTTCACTTTTCACTAAAGTACCTCGAACTCCTTAGTCTCATGATTTGGATCAAGCGTCAAAAAACTGCATACCATTCACATCCTGAGGCCTTTCCACTCCAGGATATTCACAGCAGAAAGCATTCATAAGTCTGTCGATATAGCGCTTTGACTCATACTTAGCCATAGGAAGGTCGTGCATAAGGCAGTTGCCACAAGTGGCAGGAGTGGTGCCAGGCACTTCATCCTCATAATCCACTACATACTGGAAAGCCTCAAGCATAAGACTGCGAATAGTCTCACAACTGAAAGAACCCTTGACTATAAGGTAATTACCAGTAAGACAACCCATAGGTCCCCAATAGATAATGTTCTCCTTCCATCCCTCACGGTTGCGAAGGAAAGTAGCCACGATGTGCTCAATCGTATGTATCGCCGCAGGATTGAGGCATGTCTCATGATTTGGAGCCGTCATTCGGATGTCGTAAGTCGTCACGGCAACACCTCCGACTTCATCCTGGCGAGAGATATAAATGCCAGGTTGTAGATTGGTATGATCTACAGCAAAACTTGGTATTAAGTCCATATTCTTATTTTTATATTCTGATTAAACTGCGAAATGAATGCAAACGCCCACATACGAGATGCAGAAAACGCCGTAATCCACTCCAATTTGCAAACTTACAACAATTCTTCCATTCCTACAAGAAAAAGTAAGAAAATAGTTGCATCGGCGTGTTGTTTAGTTAAATAATATTAAATTATCACCACTCCGACATCGTTATATTTTAATATATGCGAGAAAATTAGTACTTTTGCAGACCGATTATTACGGGGTACACTTAGAGCCCCACAAACGATGGTGTTAATAGTGAAGCGTTTGGCCGCGCTTACGGTTAGTGAATCCACGTTTGAAAAAAATGTTTTTTAGTAGAATTTTTAAAAAGATTTTAAAGTTAAATGAACACTTTAAGTTACAAGACAGTCTCTCTCAATAAGGAGACTGCTAAGAAAGAGTGGGTTGTAATCGACTGCACAGATCAGGTTGTAGGTCGTCTCTGCTCTAAGGTGGCTAAGATACTTCGCGGTAAGTACAAGCCAACATTCACTCCACACGCAGACTGCGGTGATAACGTTATTCTCATCAACGCATCTAAGGTGGTTTTCACTGGCAAGAAGGAAACCGATAAGGTTTACACACGTTACACTGGTTACCCAGGTGGTCAGCGTTTCAACACCCCTGCTCAGCTCCGCACTAAGGACAACGGTATCGACAAGATGCTCCGTCACGCAGTAAAGGGTATGCTCCCAAAGGGTCCTCTCGGACGTAGCCTTATGAAGAACCTCTATATCTACGAAGGCACAGAGCACAAGCAGGAGGCTCAGCAGCCTAAGGCAATCGATATCAATCTGTACAAATAATTTAAAAGGAAATTAGAAAATGGCAGAAGTAATTAATGCAATCGGTCGCCGTAAGAGCGCTGTAGCTCGTGTATATATGACAGAGGGCACCGGTAAGATCACTATAAACAAGAAAGACATAACTGAGTTCTTCCCATCAGCAATCCTCCAGTACGTTGTAAAGCAGCCTCTCCAGTTGCTCGACGTTGCTGAGAAGTATGACATCAAGGCTAACCTCGACGGTGGCGGTTTCACAGGTCAGAGCCAGGCTCTCCGCCTCGCTATCGCTCGCGCACTCGTGAAGGTAGATGCTGAAGACAAGAAGACTCTCAAGGATCAGGGCTTCCTCACACGTGACTCTCGTGAGGTTGAACGTAAGAAGCCAGGTCAGCCTAAGGCTCGTCGTCGCTTCCAGTTCTCTAAGCGTTAATCGTATAGAGAAGCGGATGCAACCAGTCTTACATTATATATTATATATAGGCAGACTGGATAGTTTAGTATCTAAACCCTTAGGACTTGCGGCTTAAAGTCGCGACTACCTTTGGGCTGATTCTAACAAAACAAATAGAATTAAAAAGAAAGTAAACAACCCGTACCGTCCATCATAACAAGGACGGCACAACAAAAAAAACAGAAAAAAGACAATGTCAAGAACAAACTTTGACCAGTTACTGCAGGCAGGCTGTCATTTCGGCCACCTTCGTCGCAAGTGGAACCCAGCAATGGCTCCTTACATCTTCATGGAGCGTAATGGTATTCATATCATCGACCTTCACAAGACCGTAGCTAAGGTTGACGAGGCTGCAGAAGCTCTCAAGAACATCGCTAAGTCAGGTAAGAAAATCCTGTTCGTCTCTACTAAAAAACAGGCTAAGGACGTTATTGCCGAGAAGGCAACAAGCGTAAACATGCCTTACATCAACGAGCGTTGGGCTGGTGGTATGCTCACCAACTTCCAGACAATCCGTAAGGCTATCAAGAAAATGGCGAACATCGACAAACTGATGAACGATGGCACTTTCAGCAATCTCTCTAAGCGCGAGCTGCTCCAGATTACACGTCAGCGCGCTAAGCTCGAGAAGAACCTCGGTTCTATCGCTGATCTTACACGTCTTCCTTCTGCTTTGTTCGTTGTAGATATCTGCAAGGAGCACATCGCTATCAAGGAGGCTCAGCGTCTCGGTATCCCTGTATTCGGTATCGTGGATACTAACGCTAACCCTAACGAGGTAGATTTCGTAATCCCTGCTAACGACGACGCAAAGGATTCTATCGACGTAATCCTCTCTGCTTGCTGCGCTGCTATCGCAGAAGGCCTGCAGGAGCGTAAGGTAGAGAAGGCTGACGAGAAGGCTGCTGGCGAACAGGCTGAAGAGGCTGCTGAGGGCAAGAAGCGTTCTTCTCGTGCTCGCAAGTCAGAGGCACCTGCTGAGACTGAGGCACCTGCTGCTGAGTAATCATCACTCAGACGTACTGAATTTTAATTTATAAGACTATAGAAGTGAAGAGTTAAGATACCAAAGGATTAGTTTTCTCAATCCCATGATGTTTTAACTCTTTACTCCTTTTAGCAGAATATTAACCCCACAGAGGCTGTATTTCTTATCCATACCTTTATGGCATGACAGGAAAACATCGACTCTGTAAAAAAATAAAATAACACTATGGCTATTTCAATGGACGCTATCAAGAAGCTCCGCGCTATGACTGGTGCTGGACTTGCTGACGTAAAGAAGGCTCTCACAGAGGCTGAGGGCGATATGGACAAGGCTAAGGATATCCTTCGCCAGAAGGGTCAGGCTATCGCTGCTAAGCGCGCTGACCGTGAGACATCTAACGGTTGCGTACTCGCAAAGGTTGCTGAAGGCTTCGCTGCTATCATCGCACTCAAGTGTGAGACTGACTTCGTGGCTAACAACGCTGACTACATCAAGCTCACTCAGGAGATTCTCGACGCTGCAGTTGCTGCTAAGGCTGCTGACCTCGACGCTGTTAAGGCTCTCACACTCGCTAACGGTCTCACTGTAGAGGCTGCTGTAACAGAGCGTTCTGGTGTAACTGGTGAGAAGATGGAGCTCGACGGCTATCTCACAATCGCTGGTGACAACGTAGAAGCTTACAACCACATGAACCGTAATGGTCTCTGCACACTCGTTCAGACCAACAAGCCAGCTGCTGAACAGGCTCACGCTATCTGCATGCAGGTTGCTGCTATGAAGCCAGTAGCTCTCGACGAGAAGTCTGTAGATCCTAAGGTCGTAGAAGAGGAGTATAACGTTGCTGTTGAGAAGTCTAAGCAGGAGCAGATTCAGAAGGCAGTAGAAAACGCTCTCAAGAAGGCTGGTATCAACCCTGCACACGTTGATTCTGAGGAACACATGGAGTCTAACATGACTAAGGGCTGGATCACTGCTGAGGACGTTGCTAAGGCTAAGGAGATTATCGCTACTACTTCTGCAGAGAAGGCAGCTTCTCTCAACATGAACATGATTGAGAACATCGCTAAGGGTCGTGTGAACAAGTTCTACAAGGAGTCTTGTCTCCTCAACCAGGAGTTCATCCAGGATTCTAAGATGACTGTTAAGCAGTACCTTGAGGCTGCTGACAAGGATCTTACAATCGTTGACTTCAAGCGTTTCTCTCTCGTTGCTGACTAATAATCATCGACAAGATAAAGAACATAAGCGTCAGTGCCCACAAGGCGCTGACGCTTATTTCATTTAGACACTCCGACATCTTTATCATCTGATAACATTGTGATGAGAGAAAGAAAAGAATAATGAATGAATACCATCACGCATATTCATTCATAATAAAACTTGGTATATGAAGATATTCGCCGTGGGCATGAACTACCCACAACACAATAAAGAGATAAAAACAGCGTTATTACAACAGAGCGCATCTGACTCTCCTGCAGACAGAGAGCCAGTGATATTCACCAAGGCTGACTCTGCTTTGCTAAAGGATCATAAGCCTTTCTTCATACCAGACTTCATGGGAAGAGTGGATTATGAGATAGAGATTGTGGTGCGTATATGCAAACTTGGCAAGGCTATTCCTGAGCGTTTTGCCCATCGTTACTATGATGCTGTCACCGTAGGCATTGACTTTACAGCGCGTGACCTGCAGAAACGTCTTCGCGAAGAGGCGCTTCCATGGGAGATAAGCAAGGGTTTCGACGGCTCTGCAGTCATTGGCGACTGGGTGGAGAAAGAGAGATTTCTCTCTGTTCAGAATCTCCGCTTCTCGCTTGACATCAATGGCAAGACCGTTCAGGAGGGCAATACATCAGACATGATTTATTCCATCGACCGCCTGATAAGTTACATCAGCCAGTATTTCACACTCAAGACGGGCGACCTTCTCTACACTGGAACACCGGTTGGAGTGGGACCTGTAAGCATAGATGACCACCTCGAAGGCTATCTCGAAGGCGAGAAAGTGCTCGATTTCAACTGCAAATAGCATCTTTTAGATTGAAATGAACAGACTATACACCATTATATTATTACTCATCATCACCTTATCCGCACAGGCACAGAAGCGTTTCTACAATCTGACTGCGGACGAAGTGAAGATTGACTCCGTATTGCCAAAGACGGTGTATAGTCATTATCTGCCTTCAAACTACGCCGATTCCACTTATTCCCTCGTGCTGAAATATCCAGAGTTTATAGATATGTCAGCGCGAGATGTGGCACTTTACAAAGTCTTGACCAAAGGAAAGAGACCGGGAACTATGCCTTCGGTAGATGATTTCATAACTATTGACCGCAGAAAGGCATGCTTTACTGCCACATTCTGTCCCGTTGTCTATCGTGATGGCAAATACAAGTGGCTCGTTTCCTTTATGGCAGAACTCGTTTCGTCTCCTAAAAATGGCATTGCAGCCAAGGCAAAAGGCACGTTATCCCAAAGTTCTACCGCCTCTACCCCATCCTCCAGGTACGCAGCCCACTCTGTTCTCGCTACTGGAAAATGGGCTAAGATACGCGTTGCCCAAAGCGGAATACACCAACTTACGGACGCAACCATACACAAGGCAGGCTTCTCCGACCCTTCTAAAGTGAAGATATATGGCTATGGAGGCAACCTTGTACCTGAGACTTTGACCGACTCTTACCTCAGAGAATACGATGATCTGAAGGAAGTAGCCACATGCACAGTAGGAGGAAAACGCCTCTTCTACGCAAAGGGAAGCGTGTCATGGAGCAGTAATACCGAAGTTACAAGGACTCGAAACCCATATTCTGATTATGGTTACTACTTCATAACAGCTAATGACAGCACCCCTCTCACCTGCTCGGAAGAGGAATTGCTTAGGATCGCCGCAGCATCGGCAGACAATTATCACAGTCTTTATGAGAAGGATGAGTTTGCTTGGTATCAAGGCGGAAGAAACCTTTTCGATGGCACTGCCATTGCAGTCGGCTCGAAACGCACATACAATCTCTCAGTTCCAGAAGGCAATTCATCGGCAAAACTCACAGTCTCCACCACTGCTGGGGCTGCTTCAAGAGTGCAGATAAGCCTCAACGACAGCATCATCGGCACGCATAACATCATTCTGGATGACCATGACAAGGGCAACGAAGTGGTCACTACATACAATGTAAGCAACGTAAAGGAGAACAACAGCATCACTATTGAGGTGCTTTCCGGCAGTTCCGCACGCCTCGATTATATCTCTTTTGCCTTTGGCAATCCCAAGAAAGCGCCAGTACTTGCATCTGATGCCTTCCCGGAAGCGCAGTACGTATATAACATAACCAATCAGGATCTCCACTCGGATGAGGGCTATGACATGGTCATCATCATCCCTACATCCCAGAAACTCCTTGCGCAAGCTCAGCGACTGGCACAGCATCATGAGGAGAAAGACTCGCTGAAGGTGAGGATTGTACCTGCTGACGAACTGTATAATGAATTTTCGAGCGGCACTCCGGACGTGAGTGCATACAAGAGATACATGAAGATGCTCTACGACAAGGCAGAGAATGGCACCAAATCTCCACGCTATCTCCTCCTTTTCGGCGACTGCGTCTTCGATAATAGGATGCTTACTGCCGAGATGCAGAAGTATTCTCCTGATGATTTTCTTCTCTGTTATGAGAGTGAAAACTCATTTAATGAGGTGTATTGCTTCGTCTCTGACGATTTCTGCACACTGCTCGACGATAATGAAAGCATGAAGACTGGTGATTATTACCGAGGTCTTCCTGACATCGCAGTAGGCAGATTCCCTTGCTCTAAAGCAGAGGAAGCAAAGATAATGGTGGACAAAACCATAGCTTATGCCACGCAGTCTCCGTCTGGCGACTGGCAAAACACTATCATGTTTCTCGGTGATGACGGCAACAACAATATCCACATGAAGGATATAGATGAAGCCGCTAACCAGACTATCGCAAACCATCCCGGCTACTATGTACGCAAAGTGTTGTGGGATGCCTACACTCGTGTGTCATCATCCACAGGACATCGTTATCCTGAAGTGACAAAGATTATCAAGCAACAGCAGAATGATGGCGCCCTCATCATCGACTATGGTGGTCATGGATCGGAGATAAGCATCTCGCATGAGGCTGTGCTCACCCTTTCTGATTTCGCCGCTTTCCGTGGCAAGAACTACTCTCTTTGGGTGACTGCATCGTGCGATATCATGCCTTTTGACGGACTGAAAGAGACTATAGGCGAGACTATGGTGCTCAATGACAAAGGTGGCTCGGTGGCTTTCTATGGCACAACCCGTACAGTACTGTCGTCATATAATCGCCTCATCAATAAGGCTTTCATGAAATATGTGCTCTCTTACGACACGAATGGCAAGCCTTTGACGATAGGTGAAGCACAGCGTAAGGCAAAGAATGAACTTGTAAGGAATGGCAATGACCTTTCTGTCAACAAATTGCAGTATGCTTTGCTCGGCGACCCTGCTCTCTCTCTCGCACTCCCTACCCTGTCTGTTGCCGTTGACAGCATCAACGGTAAAGCCATTACTGCCAATGATATGCCGAGGATTAAGGCTGGCGAACTCGTCAGAGTGGCTGGTCATATCGTGCGTAATGGCGAGAAAATGAAGGACTTCAACGGCACTATGAGCGCCATTGTCCGCGATACTGAGGAACAGATAGTCTGCAAACTCAATGACGAATCAAAGGACGGAGCCGATGAACCGCTGAAATACACCGACCGCACAAAGATTCTTTTCCATGGTTCCAACAAGGTGAAGGATGGTGATTTCTCCTTTGTCTTCGCTGTTCCGATGGACATAAACTATGCAGAAGGCAACGGACTGATGAATTTCTACGCCATTGATGACGACAAGACGTTCTCTGCACACGGGGCTTTCGACCAGTTTGAGGTCAATGGCTCTGTGACAATGGAGAATGATTCCATAGGTCCGAGCGTCTTCTGTTACCTCAATAGTCCGGATTTCACTTACGGAGGTGAAGTCAATTCCACTCCTTTCTTTGTGGCAGAGATAAGTGATAAGAATGGAATAAACGCTTCAGGCTCTGGTATTGGGCATGATATGCAACTCATAATCGACGGTGATATCAACAAGACTTATATCCTAAACGATTATTTCACATTCGACTTTGGGTCATATACTTCTGGACAGACTTACTACGCAATTCCGCAACTGGAGCCTGGCGAGCATACTCTGAAGTTCAGGGCATGGGATATTCTAAATAATCCTACTACCTCAACACTGAAATTTGTGGTAAAGAATGGACTGAAGCCTAACATCAGCAATATCTCGGTAACGCCAAATCCTGCAAGCGAAAGCGTCACTTTCATCATCAATCACGATAGGACTGGAACGGAATCCAACTTTGAAATCGACGTGATGGACGCTTCGGGACGCCTGCTTTGGACAAAGCAAGAGAGCGGAACAGCTTCCGATAACTCATACACTGTGACGTGGAACCTCACTCTCGACAATGGTCTCCCACTCCAGACTGGCGTCTATCTCTATCGCATCCGCATGAGCAGCGGTGGAAGTTCGTGGGTTTCAAAGGCTAAAAAGATGATTGTCGTAAGATAATCTGCCAGCTATCAGGACTCAATAAGACGATTATCGTAAGGTAATTCGATAGCTTTCATCATACGTTTCTTTGTTGAATCACAATAAAATACAGGCATTAAGCGTTATAATAAGGTATGAAAAAGATTTTATCCATAATAATAATACTGCTTTCCTGCATTGCTGTCAAGGCGCAGGACAAGACCAATATGTTCAATCCTGTCAACTCTGCAGTAACCTCTCAGACCATTGCACCGGACGCGAGAAGTGCTGGTATGGGTGATGTTGGTGTGGCTACAGACCCTGATGCGGCATCCCAATACTGGAATCCTGCTAAATATCCATTCTGCATATCACGTGCAGGAGTGGCACTCAACTATACTCCTTGGCTGCGCCAGTTGGTAAGCGACATGGATTTGGCTTACCTTTCAGGCTATTATCGCATAGGTGATTACTCGGCAGTGAGTGGCTCTTTACGCTATTTCTCTCTCGGTGAGGTGATGCTTAGTTCAGGACAAGGCGAGCAGTACGACATGACTATCAATCCATACGAGATGTCTCTCGACGTAGCATATTCGCTTATGCTCTCTGAGACCTTCTCTATCTCCGCAGGGGTGCGCTGGATTTACTCCGACCTGACATACGATTACAACGAGGACACAGCGCCTGGAAGTGCTTTTGCCGCTGACCTCTCATGCTATTATCAGAACTATATCAACCTCGGACAGCGTGAATGCCAGTTGGGACTGGGCTTGAACATCTCAAATATCGGCTCAAAGATTACGTTCGGTGGCTCCGACGAGAGCGAGTTTATCCCAACAAATATGCGTCTTGGCGCCGCTCTGATGATTCCAGTGAATGAATATAACCGCTTCACTATTGCCGCAGATGCCAACAAGCTCCTTGTGCCTACCTATCCGAAGCAGAATGAAGACGAGCCAGACAATGAATATCAGGACCGCCTTCGCAAGGATTATTATGACGTATCAAGCATCTCTGGCATATTCAAGAGCTTCTCTGACGCTCCACGAGGCTTCAAGGAAGAACTGGAAGAGATACAATGGAGCATCGGAGCAGAGTACATTTATAATGACCAATTCTCGCTTCGTGCCGGTTATCACCATGAGTCAGAGAATAAAGGCAACCGCAAATACTTCACTGTAGGAGCGGGATTCAAGATGAATGTCTTCTCCCTCGACGCAGGATATGTTATTGCCACTGCAAAGAGTAACCCACTTGACCAGACACTTCGCGTCTCATTGACCTTTGATATGGATGGTATCAAGGACCTTTTCGGCAGAAGATAACGCCTTTCCTGCAGAAGATATAATAGCTTTTCGGCAGAAGATGTAATAGCTTTTCGGCAGGAATTAATGCCTTTCCAGCCCGCAATCATGGAACATAATAACAGAAACGGCTCGCTTGGGATAATTCCAAAGCGAGCCGTTTGCATTTGTTATTCTAATTATTCCGTGCTTCCCTTAATGGGAAAGCGTGGAAATTAGAGGTTTGGATTCATTGTAGCCCAGTCCTTAACAGCAGGGATGATGCCGAGAGAGATAATCTCGTCGCGCATAGCCTGGAGGTGCTCATAAGACTTCTGGAGACCAGCCATCTCTTCTGCAGTGCCTTCAGGAGCTGTGAAGTGAACGCCAGTAGCGTCGATAGTGGTAGGCATAGCCATCATAACATTCTTGTAACCGAGCTTGTCGCAGTTTACATAGCAACCAGCAGGGAGAGTGAACTCAGCACCACCCATAGCGCCTTCGATCATCTTTACAGCCTGATAAGCAGGGCTCTGGAAAGAAGAACGTCCACGGAGCTTGATGATAGCAGCGCCACCCTTAGTAGTTACAGTGCGAATCTCAGCGAGACGCTCTGCAGACATGCCAAGCTCTTCGAGAGACTTGCCGTCAACCTTAACGTGAGAAGCGAAAACAGCCATCTGCTCACCGTGACCACCGTAAGTGTGTGCACCTGTTACCTTATCCTGAGCTACGCCATATTCAGCAGCGAGAGCCTCCTGGAGACGTGTAGAGTCGAGTGCAGCGAGAGAAGTAAGCTGGTTTGGCTTAAGACCAGAGTGGATAAGAGCAGTGAGAGCTGTAACGTCAGCAGGGTTGAAGATAACTACAACGTGCTTAACGTCTGGGCAATACTTCTTGATGTTATCACCGAAGTCAGCAGCGATCTTACAGTTGCCTACGAGAAGGTCCTCACGTGTCATGCCATCCTTACGTGGAGCACCACCTGAAGAAATGATGTACTTAGCACCTGTAAATGCCTCTTCTGGATCTACTGTGTAAGAGAGGTTAGCGCCTGGGAATGCGCAGTGACACATCTCCTCATATACACCATGAACACCTGGCTCATAGATATCGTAGAGACATACATTAGGGGTAAGACCCAACATCAACACTGACTGGACCATGTTAGAACCAATCATACCACCAGCTCCTACAATGACGAGCTTTTCATCAGTTAAAAATGCCATTTCTTTGTGTTTTTATTAAGAATGAATAAATTTTACTACTACCGCTAAATGTGCCGTTTTTGCACTATTAGCATTGCAAAGTTATAAAAAAAAGTGGGAAAACCACACGTTTTTCCACTTTTCTTTTGCTTGTCATAACAAAAAGATGTATCTTTGTAAAGTCTATTTTGCAATCAATATCTATATCTATGAACATCCCTGAAAAACTTTCCTCTCTGCGCCAGTTGATGCGTCAAGAGGGTATCGATGCCTTTATCTTCCCAAGTACTGACCCTCATAATGGCGAGTATGTGCCTGACCACTGGATGGGCAGACAATGGATTTCTGGTTTCAACGGTTCCGCTGGAACGGCAGTAGTAACTCTCAATGAGGCTGCCCTCTGGACGGACTCTCGATATTTCATCGCTGCGACAGAGCAGTTGGCTGGCACGGAATTCGTCCTGATGAAGGATGCCGTGGAAGGCACTCCTACCATTGCGCAATGGCTCGGACAGAAGCTTGCCATGTCTGGAGGCTCATGTGTCGGCGTAGATGGTATGGTAATGTCTGCGAGCGACGTGGAAAGCCTCATCGCTGACCTGCGTGCCGAAGGCGGAATAACGGTGCGTACTAACCTTGACCCTTTGGCTGAGATATGGAAAGACCGCCCTGTAATACCATTAAATAAGGTGGAAATACAGCCTGAGGAGTTTACTGGCGAGAGCGTAGGCTCTAAGCTTACCCGCATCCGCAAGGAAATCAAGGCTAATCATGCCAACGGTATGCTGGTGACAGCTCTCGATGATATCGCCTGGACGCTCAATCTCCGTGGCACGGACGTACACTGCAATCCTGTCTTTGTCAGCTTCCTGCTTATCCGCGAGGATGATGCCACTCTCTTCATCGACGAGAGAAAACTCTCTGCCGAGGTGAGCGTATATCTCCATGACAATGGTATCAACGTGCTTCCTTACGATGCCGTGACCGAGGCACTGAAGAAATATAACGACTACAGCATTCTGATGAGCAGCGCCACCACCTGCTATTCTCTCTATAAGGCAGTGAAGGCAAACATCGTCGATGCGCCAGTTTCTCCTATCGCCGTGATGAAGACGAAGAAGAGCGAGGCAGAAATCAGAAGTTTCCACAACGCCATGAAGCGTGACGGCGTAGCAATGGTGAAGTTCCTCCGCTGGCTTATCCCTGCCGTAAAGGAGGGTAATGTGACAGAAATCGGTGTCGATAAGAAACTTACTTCGCTTCGTGCCGAGCAGGATCTGTATCGTGACATCAGTTTTGACACTATCGTAGGCTATCAGGCCCACGGTGCTATCGTGCATTATGAGGCTACTCCTGAGACAGATATTCCTCTGAAACCGGAAGGATTCGTGCTCATCGACAGCGGCGCACAGTATCAGGATGCTACGACAGACCTCACCCGTACCATCGCTTTGGGTCCTGTCACAGAGGAGCAGCGCAAGGTATATACTCTCGTATTGAAGGGTAATATCCAGCTTGCCATGGTGAAATTCCCTGACGGAATAAGCGGCACACAGCTTGATGCTCTTGCTCGTATGGATATGTGGCGTGAGGGCATGAACTATCTCCACGGCACAGGTCATGGCGTAGGTTCTTACCTTAATGTGCATGAGGGTCCTCATCAGATACGTATGCAGTGGAAGCCTACCCCACTCCGTGCTGGAATGACCGTCACCGACGAGCCTGGCATCTATCTCGAAGGTCGTTTCGGTGTGCGCATCGAGAACACTATGATTTTCACTCCTTACAAGGAGACCGAGTTTGGCAAGTTCCTTCAGATGGAGCCTCTTACCCTCTGCCCTATCGACACCACTCCTATCGTGATGGAGATGATGCGCAAGGAGGAGATAGAATGGCTCAATGCTTATCATCAGAAGGTGCGCGATGAACTGCTTCCTCTGCTCGACGACGAGGCTGACAAGGCTTGGTTGATTGAGAATACTAAGGCTATTTAATGGTTGGGGGGTTGTGGGTTATTGGTTGTTGGTTATTGGTTGGTTTGTACTATACTACCCACAACC
>URJQ01000036.1 GCA_900548195.1 uncultured Prevotella sp.
ACTTATCGCAGAGGCTATGAGTCGGCAGTGAGGGCACCTACGAGGTCGCCAGGATTGACCATTCTGCCGAATTTGCTCTGAGTGAGACCGACGGAAGCCAGCAGACGATGGTCGAGCTGTCCGGTGCGAGGGTCAAGGAGCTGTGCTGTAGAGGCGATGGTGTATTCGCATACCATATTGCCAGTGAGCATATAGCTGAGTGCATCAGGGATAAAAAGTATCTTCTGAGCATTCTTTAGAGCAGAATTGCCAGCCCTCTTCATGGCGTAAAGCTGGAAGATGGAGTTGAAATTCATAAACTGGATGCCGGTGACGTCATATACTTTCTCTCTTGACATGACGTTTTCGAGGTAGTCATCCATCGCATCGAATGTGTGAGGGTCGCGATAAGCTATTGGCTGACTGACGCTTCCGTCCTCAGCTACGCAGACAAAGTCCACGCCCCATGTGTCGATACCGATACTCGTGATGCAGAGGTCTCTCTGTTTAGCCGCTTTCAGTCCTTTGATGATCTCAAAGTAAAGCGCATAGATATCCCAGTAGAAATGACCGTTGGCTTCGATAAGATTATTATCAAAGCGGGTTAATTCTTCCAATATGACCTTGCCATCATCGAGAGTACCCACGATGGTGCGTCCACTTGTAGCTCCAAGGTCAACGGCAAAGAAATATTTCTTATCCATTAATGTAAGGTTGCAGTTTTATGTAGTTAGTATTAAAATTTCCGGCAAAGATACAAAATTATCTGCAAAGATAGTATAATATTTCACATTTTTTGTGATAAAAGAAGAATAATGTAATTATATTACTGGTTTCATCAAATTATAGTCAGAAAAACTTTTTTATTTCTTCATTTCTTCTTATCTTTGCACGAAATTAACCGTAAACTTTAAATTAGTACTATTAAAAAATGACATCACTATCTATTGCTATTGTCATTGTTTTCGTGCTGGGCTATTTCTGCATAGCCATCGAGAGCGTGACAAAGGTAAACAAGGCTGCGATTGCCTTGCTTATGTTCGTGTTCTGCTGGACCATCTTTATGATTGATCCGGGTCAGTACATCTCCGCTGCGACCGGAGAGTCTATCTCAAATGCCGTGTCTGGTGTGATAGAGCATCACCTCGGTAGTACCGCCACTACGCTGTTCTTCCTCATGGGTGCCATGACCATCGTGGAATTGGTCGATCAGAACGGTGGTTTCAACTTTGTTCGCGAGATGCTCAAGACGCGTCACAAGCGTCGTCTGCTTTGGCGTATCGCTTTCCTGACATTCCTCCTGAGTGCTATTCTCGACAATCTCACCACAAGTATCGTGATGATTATGCTCATCCGCAAACTCGTTTACGAGCGTCAGGACCGTCTCATCTATGCAGCTCTCGTGGTTATTGCAGCTAATTCCGGAGGTGCTTTCTCTCCAATCGGTGACGTTACCACCATCATGATATGGAACAAGGGACTCATCTCAGCATTCGGCGTAATCAAGGAATTGCTCATCCCATCACTCGTTTCAATGATTATCCCGGCATTCTTGCTTTCTCGTATGCTCCACGGCACAGTGGATGTCACTGAGGCTAAGAAGGATATGAGCTTCAAGATGGATAACGAACTGACAGACTTCCAGCGCAAGGTGGTGTTCTATCTCGGTGTGGGTGGTCTGATTTTCGTGCCTATCTTCAAGTCTATCACTCACCTTCCTCCATTTGTAGGTATCATGCTTGTGCTTGGTATTCTTTGGACTGTTACTGAAATATTCTATAGCAAGCTCTCTGATGGCGTGGATAAGATTGGTATGCAGAAGCGTGTTACAGCAATGCTTGCTCGCATCGACATGAGCACCATCCTCTTCTTCCTCGGCATCTTGATGGCTGTAGCTTGTCTTGAGACAATCGGTGCCCTCACTCTCTTGGGTGAAAACCTCAATACTTGGTTTGATGGCAACCATTACCTTGTTACTGGTATCATCGGTGTACTCTCAAGTATCGTCGATAACGTGCCTCTCGTAGCTGGATGTATGGGTATGTACCCACTTGCTGAGATGGGCGACTTCGGTCAGGATGGCATCTTCTGGCAGTTGCTTGCTTACTGCGCAGGCGTTGGCGGTTCTATGCTTATCATCGGTAGTGCTGCTGGTGTAGTAGTTATGGGACTTGAGAAGGTTAGCTTCGGCTGGTACATGAAGAAGGTCACTTGGATCGCTTTCGTAGGCTATCTCTGTGGTATCTTATGCTACTGGTTGGAGAGAACATTCATCTTCTAAATAGGTTGTAGGTTGTAGGTTGTTGGTTTTTGGTTAGTTACCATACACCAACACCCCCCAACCGAACACCGAACACCAATAACCAATAACCGACAACCGACAACCAACAACCACCATCATCCCCTGTGCCAACGGCTTTTACCGTTGGTTACTCCCTTCCATCCACCATCTCTTAATCATATCCAAAGAATGAATCAATTAGACACCACCGTCCTCCTTTTTATAAATGGTATGCACAACGCTTTCCTCGACCAGTTTATGTGGCTGATAAGCGCAAAGACAGTGTGGATTCCATTCTATCTGATTACCCTGTGGGTGGTCTATCGCAACCGTGGAGTGAGAGGCGTCATATCGCTCGCATTGATGATAGGCATCATGATGCTCTTTACTGATACGCTCAATGCCTCAGTCATTCGTCCGTGGATTCATCGACTTCGTCCTACGAATCCTGATAATCCAATCTCACCATTGGTACATATCGTGAATGGCTATCGCGGTGGTGCCTGTGGATTTCCGTCCGCCCATGCGGCAAACTATTGGGGAATAACCTTGCTCGTGGCATATATGCTGAGGTCGAAGAAGGCGCTTGCGTCTTTGGCTTTGCTCACTCTCGTCATCTGCTATTCCCGTTCTTATCTCGGAGTGCATTATCCTGGCGACCTCCTTGCCGGCATTATTTATGCCACGGTGGTCTCTGGTCTGATAGTTTGTTTGTATTCCAAGTATTTTGAAAAGCATGAACCTTTCGTCAAACAGTATGAATGGCTCCCGGCAATAACGGCAGGATTGACACTTCTTGTCTTCGCTGTCATTGCCTTGTTCTAATTGTTTCTCAAGTCGGATGATATTCTCCCTTAGGCATGATGATTGTTTCCCATCATGTCGATTCCCGTGTGTTTGGACTCGTTTCGCGTGAGAAAATTGTTCGATTTTCCTGTTATTGGATAATTATGAAAAAGTGCTTTTGTAACGCATTGATAATTAAAGCGTTGCAAAAGCATAGTTTTTACGTCCTAAAAGCATAGATATTACCTCCTAATAACTATGCTTTTACCTCCTAATATCTATGCTTTTAGACGGTAAAAGCTTAGCTATTGCAAAATGAAGGCTTTGCTATCGCATTTTTGTTCCATTTTTTTCCCTTTGTCTTGTGTCGTTGTCTTGTTGGTTAGTCGTTTGGTCTGTTGTTTGAACATTTATCAAAACACTCTACAACAAGCTTAGGCTGGAAGCCTATACCGAGCATAGCGAGAGTAACCCGGGACGAAGTCTCGGGACTATAAACAAGAAAAAACACAGCTGTCTGGAAGACAGTACCTTATCAACGGAATATGAGCGATCTGTCGTTCAAGCCTTTACTCCATTCATGTACTGTATTCCAGACAACTGTTTATAGGTCACCGAACAAGTAATTCGGAATGATTTGAGATAGGGAAGCCACCCTATCTGAGTGTGATAAGAGTGATTTCTGGAGTCGCACCGATGCGCATTGGCATGGTGCCGCCAAGTCCTATATTTATATAAAGGTGTTGGTTGCCTTCTGTATAGAGTCCATCGTACTCCTTATATATAAAGCGTGCCACGGAGAAACCGAGCACACGGAATTGTCCAGAGTGAGTATGCCCCGACAAAGTCAGCGTGCCATCATCCTTAGAGCGAGCCTTACCGAGTATCTCTCCACGCCAATGAGTAGGGTCATGGGTGAGGATAATGCGGAAGGACTGGTCGGTTCCTTCAAGGGCTTTCGTGAGATTACCTCTGCGGATAATGCTATGGATGCCCAGACTCTGGTTTTCGCAGCCCACGATAGCGATGCTGTCATTGCCCCGATGGATGAACAAGTTGTTGTTGAGCAGCAGTTTCCATCCCAATTCATCATGCTCCATACGTGCCAGTCTGTTCACTCTGTCAGTCCGTTCTCTCTTGGAAGCCATGCGTTTGTAAGGCATATAGTCGTGGTTTCCGAAGATGCTTACCACGCCGTCCTTCGATTTCAGTTGTTTCAGTTGCGGAATGCAAGGCGGCAGTTCCGATTCATCGATGGAGATAAGGTCGCCGGTGAAGCAGATAAGGTCAGGCTTCAAGGCGTTTATATCATTGACAATGGAGAGCAATACGTCCTCTTTTCCGGCATAACCGTCAAGGTGCAGGTCGGAGATATGCACTATCCTGTAGCCCTTGAAGCTCTCCGGCAGTCCCTTGCAAGGTATCTCCACCTTCTTGGTCTCATGGAAATAGCGTCCGAAGAGGTTGCCGTAGGCGAATAGGCAAAGCCACAATCCTGCCAGTCCTAATGCTGTGAAACCGAACGGGCGGTAAACTACATGGAAATGGAAGAACAGTGCCAGCACCTTCGCTATGATGTAAGCGATATGTGGGAGTAGGGCAACCCCAAGGGTGATTGCTATCAGAAGGGTGATAATCATTTGGTATTTTACGGAGTAAATAATGAAGATTTAAGGGAGAAGAGTGGGAGATAGCTTACTTAAAACTGCATTCCTGCTCCCACACCTACGAAGGCATGTGGGCGGAAAGTCTTCTTTGTTTTACTGCTTTTGCCATTTTTCTGCAGGTAACGATAATATTCGCAGGCGGCAAGGAGGAAGGCACCAGTGCCAAAATTGGTGACAGACTTCTGATTGACTACCTGTCCCGGAATAGCTTTCTCGCCGATAGGCTGGACGTAACCTATGCTATTGTCGGGCTGGAGAGCCACAAGAGCAAGGTAATCCCATGCTTTTTGCGCTGCCGCAGCATATTTCTTACCCTTCAGGATGCCGTTGTTCATGCCCCAAAAGAGGCTGTAGCAGTTGAGCGCAGTGCCGCTTGTCTCATATCCTGGAGCCTGTTCCGGATCAAGGATAGAGCGTGTCCAGTGACCTTCAGTTTGCTGACAATCCACTATTGCGTTTGCAAGGCGCTTGTAATAAGATATATATTCCTTCCTGTGGGCAGCATTCTTTGGCAAGTCTTTGAGAATCTTTGCAAAGGCAGCCATAGCCCATCCGTCGCCACGAGCCCAGAAATCCTTTTTTCCATTCTTGGTAGTATGCTTGGGATAGACATATTTTCCGTCGCGGAAATATAGTCCGGTCTCCTTGTCATACATGATGGAATTGCAGTATTTCCAGTTGTCATACATCTTGTCGAGATATATTTCATCGCCCGTGAGTCTATACATCTTGGTCATTACAGGCATCACCATGTAGAGTGCATCTACCCACCACCAGTAGTCTGACGCTTCGCTCCTTGCCTCATATCCCATCACGTCGAGCGCACGCTGTATCTGATAATCGGTAGGACCCATTTCGAGAGTCATCAGAGGACTTGCCTTTGCCTTCATTGCGGCATAGGTATTTTTCTTGTTTTTCAGCGGAGCAGAGTAATCATAGCCCTCTGCTGCAAAGTAGAGATCGAGGTAAGTCTGGAAGCAAATCTGCCAATCACCGAAGAGCACAAAGTCTTGTCCCTCACCGTATTTCTTGTATTTCCACTTCTTTTTGTCCGCCTCCTTTGCGCCCATCCATTTGTTTTGTTCTGCCCAAGCAAAAGAATAGTCGCGCCAAGCCTTTACCTTAAAGAGGGAATATGCCTCCATATTGCCAGTATGATATACGGCGGGGTCCCAGAACGCGCGCTCCTGCTTAGGGTGAGACTGCTGCCAAGCGTTGTTTACATTAGTGATAATGTCTCTTACATTCTCTGTAGTCCATTCCTGTGCGCTCGCTTTCGTGAGGCTGGCAAAATCCATAATGAGGGTGAGGACGATAAAATAGTACCTTTTCATAAGTGTTAGCAGTGTATGTATCTAATGGTGTGCAAAAGTACAAAGTTTCCTCTGTTTATCCAAAAAATATATCACCTCTTTGCTTTTATTATGCTAAAAATGTAGAAAAGGGGGAGAAAAATGATGATGACTGTAAGATATTTCAAAAAAAAAGTGTAATTTTGCACGATAAAATAGATTATAATAATTCTAAAAATAAAAATGGCACAAGAAGATGTATTTAAGAAAATCGTAAGTCACTGTAAAGAATATGGTTTCGTATTCCCATCAAGTGAAATTTACGACGGTCTGGGCGCAGTGTATGATTATGCTCAGAATGGTGTAGAGATGAAGAATAATATCAAGCAGTATTGGTGGCAGTCTATGGTGCTTCTCCATGACAATATCGTGGGCATCGACTCCGCTATCTTCATGCACCCTACAATATGGAAGGCTTCCGGCCACGTAGATGCTTTCAATGACCCTCTTATCGACAACCGCGACTCAAAGAAGCGCTACCGTGCCGATGTGCTCATCGAAGACCAGATGGGCAAATATGAGGACAAAATAGCTAAGGAAATAGCTAAAGCACAGAAGAAGTTTGGGGACGCTTTCGATGAGGCTCAGTTCCGCCAAACTAACCCTCGCGTCCTCGAAAACCAAAAGAAATACGATGATCTCCATCATCGCTATCACGACGCAATGCAGGGTCCAGACCTCGAAGCATTGAAGCAGATTATCCTCGACGAGGAAATCGTATGCCCAATCTCTGGCACAAAGAACTGGACTGACGTGCGCCAGTTCAACCTTATGTTCTCCACCGAGATGGGAGCAAGCGCAGAAGGCTCTATGAAGGTTTACCTTCGTCCTGAGACAGCACAGGGTATCTTCGTCAATTATCTTAATGTTCAGAAGACTGGACGCATGAAGATTCCTTTCGGTATCGCGCAGATTGGTAAGGCATTCCGTAACGAAATCGTGGCAAGACAGTTCATCTTCCGTATGCGCGAGTTTGAGCAGATGGAGATGCAGTTCTTCATTAAGCCTGGTACTGAGCTCGATTGGTTTGCTAAATGGAAAGAGACCCGCATGAAGTGGCATCAGAATCTCGGCTTCGGAGCAGAAAACTATCGCTTCCATGACCATGATAAGTTGGCTCACTATGCTAATGCTGCCACCGACATCGAGTTCCACATGCCATTCGGTTTCAAGGAGGTTGAAGGCATACACTCACGTACCAACTTCGACCTTAGCCAGCATGCTAAGTTCTCTGGCAAGAAGATTGAGTACTTCGACCCTGAGACCAATGAGTCATACACTCCATTCGTTATCGAGACTTCTATCGGTGTTGACCGTATGTTCCTCTCTATCATGTGTCATTCTTATGATGAAGAGAAACTTCCTAATGGCGAAACACGCACCGTGCTCCATCTTCCTGCAGCCCTCGCTCCAGTGAAGCTCGCTATCTTCCCTCTGACTAAGAAAGACGGTCTGCCAGAGAAGGCACGCGAGATACAGGATGCTCTCAAGTTCCATTTCAACTGTAAGTACGAGGAAAAGGACGCCATCGGAAAGCGTTATCGTCGTCAGGATGCTATCGGAACTCCTTTCTGTGTCACTGTTGACCATCAGACTCTCGAAGATAACACAGTAACACTGCGCTATCGTGACACTATGGAGCAGAAGCGTGTCAACATTGCCGACCTTCAGGGAATCATCGAAGATCAGGTAACCATCACTTCTCTTCTTAAGAAACTTCAGTAAATGAACAAGTATTTCATCTTATTCCTCGCTCTCATCGGATTTACTTGCATGACATCATGCAGTGAGTCCAATGAGGACGATAACGAATTTGACGACTGGCAGAATCGTAATGAGGCGTATTTTGAAGGCATTTACAGCAAGGCTTCTGCCGCTATATCTGCCGGAGACGCAAAATGGAAGATAATCCGCGTGTATTCCAAGATGGGACATGTCACTGCGAAGCATACTGATGACATCGTAGTGGAGGTGCTGAGCGAAGGCGAAGGCAAGCAATGTCCTATCTATAGTGACTCTGTTCGCGTGCATTATCAGGGACGTCTGATGCCTACAGAGACGCATGCTGACGGTTATATCTTCGACCAGTCATGGACAGGAAACTATAATCCAGCTACTATGGTTCCGGCAAAGTATGCCGTTTCCGGACTCGTAGATGGATTTACCACTGCTCTTATGCAGATGCACGAGGGCGACAGATGGCGTGTCTATATCCCTTATCAGTTGGGTTACGGCACACAGACCTCAGGCTCTATCCCTGCATACAGCACTCTCGTCTTTGATCTGACGCTGCATTCATTCGTTCATGTCGGCACTCCTTTCCCTCCATTCCAGTAATATTGCCTTCTGATTAGAAGATTCTCTCATTTTGATTGGATGGGTATCACCCTGTGATTAGATTGGTGTCACTCTGTGATTAGAAGGGTATCTCCCTGTGATCAGAAGACTTTTTCCTTCTGATTATTAGACTTTCTCCCTCTAATTTGATTAGTGCAACTCTCTGTTATCTTTTGATTTAGAGAAGCATAAGCGCAAGGGATGGACGAAAAAATATAAAAAAATATCGCACTGAGACAATATTTCTCAGTGCGATTTCGTTTTTATGTAAGTGTGTGTGGGATATTCTTTGCTTGCTTTGCAATTATTCTTCGCTTGCTTTGCAATGTTTTTTTCGACTACTTTACGATTATTCCTTACTCAGTTTGTTCCACATATATATGCCATAGAATGTGTTTACGAGATATACACCATACTTTGCAATGGTCATAAATGAGAACTCTGTGTCCTGGAAAATCCAGATGCAGATTGATGAAATGTTGATGGAAAGCCAGAGATACCACTGCTCCACGTATGCCTTAATACTGATATAGAGAGCTACGATAGAAGCCACAGTGGTGAAAGAGTCAAACCAAAGCAGGGCAGGGAAGTCGTAATCAGCCTTCAATGTCTTGAATTGCATATCAGGAAGAATATCCCTCAGCACGCCAATCATCCAAGGTCCGAAGTTCTGAAGGAAGAGACCAAGCAGGTATGTCATCACTGCGACCACGAGAATGGTGATGTAACGCTGGTTCCAGGTCATGTATCGCGTTCTGATACTTGTGGTATTATCATGTCTTTCGCGCTTTCTCCAGTTCTTCCATCCAAGGAATTGCATCGGAAGATTCCAGAAGATGCGCTGCAAGAAGTCACCATAGATATGGCTGACAAAGCAGATATAGATATGGAGTATGCACTCCACAGTGCCTATAATCCAGTTGGCAAGCGAGCCTTTTGCGCCCAACACCACGCAAAAGACACCGAGCACAGCGCTCAGTGCCGCAATGAAGATATTGGCATTAAATTCACCTTTCACGTAGAAAGAAACGAGAGAGAGGGCACAGATGGAGCCGATAAGCACATAGTCGAAGCGATTGAGCGACTTCATGCTTTTGCAGAGTACGTCAGTATATTTATTCATTTTTTTGATGTTATCTGGATAAATCTTGAATTTATTGCGGTGCAAAATTAGTGTTTTTTCTATAAAAATGGAAAGATAAGGTCGTAAAATTACCATATCTCGCAAATTTTTAGTATTTTTGCAGGAAGAATATTATAAGAATACACCTTTTACTATGGATGAAGAAATAAAAGACCTGAACACAGACCTCGACAAAGAAGCTATCGGAGAAACTGATTCTCAGACCATCGCAGAAGGCTCTGAGCAGGATGAAGACGCTACTATGGAGGAAGAAATGCAAGCCGAAAATGCCGAAGAGGCACACTCGGAGTATAGACCCTCCAATCGCTTTGACGCATCTGCAGTGCATCATTTGAGTGGGATGTACCAAAACTGGTTCCTGGATTACGCATCGTATGTAATCCTGGAGCGTGCCGTGCCCCATATCGAGGACGGCTTGAAGCCTGTGCAGCGCCGTATTCTTCACTCCATGAAGCGTATGGATGACGGCAGATATAATAAGGTGGCTAATATCGTGGGCCACACTATGCAGTTCCACCCTCACGGAGATGCCTCCATCGGAGATGCTCTTGTGCAGATGGGACAGAAGGATTTGCTCATTGATACGCAGGGTAACTGGGGTAACATACTTACGGGTTCCAGTGCTGCTGCGCCACGTTATATAGAGGCAAGACTGAGCAAGTTTGCCCTTGAGACCGTCTTTAATCCTAAGACAACCGAGTGGCAATTCTCCTATGATGGCAGAAATAAGGAACCAATAACATTGCCTGTGAAGTTTCCTCTCCTCCTTGTTCAGGGAGTGGAGGGCATTGCTGTGGGACTAAACTCTAAGATATTACCTCATAATTTCGTGGAGATATGTGACGCGGCAATAGCTTATCTTCGTGGCAAAGAGTTTCATCTCTATCCTGACTTCCCTACGGGAGGCTCCATAGACGTAAGTAAATACAATGACGGACAGCGTGGAGGAAACGTCAAAGTGCGTGCAAAGATAGAGAAACTCGACAATAAGACGCTCGTGATACGTGATATTCCATTCTCTCGTACCTCAGAGTCTCTGATTGATAGTATCACCCGTGCTGTGGAGAAAGGTAAGATAAAGGTGCGTAAAGTGGAGGATCTCACGGCTGCTAATGTGGAGATTCTCGTACATCTCACGCCGGGAGTATCATCCGACAAGACGCTGGACGCCCTGTATAAGTTTACTGATTGCGAGGTCAGCATTTCGCCAAACTGCTGCGTTATCCGTGACCGCAAGCCGCAATTCCTTACCATCAGCGACATTCTTCGTTCCTCTACAGACCAGACTCTCAATCTTCTCAAGCGCGAACTTGAAATCCGTAGGGATGAATTATTAGAGCAACTGTTCTTCATTTCCCTTGAAAAGATATTCATAGAGGAACGCATCTACAAGGACAAGAAATTTGAAAATGCCACCAGTATAGATTCTATCTGCGAGCATATCGATGCGCGTCTCACGCCGTTCTATCATCTCTTTGTGCGTGAAGTGCGCAAAGAGGATATCCTGCGTCTGCTGGAAATCAAGATGCAACGTATAGCAAAGTTCTCTAAGGACAAGGCTGACGAGCTCATGGCACGTATTCAGGCTGAGATAGATGAAATCGAAAAGGACCTCAACCGCATGGTGGATGTGACCTGCGAATGGTACGAACACCTCAGAAACAAATACGGAGCGGAGCATCCGCGCCTTACAGAGATACGCAATTTCGAGAATATCGAGGCGACGGCAGTGGTGGAAGCAAATCAGAAACTCTACATCAACCGTCAGGAAGGATTTATCGGAACCGGACTGAAGAAGGACGAATTTGTCAGCAATTGCTCAGATATTGACGACGTTATCGTGTTCTATCGTGATGGAAAATTCAAGGTAGTGCGCGTAGCGGAGAAGATATTCGTGGGCAAAAATATCCTGCATCTGCAAGTATGGAAGCGTGGCGACATCCGTACCACATATAATATGGTATATCGTGACGGTAAGGCTGGCTTCTATTATGTAAAGCGTTTCAATATCCCGAGCATCACTCGTGATAAGGAATACGACCTTACCAATGGCACGCCAAGCTCCAGAGTGGTCTATTTCTCAGCCAATCCTAATGGTGAAGCCGAAGTGATAAAGATAACATACGAGCCAAATGTGAAGCTGAAGAAGATATTCTTCGACTATGACTTCACTAATCTTGCAGTCAAAGGACGCGGTTCGAGGGGTAATATCATCTCCAAATATCCTCTCCATCGCATTAGTCTGAAGAGTCATGGACGCTCCACTCTCGGCGGACAGAAAGTGTGGTATGATCCTGATGTCAACCGTCTCAATCATGACGGACAGGGAAATCTGCTGGGAGACTTCAGCGATGGCGACCAGATACTCGTCATATTGCAGGACGGAGATTTCTATGTGACCACTCCAAATGTGGATAATCACTTTGAGACAAACGTCAAGCGCATTGAGAAATTCGACCCTAACAAAGTCTATACCTGCGTGCTCTACGACAAGGATAATAAGAATCTTCCTTACATCAAGCGTTTCCGCCTCGACAAGGCTACGAAGAATCATCATAATTATCTCGTCAATCCGCAGTCGAAGGAGATTATCTTCACTGACGTAGCATTCCCTCGTGTCCTCGTCACCTTTGGCGGAGTGGATGCTTTCCGCCCTCAGATGGAGATAGATGCTGAGCAGTATGTGCCTGTCAAGGGCTATGATGCTCGCGGAAAGCGTGTCTCTACGTATAAGATAGAGCGCATAGAGGAACTCGAACCGCTACGTTTCCCGGAGGGACAGGCTGATGATGAAGGTGAAACCACAGAGGGAGAGCCTGCAGAATTGGAAAATCTTGACCCTGATGCAGGCAAGAGTGAGCAGCAGGTGCGTGATGAACTGACTGGTCAGACTTCGCTCTCATTTGATGAGTAGTAAGTCTCTTTCTGTCATGATAAGGCTCGCTGCTTTGGTTGAAAGATAATATCAATAGAGAAATAATTCTGATCACCTACTTATATTTTAATTTGTTGATATTAAAAGCCTTATTATCAAACTGCAAAACGAACTCCTATGAAGGAAAAAGCAAAAGAAAATATATGCGTGAAGATAAGGAAAATGATGGCAATAGTCATCGTTTTCCTTAGTCCTTTTCTGGCAAATGCACAGGAGAAAGGCGATTCTTTGCTTCCCAAAACCGTGCGGATAGACCGTACTACGGCTCTTGCGATAGGCACGACAAACCGTCTTGACACTTATCTCTCGCCGCAGGATTATAAAGGTTCGACAGTGAGATTTCTGTCAAACGTGCTCCGCAGCCGCAGAAATATGTGGGATTTGCAGTTTAGTCACGAAGGGGCAGTCGATATTACGCATAATAAGGCGGACAATGCAGACGCCCTTTCAGGACATTATGACTTCGCTTTTGCCATGATGAAGCGATGGGAAATGCTGGATGGCGCCATGACTTTAAGGGCTGGAGGAATGACAAATCTCTACCTCGGATTTGCCTATAACACAAAGAATGTGGCGAATAATCCGGCACAGGGCTACGCTTCCTGGAGCATAGGATGCGCTGGAAGTGCCACTTACAGGGTGAAGGTGGGGCGTCACATCGTGCCTCTCACTTACGAAGTGCGTATGCCTCTTGTGGGAATAATGTTCTCTCCGGCTTATGGACAGTCGTATTATGAACTGTTTTACGGTGGAAAGTACGATGACAATATGGTGTTTACTAATGTCTCTACGCCATCGCTCAGGCATCAGTTTTCTGTCGATTTGCCTCTTTGGAGGAAGGCTTCGCTTCGCATAGGCTATCTCGGCGATGTGCGTCAGGCAAAGCCAAATCATCTGAAGCAGCATGAATATTCCCATTCCTTCGTGCTTGGTGTGACACGGGCGTTGTAACTGTGCTTTTGAAAAAAATATCAATAACACAACTTTTGCAAGCAATATACAGTCTCTTAGTTCCCACTGGCTGTGGCGAAGATTAAAAAAACAATATAGAAAAACATTGAATATATGTCAAAATTAAGCAAGTATATTGCTTTGTTTTTCTCTATTATTCTCCATTCAGTTTATGAAAAAACTCATTCTATTTCTCCTTCCGCTTTTTATCCTCACAGCTTGTGTGGAAGAAGAGCAATATGACAATACGACGCAGGGCAACTTTCAGGCTCTGTGGAAGATAATGGACGAGCATTATTGCTTCTTTTCAGAAAAGGAAAAGGAGTTGGGAGTCGATTGGAATGAGGTGAAAGTGCGTTACAGTAAGCAGGCTAACAGTATGCTTTCGCGTGACCAACTCTTCGAATTGCTTGCCTCAATGCTGGGAGAATTGCGCGACGGACACGTCAATCTCTATTCTCCTTTCGACAATGGACGCAACTGGTCGTGGAAAGAAGCTTATCCGGCAAACTATTCCGACACGCTCACACGCAAGTATCTCGGCACGGATTACAGGATAGCCAGCGGACTGAAATACCGCATTCTCGATGATAATACGGGCTATGTGCAGTGCCTTACTTTCGAAAATAGCTTCGGAAATGGCAATCTTGATGAGGTGTTCTATTACCTTGCGCCATGCAGTAAGATAATAATAGACGTGAGAAATAATGGTGGCGGCATGATAACGTCGGCTCAAAAACTTGCTTCTCGCTTTACGGATGAGGAGTTATTGGTGGGATATATCCAGCACAAGACAGGCAGAGGGCATTCAGATTTCTCTGCTATGGAGGCGCAATATCTGCAACCTGGCAAGGGAATCCGCTGGCGTAAGCCCGTCTGCGTCCTTACTAATAGGTCGGTATATAGTGCGGCAAACGAGTTTGTGAAGTGCATGAAGGCGATAGGTCGTGCGCGAAAAGGCGCGTCTTCGTCGGTCACAATCATAGGAGATACCACAGGAGGTGGTGCTGGAATGCCGTTCTCCAGTGAGTTGCCAAACGGCTGGGGTGTCCGTTTCTCTGCCTGTCCTATGTATGATGCGGATGGAAACACTACCGAGTTTGGCATTGCTCCCGATGTAAAAGTGGATATAACCGATGAAGATTTCGCCAAAGGTCTCGACACTATCATCGAGGCTGCGAGGCGTTGAGGCAGTGTTATCCAACGGTAAAAGCCGTTGGCACAGTGGCTGGCTTCTGCATCTTTTGTGAAAAGTGAAGAGTGAAGGGTGAAGAGTGAGAAATCACTCTTCCCCCTTCACTGATTTTATTCCTCCCTTCTCTCCACGCAAGCGATTCATCACGATAGGCAGGAAAGAGAAGATCCAGAGGAAACTGACGGACAGTCCTCCTATCGTGCCGACAGCGAGGGAATACCAGAATGGCTGGGCATCCGGACCGTCTATGAGGAATGGAATCATACCGAGAACGGTGGAAAGGATGGTCAGGAGGATAGGGATAATCTTGTGATTGAAAGCACGGACGAATGCCTTTATCCCTTTGACTCCCTGGATATTGTAATGGCAGATGATGTAAATGCCGGCATTGACGGTCAGTCCGGCGAGCAATACCATAGCCGCAAAGCCACCGGTGCCGAAAGGAATGCCCGTGAGATGATAGGTCAGAAAGAGTCCGATGAATGACACGGGGATAAGCATAGTGATAGCCAAGGCCTGGAGCATGCTCTCAAGCATGATGGAAAGCACAAAGAAGATGATGACAGCCACAAGTCCTATGAGCCAATATTGCGTGCCATTGTCTTCATATGCGCCGTAAGTCATGTTGAGACAGCGGAATCCTATGGGAAACAGATCATTGAATTGCTTCGTGATACGCTTGATATACCTGTCTGTATAGGCATAGGAACCGAGCACATTGAATGCCACCCTAAGGATATATTCCTGGCTTTCACGCGGAATGACGTTCTTCGCCTCACGCTGATTGATTGACATGAAACCGGAAGGACGCACGGTTCTGCCCCCTGCATTGATATAGGAATTGCGAAGTTTCCAGATGTCATAGGTCTCCACAGTCGAAGGCTTGATCTGCACCGGCATCCTGACAGCCTTGCCATTACTGCCCTGTTGCAGTTCTATCTCGCCCGCATCACGCTGTGAGAGCATCCTCTGCATGGCGGAATGGACATCGTAAGGCGACACGCTGTCGATGGCAAGCGTCCTGTTGTCATATTCCATGAAGTATTCATTCTCCTGCTCTTCATGCCCAGGAGTCTGGATAGCGATATCCACCACACGATTGTTCCTGCGCAATTCCCTGCACATATCCTCGGCAAAGCGGTAGAGGCGCTCATAGTCATAACCTGCAATCTCTATGCTGTTGGCACGATATTGCAGATTGAGGGAATTGCTGAATCCGCGGTCGCTGACTCCCGATGTAGCCCAGTCAGCGCCTCCGATGGTGATTACCTTGCCTATCACCTTGTTTTCCAGCATATAGGGGAAGCCTGTCTGCAATGCTTCCTTCTTGAATTCCACCATGATTGAGGCACCACGAGAGCGGACGGAAGTCTCGAATCTCTTTATTTCATCAAACTGCGTGAGGAATGCCTCCACCTCTTTCACCTTCTCATTCAGCTCCTGCACGCTGCCTCCCACCGGCATCTGAGCCCGTATGCTCAGTTGCATCTCATCCCTCTTGGGGCGATATGTGTTGGAGTCGAGCGAACTGATGAACAGCTTCAGCGTACCGCCAAACAGGCAAGCGAACAGCAACAGCATAGCCCACCTTCCGATGCGGTGCTGGCAAAGCGACACATACTTGGCATAACAGCGTGAGAATGATATGACAAAGCGTGTGCGGCGGTTTCTCTTCCCCACGCTTTTACGGCTCGTAAACTGGAGTTTCTCCACCAAAGCCGGCGCAAAGAATGAGGCTACGAGGATAGCCACGGCAAGATTTATCATCACCACGATGGAGAAATCCTTGAGGTCATGCCTGATAAAGTCCGGCAACCAGAACACTATCACGAGCGAACCTATCGTGGTAAGCATCGCTGCCATTATGCCGAGCAGGGCTTTCCGGTTGCGGTAATAAGCATAATGGTCTGCCATCACGATGCTGGAATCAATGATAATGCCCAGCGAAACCGTTATTCCAGCCAGCGACATAGGGTGCAGCCTTATGTCCATAAGCCAATATATCACTATGGCTGACAGGATATTGGCAAGCAATGAGACGGAAATGATGCAGAGATATTTCCATCGTCTGCCACCTGCAAACCATACGAATATCAGCAATATGACGAGCGTGAGGGACGAACGTAGTATCAATGTGCGGAATTCCTTCATCTCCGTCTCGGCACGGTCGTAGCTCTTCTCGCACGACAAGCCCTTGGCATTGCCGAAAGTGGCTGACATCACGTCCTTCACCTTGTCGGCAGTGCGCACGGTATTGGCATCCTTTTCGGCATATATGTTGATGTATAATGTGTTCTGCCCATTGATGCGGAAATAGCTGTCGGGCTGTTTTTCCCTTATGCTGCACTGCGTAAGATTATTCATATACACAGTCTTTCCGCCTATATTCTTGAGAGGCATCGCCTCAAAACTGCCCTGCCTTTCCTTAGAAGTGAGGACAAGAGGGATGGTGATACGCCCGTTTTCCGTGGTCACCTCCCCGATGACATCCTCCCTCCCGGTATAGTTTCTTACCGCATCGATGATATCCGATGCGCTTATGCCGTAAGCCGCTATCTCGTCAGCATCGTAGGCTATCTCCATATAGTGGGACGTGGCTCCCGTAATATCGACGTGATGCACTCCGTCTATCTTCTCCAGCGAGTGTCCCATCATGCGCTCCACCACCTGTTTCATCTGCTCTCCCGACATATCCGCATTGATCTGGTATGTCAGTATCTGCTTCACCTCATTGCCGTCAATGCCTGTGTTCACCTCTCCACCAGTGACTACGGGGAATGAAACGTCCTCGGGGAGTTTGTCCTTTACCTGCCGAAGGATGGATGCGATCTCGAATTTAGCCATCGACACGTCAGCCTTCGGCTTCATCTCCACCGTGATACGTCCGTTTCCGAAACGGCTTACCGATGATATTTTCTCCACTCCCTTCACTGCAGCCACCAATGCTTCGATGCGTGAAGTGACATTCTGCTCTATGACTTTTGCCGAAGCGTTTCGCCATGAGTAGGATATGGTCAGCGTCTTGCCTTGCTCGGGACGCGGTTCGTTGCTGATGTCCAGGCGCGGAAAGACACACACGCCGATGACCATCAGTATGCACATTATCAGGATTATGGAGAAGGGGGAGCGCATTCTTCTGTTGTTTTGTTGTCTTGTTGTTTTGTTGTTTTGGTATCCAGCGGTAAAAGCCGCTGGCACAGTGGCGGCTTGTTGAGTATTCTCAAACAACTATGTGTCACTTCCCACCGAACCATCGCCTACCATAAATGGCATGATAGACGAGGGGAACGAAGAAGAGACTGACCATAGTGCCGACTGTCATGCCGACAATGATGGTGAATGAGAGCGGAAACTGCAACGCTGATCCCATGTCGCCACGCTGCAACAACGGCAGGATAGCGAGGATAGTGGTCAGCGATGTCATGATGATCGGGCGCAGACGCTGATGTCCGGCAGTGACTATGGAGCGCAGTAGGGTCACTCTCGTCACGCCATTGGCGGCAACAGCCTGACGGTAAAGGCGATTGATGGTATCCACCTTCAGGATGGAGTCATTGATGATGATGCCACACATCACCACCATTCCTATCATCGACATCACATTGAGCGTCTCTCCACAGACAAACAATGCAAGTATCACAAGCGCAACATCTATGACTACCTCCGCAAGGATGATGACAGGCTGGAGCAGACTCTCAAACTGCGCAGCGAGAATGAAATAGAGAAGCATCACCGCCACAAGCATCACCATAGCCAGTTCCCACACCATCGTGCGGGAAGAGAAATAGTTTCCCGTGAACGTGGCCTGTAGATTTCTGGCGTCATCGTCCGTAATACGTGACACATAGTCCATCACCTTCCTCACCTCCCCGTCGCCGGCAGTCTCAATGTCGATGGCGGCATACTCGCCTTCATCGCCAGCAGTAAGGTGCTTATAGTCCTCCTTGCGCGATTCCTTCACGAGATATTCCAGCGGAATGTCTATTCCGTCAGCATTGCGTATGGTGTTTCCCAGCAGCACGTCAGCATCCCTGCCGTCAGTTCCGATGATGACAGGCACGCTCTCTCCGCCACTGTTGATGTCATAGATATTGTTGCTACCCAGAAGTTCGCGGAAGCGTAGATAGAGCTGCTGGTAAGTCACCTTATAGTAAGCCATCTGCTGCGCATCCGTCTGATACTGGAGGTAGGTCTCCGTGGCAAGATGCTGGATGTTGAGTTCCGGGAAATGCAGCCTCAGCGAGTCGGTGACGGTGCGTGTCTGCTCCACTGCAGGTCTGCCTCCGCTGCGGTTTTGCAGTCTTATCTGCAGGTCAGGCTCGTCAGTGGAGAATATCATGTCGAAGATATTTGTGGCCAGTTCCGCCTCCGTCTTTGCCTTAGGATAATGCTTAGCCACGTAGTCCATCATCGTTTCTCTCGCCTTCTGGCAGTCGTCGGCATTGGCAGACTTGATGTAACACACTGCCTCACTGCTTGTTATATTCCTGGTATGCGACAGTATGAAGTCCTGACCTCCCACCATCGTGGTGAATGACGTCATGTATTTCCCAGCCGCTTTCAGCACTTCCTTCACCCTTCTGTCATTCTCTTCTGGCGTGATTCCTGCGTTCCAGTCGATGGTGACTATGGCGTCATCATGCGGCAGAACAGGCATTCTCTCTTTCCTTATCATCGGCGAGACGGCCAATATCATCACTATGCAGCCGGCAAAGGCAAGAATCATCTTCCTGCCATTGCGGAACGTGAACCTGATGCCTTTCTCATACCATCGCATTATCATCCTGTTTTCCTTTGCCCTGCTGCCGAATTCCTTCCGCCTGTAAAGCAATCTGAAATATACAGGCACGACAATGGACGCCACGGCGAGCGAACAGAAGAGGGCTATCGTGATGCCCATGGCCTGATCGAAAAACAATGCTCCTGCCGTACCGCTAAGGAATATCAACGGCACAAAGACAGAGCAGGTGGTAAGCACAGATGAGAGCATCGGCATGAACACCTCTTTCACCGACTGCACTATCGTCCTGTCATCGCAGGCCTTCTTCTGCCTGATGTTGTCCATCACGATGATGGCATTATCCACTATCATTCCCACGCCCAGAATGAGTCCTGAGAGGGAGATGATATTGAGCGAGACACCTATGACATAGAAGCACAGAAGCGTCAGTACCAGCGAGAGCGGGATGGAAATGATGACCAGGAGCGGCATTCTCCATCCGCCTATGAAGAAGAAGAGCACCACGCTCGCCATGATGATACCGAGAATGAGGTTCCACTGCAGATTGTCCATGCTGTACGACAGGAGCCTTGTCTGGTCGCGAGTGATGTGCAGCTGCAGTTCGGGATAGTCCTTCTCTATCTGCGTCATCAGCGTGTCGATGCGTCCCTGCAGCGTGCTCATCTGCGCATCGCTCTGCTTTATTACCGCCATGGTGATGGCAGGCTTTCCGTCGGATGTGACTATACCTTTGCGGTCAGCCGGCATTTCCTCCACCTTGCATATATCCTTTATCTGCAGCAGTCGTCCTTCGTGGCGGATGTAGATGTTCTCTATATCGCTGACAGAGAGTATCTGCGAGTCGAAATGTATGGTATAGCGATAGATACCGTCGCGCACGCTGAGTGCTTCCAGCACCACATTATTGTCGCTGACAGCCTTTTCTATCTCCGAATTGCTGATGCCCAGTCCTGCTATCCTCATCGGGTCGGGGATAATGGCAATCTGCGTGCCCACCATACCGCTGTAGTCCACCATCGCCACCTCCGGCACCTGCTCCAGGCGTTTGCTTATCACGTTGCGCACCAGTCTGGAAGTCTGTTCCGCCTTGCCTCCTGTCACGTCGATGTAGAAGGCAGGAATGTCCAGCGCTCCTATCTTCATCACCTTCGGGCGTTCCATATCCTTAGGCATGGAGCTCATCGCCCTGTCTATCTTCTCATTCACTTCGATGAACGACATGCTCATGTCCGTACCCGGACAGAATGACAATGTCACCGTTCCGGCATCCGTCCGTGATGTGGATTCGATGTTCTGCAGTCCTGTGACCTGCGAGAGCTGCTGGCGCATAGGCTTCACCATGCGCTGCTCTATCTCACGTGCCGAACTGCCCTGCGCCGTCATCTGCACCACTATCCGCGGCACATCAATGTCAGGCATCAGCGATACCGGTATGCGGTCGAAGGCAAGCACACCGAGTGTCACGATGGCTATCAGCGTCATTGTTACGGCTATTGGGCGATGTAGGAGGGTACGTAGCATATCTTGGGCTAAATGATTGGATTACGGGCGGTTCTATAAATTACCACCGTTATATAAGCTAATTTATAGAACCGCCATTACATTATTCGTTCAGTTGAGACTTCCTGTTACAACAAGAATATATGAATATATGCGGATTATTCCTTTGTTTCCACAACCTTCACCTCCGTGTCGTCAGCGAGGTTGAGATTACCGGAAGTAATCACTATGTCGCCAGCCTTCACGGTGGTGTTCTTGCGTTCGCAACCGGTAATGGCATAGCTCGTAAGGTTACTATAGACTATATCGACGTAGGTCCATACGGCACGGCGGGTGGAAGGATCATATACGAAGACGACATGATAGCCGTCACGCTCCACCACCGCTTCCTTCGGCACCACGAACATATCCGGCACGGAATTTTCAATTATCACCTTCACGTTCATTCCGTCGAGCAAACGGTCGGACGTGTTTCTTATCCTTGCCTTGACGCTCACGAGGCCCTTGGAGTCTATCGTCGGATTTATCTCCGTCACGCTTCCGGTCAGCAAGAGGTCATCATCTATGAATGGAGACATCTTCACCTGAGTGCCAATACGGACGGAAGACAGTTCCGCCTCCAGAATCTGAAACTCCACATCGAAGAATGAGTCGTCGATAAGCGTGCAGAACTTGTCACAACGCTGATAGGAACGTGCCACGAGTTCGGACACCCTGCCACTGAAAGGGGCAAGCAGACGGCAGTCGGACAATGAGGATTCGGCTGACTGCAGAGCGTATTTCGCTGAGTAATAGCCTGATGTTACCTCAGCCCTGTGGAGCACTTCGGCAGGAACATTGCTCGTGTTCCCGTCATACCCCAGCCCTATCAGCTTGTCCTGAAGCTCCACTTTGGCACGCTCCAGGTCGCGCTTCGCCTTCTCCAGCTGTATCTTCCTGTCGCGCATATCAGCCACGGCGAGCACGCTTCCGGCAGACACGCGCTGACCATTCTTCACGTTTACGGTCTGCACCACTTCCCCACCCTTCGGGCACATCAGTTCTGCCTTGCGGATGGCAGCCAGTTTTCCGTTGCAGAGTATCTGCTTCTGGAAAGTCTGCTTGCGCAGCGTCATGGTGTCCACCTCCACTATTGCCTGCTCCTGCGCCATCATCGCCTTGTCATCTTCCTTGCTTTCATCCTCCTGATGAGCAAGTGAATACGTCATCCACGCCAAGCCACCGATGATGATTACGGCAGCCAATGATGAGAGAATTATCTTTGTCTTCTTGTTTGTCATATTGTTAGAATTGTTCTATTTTTCCTATTTGAGTAACTGCGCCCGAAGCACCCTTGCAACCATCTGATTATAAAGACGTTGCAAAAGCATAGTTTTCAGAGCGTAATAACTAAGCTTTTAGGGTGCAATATCTATGCTTTTACAGTGTAATATCTATGCTTTTGCATCGTGAAAGCTTCGCTATCTGACTTTGAAAGCATTTCCTTTACAGTTTTGTTCCATTTTTCCTTGTTCCGTAGTTCGGTGGTCCTGTGTTGCAGGATGAAATATCAATAAATAAAAATAAACAATTATATTTTTCTCTATTGATATTTTTATATGCGAAATCCGTTTGAAGTATGGATATATAGCAAGGTACTGTCTTCCAGACAGTTCTCCTTTACGAGGTTATAGTCCCGAGACTTCGTCCCGGGTTACTCTCGCTTCGCTCGGTATAGGCTTCCAGCCT
>URJQ01000037.1 GCA_900548195.1 uncultured Prevotella sp.
TAGGCGGAAACGGTTGACAATTGGCTGGCACAATGGCTTATTTCTTTAGTGAAAAGTGAAGAGTGAAAAATCGCGCTGACGCGGTTGTGGTTTCTTATCTTATATCTGTCGGTAACGCGGCTGGCACAGTGGCGGAGGGATGGGAAAACCTTTATTCCTCACACATTTTTGATAATAATAATCTCGAGATTGCCTTGCGGCAAGAGAGGCTTGCAGACGTCGTGGCAATGGGCTGTGAGAACGCTTACGAAGGAATCGAGACGCGATGGCGGCACTATAGTCCACAGTTCACGAGCTAAAGTGATGGCTTTGGCGCGCTTGCAGACCTCCTCGTCACAACCGGCTTCCGCCAGAATACGAATGATGAAATCCTTATCCATGACGCATCGCTTGCTGTGAGTGTCGAGATTGCCGGCTGCCAGTTTCACTGCCTTACCCAGCATCATCACGAGATGCACGCAGGAAAAATGCAGTTCGTCAGCGATTTGCAGAGTAGCACCAATGAAATTGCCATACTCCACGAAGCACTGGTCAGGCAAATCAGCGTATCGTTCACGTACCATTCGCTCGCTTTTAGCTCCACTATTGATTACCACTTGATCAGTTCCGGAAGCCTTTGCTACGGTCATACATTTGCGAATGCTATCCACAAACGCCTGTTCGGAGAAAGGCTTGATGATACCAGAGACACCAACGATGCTGATACCGCCCTCAATGCCAAGTCGAGGATTAAAGGTATGGTGTGCCAACTCTTCGCCACCAACTACGGAGAGGGTGACATTGACCTGCGCTTCGTGCAGATTGGTGTGGATCATCTGCCTCGGCACCTTATTGATAGCCGCTTCTCCAGGAGGGAAATCAAAGCCAGGAAGCGTAAATCTGCCGATTCCCTCGCCGCCGATGATGGCGAGAGGCTTGCCAGTAAGCTCCACTTTAGCCCTTATTTCCGCCCCATTCGTGATGTCAGGGTCGTCACCGCTTGGCTTGATGACGAAGGCATAGCCGTCCCCATAACCCACACTGACGGGGATGGTCTCGCCATTAGGCAGGGTGATATCCACGCTATCAGGCTCCTTTCCCTGCAGTTGGCAGTATGCAGCCACGGCAGCGGCAGTGGCACAAGTGCCAGTGGTCAGTCCGCTATGGAGAGGATAAAATTCCGGAAGCAATCGTTCCACCATCAGTCGCAATCCATGCTCACCGTTGACACAAAGGAATGACGACGGAGTGGCAGGGCGACGTATGGCAATCATCTTCATATTGCGTTGCCTTGCGCTTTCAGTTTTTTGCAGAAAACCGCCACTCAGTCCGCTTTCTTTCAGAATCATCACGTCAGCATTGACCTCTTCCGGCTGACCATATTTTACGATTTGGTCCATACTGACGCCACATTTCATGGCTTTGTCAATGCTTGACTGGCGGTCAAGGATATGATAATACATCCTTATACCTTTCTGTTCCAATGGCTTAAGCCTCGCTATGCTTTGCACTCCCGTAGTGGCTTCTACGGTAAGACCAGGCTGTCGCCCCAATATCTCTATCACATCATCATAGGAATCCACCCATGTGATGTCCGCATCGCGTGGCGGGAAAATGCGCTCAAAGCGTATTACAGGCAGATGCAACTGAGTGCCGACCCTCGCCACAGTATCATGTAGCGTGGAGGCAAAAGGGTGGGCGGCATCTATTATCAGGCGTATCGCCTTCTCTTGGCAGAAAGCCTTCATGTCGCTCTCCGTCAAAGCGCCGCTGATAGCAATGCCATGACATAGTTCTACGTCCTGCTCTCCGGTCTTTGTAGAGTAGTAGAACGTGGAACCAGCCTCTTCCAGTTCGCAGACGGCTTTGCGTCCTTCCGTTGTACCTCCTAATACGAGAATCATTATTCTGTAGCTTTTCTGAACAAATGTGTGAAATGACTGCTGTAGAGTTCCGACAATCCATGCCTATTGTCTATGGCTTCGCCGACCACAATCATAGTGGTGAGGGTCAGATTATTGCCCTTTACTATGTCTGCCAGATGGTCGAGAGTGCCACGATAGATATGCTGATCGGGCCAAGTGAGGTGATAGCAAGCAGCGACAGGAGTGTGAGGAGGATATTCTTCGAGCAACTGTCGCTGAACATCATCTACTATTGACGCGCTGAGGAATATGCACATAGTGCTCTGACTGCGTGCCAGGAGGTGCAGCTTTTCCTTATCCGGCATCGGAGTGCGTCCTTCGCCACGAGTAAGGATAATGGTCTGACAGCGCTCAGGGATAGTGAATTGTGAACGCAGTTCGGCAGCGGCAGCCAAGAAGGAAGATATTCCCGGCGTGATATGATAACTAATGTCATGCGAATCAAAGAAAGCCATCTGCTCCTGTATGGCTCCAAAGATGCAAGGGTCGCCAGTATGCAGACGCACTACGAGGAGACCACGGTCAGTAAACGACTTCATCAGTTCGCATTGTTCCTCCAAAGCCATCGAAGCACTGCTTCTTACCACAGCACCATCTTTTGCGCAAAGCGTCAACTCGCGTGGCACGAGGCTGCCAGCATAGAGAATGAGGTCAGCAGTCTCCAGAAATCTTCTGCCACGCACCGATACGAGGTCAGGATCACCAGGACCTGCGCCGACAATCTCTACGTGACCACGACGCTCAAAGGCGGATTCCGTGGCTACTGCCAAAGTCCATTGTGCGCCTTTTTGCTTAGTAAGCAGCAGAGAATCAGAGCCGGCACCAATCATTGCAGCCGCTTCGCATACGCTCTTGGTGCCCACATGGCGTTCGACCACAGCGCTTGGAGTCGGTACATCCTTAGAGTTTAGCTGGTCAGCAGTGAGTAATTCCACTTTATATCCATCATTTTGCAACTTGATGACAGCGGGTTCGTCAGCCTTTACGTCAATGGTGTGCCATGCAGCTATGGCTTTTTCCATCACTCCATTCTCGCGCAGACAATGGCGTATCTCGTCCAATGTCTCGACAGGAGCCTGATGAGCCAGTCCGATACCAGCGTGGAGACAGCGTGGAGAATACCATATCGCAGGCAGATTGGTCTCAGGTTTGACAGGACCTACGACGATAATCAATTTGAATTCATCCACAGGTATGTCGTCAGAATGATAGAACACGCTGACGTGCTGAGGCAGATTAGCTTCCAGCCAGTCGGTGCCTTTATCCCTTACTTCCAGCAAGAGAGCGGTAGGGTATCCTGCTACGAAGAGAGAAATCTGATTGTTGATATGCGTCTCGTCCATCTCCCAACCGAATCGAGCAGCGAGAGTGTCGAGAGCCCACAAGCCAGATAGGTCGCTCTGAGTGGTGATGACAGCCTCCGCACCTATGATATGGGCAATGATTTTTGTCAATTCGTTAGCCCCGCCTACATGGCCTGATACCACAGCGATGGCGTGCTTGCCACAGGTATCTACGCATACCACGGCAGGGTCGGCATGCTTGTCGGCAATCAGAGGGGCGATAGTGCGCACGCATATGCCGAGGGCAGAGATGAATACGAAGGCATTATAATCGTGCCAGCGTGGAGAAACATCATTTATATGCAGGATATCAGCGCCTGTTTCCTTGGCTATTGTTTCCGCCAAAGGGCGTTGTCCTTCTGAAATAATGACTATAGCTTGATACATTTCTTAATGGTAATAGGGTTGAAATCGTTGAGAGAAATGGAAATAGAGGCTTGCTGAGAGAGCGGAAGTGCTGTGCAAGCTTCGTCAAATAGGCGGTTGCTCTCCGCAGTGACGCAATTCATCACGATACATCCGCCAGGCTTCAGTACTTCGCAGATGCGTGCCATCATATCTTTCAGTTTGCCGCCATGCCCACCGATAAACACATTAGTAGGGGCAGGGAAGCAAGATAGGTCCTGTGCCAGGAAGTCACCGATGACAGGAGTTATGCCAGGCGTGCCGAAACGGCGTGAGTTTTCGCGCATAAGAGTTCCGCCTTCATTGCGGATTTCGAAGGCTATGATGTCGATGGAAGAAAATAATCTCTTTGATTCTATAGAGATACTGCCAGTGCAGAAGCCCACGTCCCATAGCACGCTGTCGCTCTGTAGTCCTAATTGCTGAATGCTCAATAGGCGGAAAGGCATCTTTGTAATCATCCTCGGACGGCCCTCCAGTATGGCGAAAGCCTCGTCAGGAATGCCCATAGGAATCTTTTCGTTAGGATATTCCTGCATGAGGATGCAGCAATTGGGCAGTAAGAACGTCCTTTCAGCCGCCTCATTGAGGGACATCGTCTCCACTTTCTCCATGTCGGGATTGCCCAAATGCTCTCCGATAGCAATCTTATAGTTGGAATATCCGTAGTCCAAGAGCCTTTTTGCGATGGCAGAAGGAGTGTGGTTGCGGTCGGTCAGGCATCCAATCTTCTGTTTGCCCTCTATCAAAGCGGCATCAAGAGCATTCCACGGTCTGCCAGTCAGCGAGAGGAGGGTAAGGTCATGGTAAGGCAATACGAGTTTGTGGGCAAGCATCTGAAGCGAATGGAAGGTAGGGAAGACCTGAATGTCAGCCTCTGGAAACTTGCGTTTCAGCGTAGTGGCGAAGCCATAAAAGAGCGGATCGCCCGATGCAAAGACCACGATAGGGCAGTTGGCAGTGGAGTATTTCTGGAATACGTCAGCCAATGGCACTGTGATATCAATCCATTCAGCGCCTTCAGGCAGTCTGTCTGCCATGATTTCATGATGGCGCGAACCGCCTGAGAAGACGTGGGATGAGGCTATTAGCTCTTCTACTTCCTTGTGGAAGGAAGGATTGGGATGGTCGGTGATTCCTATTACTTTGAATTGGAGCATTTGGGTGTGGGGTGATTATCTGGGGAAATCCGCCGGTGACGCGGCGGACACGGTGACTTGTTCCTTTAGTGAAAAGTGAAGAGTGAAAAGTGAAGAGTGAAAAATCGCGCCGACGCGGTTGCGGTTTCTTATCTTATATCAGCCGGTAACGCGGCGGACACGGTGGCTTGTTTCTTGCTTGTTAGAGGTCTCTGCCAGGGAGAAGGCAACCGGCATCGTCGAGGGTCATGATGGCATTGCATAGCGTTGCCGCGATGTTGCTGCCTCCCTTTCTGCCTTCTACGATGACTTTAGGCACGTCATTGAAACTCTTCACCATATATTTAGACTCCTTGACATGGACAAAACCTACTGGGGCAGCGATGATGCCGAGCGGATGAGCCTTGTCGTGACGCATGAGTTCGCATAGCTCTATGAGGGCAGTAGGGGCGTTGCCGAAAGCGAAGAGCGCATCAGGATGCTCCTGAACGGCGAGACGAATGCCAGCCTGAGTGCGAGTGATATGCTGTTCAGCCGCCATAGTTTCCACTCTTGGGTCGTGGAGATAGCATTTTGCTTCGATGCCAAGACGTTGCAGAGCGCCCTTTCGTATGCCGCTCTCCACCATTGTTACATCGGTGACGATGGTGGTAAGGCGATGGTCGCGTATGCTTTCGTATATGCGAGTGGCGGCACTTGGGTCGGTGTAAAGCACATTCTCCATGTCGAAATCAGCAGTGGTATGTATGGCATGGAGCAGCAACCAGCGGTGGTCGATAGGGTAGTCGTGGCGATGAAGCTCAGAGAGAATGGTCTGGAAGCTCTCTGTCATGATGCCAGCACCGATGGAACGCACCTCATTAGGCTGCCCGTATTTCGCAATATATCCACGTGGCGTAATCATCTTGTCGCCGAAAGAGAAGGTCTGCGAATTGCCTATGATGACGATGGTCAGCATATCTATGTCCTTAGGGTCGAGGTTGTTGAGGGTTGTTACCTTTACGGTCTCGCCTTCACGACCAGCCTGGCGGACGTAGCCTACAGGAGTATCTCCGCTTCGTCCCTCGCTGAGGAAAATCTCTTTCAGACGTCCTAACTGCCAGTAACGCTCGTTGGAACGAGGATTATAGATGGCAGTGACAAAGTCAGCCTGCGCCGCGGCAGTGATACGGCGCTCGATGAGGCTCCAAGGAGTCATGAGATCAGAGAGCGAAATGACGCAGAAATCGTGGCTGACAGGTGCTCCGAGCAATGCTCCGGCTTTCTGGAAAGCGGATATTCCTGGCAGAACAGAAATCTGAATGTCAGAATTACTCTTGGCTTTCAGCTCCCAAACGAGGGATGCCATGCCATATATTCCAGCGTCACCGGACGACATCACCACCACATGATGCCCCTCTTCAGCCAGGCGAAATGCTTCTTCCGCTCTCTCGCATTCACGCTTCATGCCTGTGTCGATACACTGTGCAGAGGCTGGCAGCAGTGGGCGGATAAACTGGAAGTAGAACTTGTAGCCCACTACTATGTCGGCATTAGCGATAGTATTCCTTACCGCTAAGGTCATGTCGTCTTGACTTCCTGGACCTATTCCTATTACTGTGATTTGTTTCATTTGTTCTTTTGGGGGGATAAAATATGCTGGTAATCCGCTGGTAATCCGCCGGTAACGCGGCGGACACGGTGGCTTCTCTCTTTAGTGAAAAGTGAAGAGTGAAGAGTGAAGAGTGAAAAATCGCGCTGACGCGGTTGCGGTTTCTTGTCTTATATCCGCCGGTAACGCGGCGAACACGGGGGAGGGGGTTGTTTTTGGTTGTGGGTTGTGGGTTTTTGGTTGTGGGTTGATATGTTTCTATAATACCAACAACCAATAACCAACAACCGACAACCAAAGCAATTACAACTTAATCTTCAAGCCTGCGACAAACATTCTGCCTGGAGAATAGAGGGCATAGCGACGCTTGCTGCTGTCGATACGATTGTCTATCTTATCAAAGATGTTGTCGATACCGAGACTTGGCTCCACTGTGAGGTGGCGAGCCAGAGAGAAAGTGTGGGTGGTGTTGATATTCCATACTCCAAAACCTGGTGCATCCTCGTAGGCAGCATAGTAAGTCTTGGACTGCATACGGCAATTTACATTGGCAGAGAGGCGGTATAAGCCCCATGAATGGCTGTAATTGGCAGCCAATGTCACGGCATTCTTGATGCTACGGTCGAGAGTTTGCCATGCTTCACCAGACTTAGAGCGAGCGTATGTGTAGGCATAGTTGACGCTAAGGTTGAGTCCGTCGATAGGGTTAGCGCATACATTGACCTGCACTCCCTTTACATCACCTTCGTCGCTGTTGGCGTATTGTGCGTAAGAAGTCATCTTGTTGGCTTGCTCCTGTGTCATTTCAGGGAATTCCTTCATCAGCATTTCACGGAGAGGATCAGTCAGAGGGATATTCTCCTTGATAATCATATCGTTGATGCGATTGATGTAACCCATTACGGAGAAAGAGAAACGCTCCATACGGTATTCAGCACCAAGAGAGAAATAATTGCTTGATTCAGACTTCAAGTCTTTGTTTCCGAATGACACCTGCGCTTTACCGCGATTGACAGAGAAATAATGATAATATAATTCATCGAGTCCAGGAGCACGGAATCCGTTGCTGTAAGTAGCGCGAAGGTTGATTCCACCGTTGCTATACATCAGTGCCACTTTCGGAGTGAAGCGGCTGCCAAACTCCTTATGATAGGTATAGCGAACTCCGATGGTAGCTTTCAGATGGAGAGGGAGAACCATCTCGTGCTGTCCGTAGCCAGATAGCGTGTAAGCATTATTGTCGATATTGCCAGAAGAAGCGACAAGAATATCATTGCGCCAGTCAGCTCCGAAGATGGTGGTGGACTTCTCCGTAAGTCCGAGAATAGCTTTCACTTCGCCATCCATGGTGCGTTGCTTCTTTGACTGTACGTAATCGCCCACCTTATAGGTCTTTGTCTCGACATCATACTCCTTGCCGTAGCGGTAACGGTCAACGGTGAAGTCTGCCTGAATGGAGTTGCGACGACTGAGTTTGTAGATGCTTCCTACATTCCATCTGAGGGATTTGTAGCGCATCTCATAGTCGAGACCTCCCGGAATATCAGGATTGGTGTCAGGACGGTCGGTCTTCTTGTGACCATATTCCATGCCGGCATTGAAGGCAAGCTTGTCAGTAGTCTGCCATGTAAAGCGCTGGCTGACCAGGTTGTTCCTGTAACCAGTAAACAGAGGAGAGAGAGAGCGACGAGTTTCCCCATCGTTACCCTTCACGTATTCCAGTTCGTTGACACGATAACTGTCAGCTCTGTCGTGAGAGAAAGAGGTATATGAGCCGAAGCCACCCTTGAAGAAGTCGATGTTTACCTGCTCAGTCAGCTGACCTTCACCGCTGATACGAGATGTGGAAGACGCGCTGAAAAGCTCAGAGGTAGGCTGATCGGTGATGATATTGATAACTCCAGCGATGGCATCACTGCCGTATAGCGAACTGGCAGCACCGTCGAGCACCTCGATACGCTTTACTCTTGCGATGTTGATGCGATTGAGATCAGCATTGTTAGATATGTCGCCACTGAGCTTATGACCATTGATGAGAATGAGGATGTATTTGCCTCCGAGTCCGTTGAGACGGAGTTGAGAGCCCATAGCATTAGGAGCCATGGAGAGTTGAGGCATAGTTTTGGTGAGAGCGTCAGCAAAAGTGCTGATACCCTGCTCCTTAATCTCTTTCGCTGAGAGCACATGAACGGGAGTAGTGGTAACCCCTAAACGCTGATGATGCCCCGACCCTGTTACTACAACAGGGTTGAGGCTCATCTGTAGGTCTGCTTTTGCACTTTCGTTTTTGCTGTGTATCTGTGCCGTAGCTGAAAAAGTACTCGCTGATAAAGCGAGGAGAACAAAATAAGTTTTTGTTTTCAAAACTGTTGTTTTTGTTGTCTTTTTAGTGAAACAGTGGTCTTGTAGTTTGGTCGTTATTTTTTTTGCATATAGCAAAACCTCAAAACGACCAAACCGCAAGACCACTAAAAAACATTCTACTTATTATTCTGGATTCTTAGAGTGATAGTAATCCACAGTCTCAGCATTCTTGGTGTGAGCCTTGTAGAGAGCGCGGATGTTAGGGTACTCAAGGAGACCCTTTACGATACCCTTGTTGTCAGTGTAGCTGTCAGCATCGATGGTGTAACCCATGTGCTTGAAGTACATCTTCCAGCTGGTATCCTCTACCTCACCTTCATCATTCTTCTTGAAGCCATTGTCCCAAGCGTCGTCGTCGCCAGCCATGTCATTGTGAGCGTGGTCACCAGCGATAGACATGAGAGGAGCGCAATATACGTTGCCGCTCTTGACGTTGTTGGCGAGCATACGGTCGTGAACGTGGGTCTTGAAGTTCTCCATCATGTCAACAGTACCTACGTAGTAGTTCTTGCTGTAGTTCTTCTGGAGCGCATCTTCGAGCTGAGTATAGCGGATATTGGCCTTGTAAGTGTCGTATGTATCAGGGTTACCGTGACCCATGAGGAGCATAGTGCCCTTCTTAGCGTAGCTGCCGAAGTTTTCGTCGAGAGCCTTAGCGAGATTGTTAACGTCAGAAGGATATTCAGCCATAAGAGGATAACCGAGCTTGAGAGTCATCGTGCTGAGGTATTTATCGTCGAGGTCTCCGTTAGAGTTGTTAGCGAAGTCCTTCATAGTATTGATTACGCGAGTGTATTCCTCACCAGGGATAACCTGCATAGACTGCACGATAATTTCCTTATACTGTACGCGTCCGAAAGACTCGAGCCAGTACTTAGGTTCGTAGAAGTTACGTGGAGCAACGTGCTCACCAGCCATAGCGCGATTGATGCAGATAGCAGAAGAGAAAGAGAGGAATACGTCATAGCCTGGGAATTCTTTCTTATATTCCTCTACGGTCAGGTCGAAAGCATCATAAGCCTGCTGCCATGTAGAGCCGAATGCAACGACGAGGATAGCCTTGTCATTCTTCTTGTTAGCCTTAACGGTAGCATCTACTTCACGCTGGTAGCGTTCCATGTTGGAGATGTTGTTGTCGTCATCATCATCATCGCCACAAGCGGTGAATGTCATGGCAGAGAAGAGAGCTACTGCTGCCATCATCAAGAATTTAATCTTCTTCATTTTCTTTTTGGTTTTTATAATGTTTATTGTTGAATGGGTTGCGTATTTTCTTTCCTTTGGCAAATTTCACGGTGAGTGAAGCGAAAATCGTCGTGCCTGGAGTGTTGGTGCCGAGGTGCAATCCGTGTGGAGTGCGATCGACATAATTGAAGATATTGTCCACGCCAGCCTCGATGCGATAGGTCAGATGGCGGCTATTGCCGAAGTCGTGCGTAGTGCTGAGTCGCCATATCTGGTAGCCTTTTCCGTCGCCATTGGTCTGGTAATATCGCTTTGAGGACATTTTTCCATAGAGACCTACACCGAAGAGATAGCTGTTGGCAAACTGATGGTTCCATGTAGCGAATACGTTAGCCTTATGATGAGCCATTCCGTCAATGGTGACATTTGTCATTCGGTCGTGCGTAGTGTCATAGATGTTAGCCTCGGTGTCGAGGTAAGAATATCCTGCTCCAGCGCTGAAATGCTCTGCTGTGTAACGTATGTTGAAATCCACTCCGTAAGTCTTGGCATTCTCCATATTGTGATAACGGCGCACTTTATTGAGCATCTCGCCGTATTGCTGACGGTAGGAGTCAGGCGCTTCGCTCTTAGGCACGGTGACCAGGGCAATCATGTCGTCCACCTTATTATAATATCCCGTCAGAGAGACATTCAGTTTGCCGAGAGTATATTCCCCATTGAGTGAGAAATAGTTGGATGTCTGCGCTTTGAGGTCAGGGTTGCCCAGGAAGAGGATGATGCCGCTCATATCGCGAGCGTATTGATAATTGAGCTCCTTGATGGTAGGAGTCTTGAATCCCTGGCTCCATGAAGCCCTCAGACGGAAGTCGCCGAGCTTGAGCATAGCGGAGAGTTTAGGAGTCAGTTTCCATCCGAAACTCTCGTTGCGGTTGAGGCGCAGTCCGGCAGTGACCTGCAATGGTTGCGCTATCAGAATCTCATCCTGAAGGTAAATCGCCTCAGTATTGTCGTCGGCAGTGCGTCCCTTGATGCTGGCAGGTGCTTTCAGATAGTCGTATCGAGCCTCAAGACCAGCGCTCAACTTATTATTAGGCGAAAGAGCAAACACGCCTTTAAGGTTGAGCATGGTGCGCTCCTGATTGCTCATCAGCAGTTTCTGACCGGTGAAATATGGGAAATCGAGAATGAAATTGCCGTTCTCGTCGAAGCCTTCAGCCAGAGTGGTGGATGTGAAAGCATGGTAATAAGCATGCTTATTCCAACTGATGTCAGCCGTTACGAGGTCGCCACGGTTAGTGGTCCACTGCATTCCGGCAGAAGCGGAGGCATTCTTATATTTCAGATCGAAATTATATACATCATATTTAGGGTATTTACCGCTCTTGCGGAATATGCCTTTCTGGTACCATGTGCCTTCAGCATAGACCTCCATCTGCTGTGTAGGTTTCCATGCCAGGCGTTCAGCTATCTGCCAGTTGGTAAATTCATTTGCTGTCTTGCTCTTGGAGTCGGTGACAGGCGTTGCCGAACTGGGTGTGTATTCCGTCGCAGTGTTTTGCCAACCGTCGTTGTGCTGCAACTGGAAATTAGTGTATGAGCTCCAATTACCGAAGCGCAGAGCCACGCCATTATGCTGGCGTATGTCATTATGCGAGCCGTATCGGGTCTTGTTTTCGAGCATCATACCCTCATCATGCTTGCGAGTGATGATATTTATCACGCCTGCAATGGCATCACTGCCGTAGAGAGCGGACGAAGCACCTTTTACTATCTCGATGCGTTCGATGTTGTTAGGGTCGATGAGTCCGAGGTCATTCTGTCCGCCTACGTCGCCATGAAGGCGCTTGCCATCCACAAGGATGAGGATATAGGAGTTGCCCAATCCGTTCATCTGCATCTGCGAGCCCATGTCACCTTGTTCGAAATCGAAAGAAGCAGACAGCTGAGAGAGGATATCCTCAATGCTACGTCCTGCAAAGGTCTTGAGAGCCTTATGGTTGATTACCTCAGTCTGCACCGGAGCATCTTTCAGCAAATGCTGTGTTCCAGTACCGGTCACAACGATTTCTTCCAATGTCTTTTTGCTTTCCAATGTCTTTTGTGCCCAAACGGAAGGACACAATACGACACAAAGCAAAAGACACAGAGTCTTTCTGCAAGTCATAATACAATAAGTAAATAAGAATATATAAGGAATGTTGCCAACCCTTAATCCTGAGGGCGCAATGCCTTGTCTGTGGCGTATGCCTGAGATAGTGGGCATAAAAGAGGCAGGTCTTCTGGCTCTCCCCAGTCTGTCATACCTTCCCGAGTATTCCTCAGTGGCGTTATACTGACAGACCTTGTCTGTGGGGGATTACAGCTGCAGGTACAGCTCCGGTCTTCCACCGGATTCCCTTGCATCGTACGGCTTCTGCCGACGATTGCCTTTTCTTTCTGGGTGCAAAAGTAGTCATTTTATGTTAGATACCAAAAAAATAGTGAGGAAAAAGATTATTTAATGCAATAATTTTGTAATTTCGCAACCATGAAGCAGAATTTTTCTCAATTTCTCATCGCAGCCCCAGCCTCAGGCTCTGGCAAGACGACCATAGCCATAGGTATAATGGCGGCATTGGTGCGTCGCGGAATGGCGGTGCAGCCATTCAAGTGTGGTCCAGACTATATCGATACGAAATATCATAGTATGGCGTGTGGTCGCCCATCCTATAATCTCGACCTCTTCATGTCGTCGGAAGAGCATATCCGTCAGTTATATGCCAAAGCCTCAGAGAGTGCTGATGTCTGCGTGGTGGAGGGAATGATGGGACTTTTTGACGGCTATTTGCGCCAGCAGGGTAGTCCAGCTCACATAGCTACCACGCTCCGTCTGCCGGTAGTCCTTGTGGCAGATGCCAGCCATACCGGCTATTCCGTAGCGCCTTTGCTATATGGAATGGCGCATTATGATGAGGCTGTGCGTGTGGTCGGCGTGATATTCAATAAGGTGGGGAGCGACCGTCATGCTCAGATGCTTCGCGAAGCTTGCAGCGATGTGGGACTTGTCTGTCTCGGATGCGTGCCACGCCAGCGCCAAGTGGAGGCTTCATCGCGCTATCTCGGACTGGATTTCAGTAAGCAGACAGATACTTCCCGTCTCGCTGATATGATGGAGGAGCATGTCGACCTGGACCTTTTGCTCAATATTACAGCAGGAGAAAAGCCACAGATAACGTTGGTTTCATCGCCTGATATTCATCCTCTCAAGGGCAGAATCCTCGTGGCTCGCAATGCGGATTCTTTCTCCTTTATATATCAGAGGCATATTGACTTGCTGGAGAAGATGGGGAAAGTGGAATATTTTGACCCTACAGAGGACTGCGAACTGCCAGCCGACACTGCCCTCGTCTATCTCCCTGGTGGCTATCCGGAGCAGCATCTGGAGGAATTACGCAGGGCAGAACGCATACGAAAGAGCATCTATGACTATGCCATGAAGGGCGGACGAATCATTGCCGAGTGTGGCGGAATGATGTATTTGTGTAAGGAGATAGTGGGCGATGGAGAGGCTTTCCCCATGTGTGGCGTTCTGCCTTACGTTATCTCAAATCGCAAGGCTGACCGTAAACTATCGTTAGGCTACCGCAGGGTGGTGATGAATGGCATGGAATACCGTGGACATGAGTTTCACTATACACATTTCCAGTCTCCTCAACCCCCAACCAGCGCAACGGTATATGATGCTCGCGGGCAGCAAATAGATTCGCCTTTCATCATTCAGGGCAATGTCATCGCCAGCTATACCCACCTCTATTGGGAGGAGTCTCTTCCTGATTCTCTATGATAAATAAATATCTGAACTATTGCAAATAAAAATGCCCTCAGTCTCCACTGCCTTGTGGATGCGTAAAATATCAATAAATAAAAACAAAGAAGAAATAGAAAAAAATATATTTGTTTATTTTTATTTATTGATATTTTATAACCGAGTAGCAGCCTATTGGATACTTGCGAAATACTGGTACTCAAATAAAAACGAGTAGGAAAAATCGAACAAAAAAGTAAAAGCTAAGCTATCATTTTTGATAACTTAGCTTTTATTTTGCGATAACTTAGCTTTCGCATTGCAAAAGCATAGATATTACCTCCTAATATCTATGCTTTTACTTGCTGATGCGTAAGTCTTTGTAAACCAATCTGTTAGATTTCATTGTTGTTTTTGCGGAAATTTCTCGGCAATTCTATCCATATTTGACAGCAATCCTTCTGTCACCCCATATGTGTATTGTTAGTTATTTCTTTGATTTGAAAGTCTCTTTTCAAACAATGCATACTCACGCTTGGCAATTCCAAGTTTTGTGGCAATGGTTTTCCATTCACTTATGCTCCTGACAACCTCCTGAATGATGTGCTCAGCCTCCTTTCTTTGAATCATATAGTATTCTGAAGCATCAAGCAAAATCTCAAGGTCGGCATTATTCGATGATGCAGTGATGAGAATACTCTGGTATTCATTGTTGGTCGGGTTTATGTCGTATGCTGGTGATAAAGTCCAACCACGAGGTGTAAGTAGGAATCCATGATTACGAAAGTGGTCGTCACTATTTCCCACACAAATATAGAAGGCGACACGACGATAGAGTTCTCTCAGGTTGGCAGCAACATCACAGCAATTCTGGATGATGAAGTCAACAATATCAAGATAACCATTGCCAGTATCAGCATTGCACCCATCTGTCAATCCTAACAAAGTCATTGCTGATGCGAAGTGTATTCGCTTTTTGTCATGCGTACGGTCGAAGCGTTTGGATAGTAAGGTGTGGTATCTTTCTCCAGCACGGATTACTGCTGTCTCTGCAGCATTTATACAGGCTTTGCTTGCAAGTAGATGGCAAAGATGTTCCCACAATGCCACATCATAGTCATCCTTTCTTGAAGGAAATTTTGCCACATACAGCACACCGTTTTCATCCACAACTCCTGCTTTTGGACGAGCACCTCCAAGCGAGGTGCCAGGAATAACCAACTGCTGAATCCATTTCTTTTCAGGCAGCAGATTCTTTTCTTCGCTTTTCTCAATCTCATGACTGGCGAACACAAGCTCACGTATGCTTGTCAATGGAGGAATGGATAGAGTGTTTTCCGTACAGATAAATGGTCCGTCCGGTGATTCCTTGAAACGGAAACCTCCCATACGGCTATAATCATCAATGCCTATAAGATAGTCAAATGAACTGAGACGCTTTATGGGACGCTTCTCTTCTGTAGCATTTATCTGTTCACGCCTGTTCAACAGAGTTCGTCCCCATCTGTCAGGCAAAGCATCGGCAAAGCAACCGAAGATGTCTCTATCAGGTTTTGTATATTGCAGACCTGGATAGTTGTTGAGGTCGTCAGAAAGAAAAAGACTACCATACTTGCGAAGCCAGTCTTTATCATACTTGAAGCCATATGAATCATTGCCACGTAGCGATTCGTAGCTTAATTCGCCAACAAGAAGTGGTTCTTGAAGCCAATCAAAATCGGCATATACATATAGTTTCTTCATACCTTATACTTTTTTTGATGCACGCTTACGATTCGTTAGAGCAAGATCCTGCAACTGTCTGCCGAGTGCGTCCTGCTGGGCAATAAGAAGAATGTCGTCTTCAAGCTGAAGAGCATACAGGACACGCAGGTAGATGCCGATGGCCACAGTTGGAGTGCCTTTTTCTATACGAGCAACGGTGAGTGGAGAGCAAGTGGCACGTTCTGCCACTTGAGCTACACTCAGATTACGTCGAAGTCGGGCAAGCTTGATCTGCTCACCGACAATCTTCATTTTCTCTTCAAGTTTTCTTGGCAATCTTGTGCCCATGGTTGACTTTGCCATATAATGTAATGTTTAATTCTGTATGCAAAGTTACAACTTTTTCTTTATTTTATGATAGGTTATGGCGAAATTATTATAAGATTACCGTCATTTTTAACATTCTTTCCTCCGTTCGCAGAGTGAGATGATAAAGGAAATAAGGGCGAATACGATGCCTGTGATGCAGACACCTGCCCATCCGAAGTGCGCCCATCCTATGCCGGCACAGAATGTTCCGACGGAGCCTCCGATGAAATAGGTGGTCATAAAGATGGTGTTCACGCGATTTGCGGCTTGTGGCATGGCTTGAATACAGCCACTCTGATTGCTCAGTTGCTGACACTGTAAGCCTATATCCACCAGTATCACAGCCACGATAAGTCCGATATAACTGCCACTCCATATCCATGCTGTTGCCCAGGAAGCCAGTTGGATGGCGGCTCCTGTCAGGCTAAATCTGCTTATTCCAATTCTTGGTACATACTTGCCAAGACCACTTGCCACCAATGCACCGGCTATACCGCACATACCAAGCATTCCTACCATGTCGCTACCTGCAAGAAATGGCGGTTGGGCAAGATGGAATGCCATGCACGACCAGATGGCAAGCATAGAGCCGAAACCGAACGCTGCACGGATGGAGTAGAGGCGGATCCTGCCTTGCGTCGCCACAATACGCCAGACAGAGTGCATCAGACTGGCGTAAGAACCGCTGAAATTACGCTTCATGTCAGGCAACATACATAGTATTACTGCCAGACAAACCACCATGACAGCAGCGGCAATAATGAACATTGCACGCCAGCCGAGCCAGTTGCCCACCAGTCCGCTGACCACTCGCGAAGCAAGAATGCCGGTGAGAAGTCCGGAAAGGATGATGCCCATGTTGCGACTTTTGTTTTCCGGAGCAGAAAATTGTCCTGCTATAGGGATGAATATCTGAGGTATTACAGAGCTTGCACCTATCACTAACGAGGCGCCCCATACCATCCATACGTTTGTGGCGAATGCCATTACGGTAGTCATGATGGCAGACATCGTCATGCTGACAGCCACTATTCTGCGACGGGAGAAGAGATCGCCCATCGGGATGATGAAGCATAGACCTATAGCATATCCCACTTGCGTCAGCACTGTAATCAGATTTGCAGTACCTTCACTGATGTTCAGGTCGTGACGTATCAGTTCCAGAAGGGGCTGGTTGTAATAACAGTTTGCCACTGTCAGTCCTGCTATCACTGACATCATCAGTAGCATGCTTCTTGGAATGCCTTGGTTTTCTTTTAGTTGGAGCATATTCATGTTTTTTTTAGTAAACAAAAGCCCCCTCTTATCTCTTGTAAAGGGAGACCGGATAGAGTTCGTTTGCCTTTGAGATACATATCGGCAGTCAGTAACCGGCATTCTCCTACATGAGGGATAAGAGGGGACTTATCTGTTGCTGTATATTTAATCAGTCATGAGCTTGCGATAGCGAGGACGCTTGATTTCGTCTGTGCCGAGACGCATAGCCTTATTTATCTCATAGTCAGTGTAAGAACCTTCGAAGAAGAATACGTTTCCGTCGCCTTCGAATGCAAGAATATGAGTACAGATACGGTCGAGGAACCAACGGTCGTGGCTGATTACCACGGCGCAACCTGCAAACTGCTCCAGACCTTCCTCAAGGGCACGGAGTGTGTTTACGTCAATATCATTGGTAGGCTCGTCGAGGAGGAGCACGTTGCCCTCTTCCTTCAGTGCCATGGCAAGGTGCAGACGGTTTCTTTCACCACCAGAGAGCACACCGCATTTCTTCTCCTGGTCGGCACCAGAGAAATTGAATCGGGAGAGATAAGCACGCACATTGACGTCACGGCCACCCATACGGATGAGTTCGTTGCCACCGCTTACCACGTCATATACGCTCTTGTCTGCCTGAATGTCCTTATGCTGCTGATCCACATATGCCATCTTCACGGTCTCACCGCGCTCGAATGTGCCAGAGTCAGCAGTCTCCAGTCCCATGATAATGCGGAAGAGGGTAGTCTTTCCAGCACCGTTAGGACCGATAATACCTACTATGCCGTTAGGAGGAAGCATGAAGTTGAGATTCTTGAAGAGCACCTTGTCGCCGAATGATTTGCAGACGTCATGAGCTTCAAGCACCTTATTGCCCAAGCGTGGACCATTAGGAATGAAGATTTCCAGCTTCTCTTCACGCTCTTTCTGCTCCTGGTTGAGCATTGCGTCGTAGGCGTTAAGACGCGCTTTACCCTTCGCCTGACGCGCTTTCGGAGCCATGCGTACCCACTCCAGCTCACGCTCCAGAGTCTTGCGGCGCTTGCTTGCCACCTTCTCTTCCTGCTCCATGCGCTTGGTTTTCTGCTCAAGCCATGAAGAATAGTTGCCCTTCCAAGGAATGCCCTCGCCACGGTCGAGCTCCAATATCCATTCACTTACGTCGTCGAGGAAGTAACGGTCGTGGGTGACAGCGATGACGGTGCCTTCATATTGCTGCAGATGCTGTTCGAGCCAGTCGATGGATTCAGCGTCGAGATGGTTGGTAGGCTCGTCGAGGAGCAGCACGTCAGGCTTCTGCAGAAGCAGACGGCAGAGCGCCACACGACGGCGTTCACCACCCGAAAGGGTATCTACCTTCCAGTCGCCAGGAGGGCAATGGAGCGCATCCATAGCGCGGTCGAGTTTAGAGTCGATGTTCCAGGCATCAGTAGAGTCGATGATGTCCTGCACTTCGCCTTGACGCTGGAACAGTTTGTCCATCTTGTCAGGGTCCTCATAGTATTCTGGGAGACCGAATTTCTCGTTGATTTCATTGTATTCGTTGATGGCATCATAGATGTGCTGCACACCTTCCATCACGTTTTCTTTCACTGTCTTGTTAGGATCAAGCTTAGGATCCTGCTCCAGATAGCCTACTGTATAGCCAGGACTCCATACCACCTCGCCCTGATATTTTTCATCTATGCCGGCGATAATCTTCATGAGAGTTGACTTACCTGCACCATTGAGACCGATGATGCCGATTTTCGCGCCATAGAAGAAACTGAGGTAGATGTTCTTCAGCACCTGCTTCTGGTTCTGTGGGATGGTCTTTGACACGCCCACCATGGAGAAAATGATTTTCTTGTCGTCTGCTGTTGCCATTTATTGTTGTTTAGTTATTTTGTGGTCAGCGGTTTTATTCTTTGCTTATATTGCCTGCTTTCTATGGCAATAAACTACCAAAACCACCAACCATCAATGAAAATTTTTCTGCAAAGTTAATGAAATTACATGAATTTTTTGTACTTTTGCCGAATATTTTACAAAATAACGACATAAAACAATGAGAATAGGATTTGATAATGATAAATACTGCCGTATTCAGTCAGAGCATATCAAGGAGAGAATAGCACAGTTTGATGGCAAACTTTACCTTGAACTTGGGGGCAAACTCTTCGATGACCATCATGCGAGCCGTGTGCTTCCTGGATTCCAGCCAGACTCAAAACTGCGTATGTTCTCCCAGCTTGCGGACAGCACGGAGATTGTCATAGTAATCAGTGCCGATGATATCGAGCGCAATAAGGTGCGTGCTGACCTCGGCATCACATACGATGAGGATGTGATTCGTCTTCGTAATGAGTTCCAGAATCGTGGCTTCTATGTAGGTTCCGTAGTGATTACACACTATAATGGACAGCCATCTGCAGATGCTTACTGCAAGCGCCTGAGCAATATGGGCATCAAAACCTATAAGCATTATCTCATTGACGGATACCCACATAATGTGAAATTCATCGCTTCTGATGAAGGATTTGGCAAGAATGACTTCGTGGAGACAGAGCGTCCTCTCGTCATTGTGACAGCTCCTGGTCCTGGCTCAGGCAAAATGGCTGTATGCCTGTCGCAATTATACAATGAAAACAAGCGCGGAGTGCGTGCCGGATATGCCAAGTTTGAGACCTTCCCTGTATGGAATCTCCCTCTCAAGCATCCTGTCAACATCGCTTATGAGGCAGCTACTGCCGACCTCAATGATGTCAATATGATTGACCCATTCCATTTTGACGCTTACGGAAAAGTGGCAATCAATTACAATCGCGATATTGAGATATTCCCTGTGCTCAATGCTCTCTTTGAAGGCATATATGGGGAGAACCCTTACAAGTCGCCTACGGATATGGGTGTCAATATGGTTGGCTTTTGTATCTCTGACGATGAGGTATGCTGTCAGGCTTCAAAGGAGGAGATAGTGCGCCGCTATTACGAAGCTACTAACAAGCAGGTAGATGGAGCAAGCAATCAGGCTGAGATACAGAAGATACAGTTCCTCTTCAATCAGGCAAAGATTACGACGGATACACGTTGCTGTACCGTAGCGGCTAAGGAAAGACAGCGTAACAGCGGACATACTTCTGCCGCTATAGAACTCAGTGATGGCACTATCATCTGCTCCAATTCCTCTGAATTGCTCGGTTGCTCGGCTGCCCTTCTGCTCAATGCCACAAAGTATCTTGCTGGTATTGACCATGACATGAAACTCATTCCGCAGAGCATGATTGAGCCTATACAGAAGACTAAAATAGAATATCTTGGCGGTCAAAACCCTCGTCTGCATACTGATGAGGTGCTTGTGGCGCTATCTGTGCTCAGTGATACTGATGAAAACTGCAAGAAGGCTCTCGAACAGTTGCCGCTCCTTCGTGGTTGTCAGGTTCACTCTACCGTAATGCTTAGCGAAGTGGATCGCAAGATTTTCAAGAAACTTGGTATCGGACTCTCTTGTGAACCGGTGAGGAAGAAGTAAGAAATGTTATAAATGAAGAATCTTCTAAATGAAGAATGAAGAATGTAGAATGTAGAATTCGGATTATGTTCTCCTGCTTGCGGTTTCCCAATTGCGTCAGCGCGATTTTTCACTTTTCACTAAAGAAGAAAACGTAACTCCCATTCTTCATTCTACATTCTACATTCTTAATTTTTTTATAGAATCTTTTTAACACACAACATAATGAAAAATGAACTTCCTGTCCTTCTGCTTACAGGTTATTTAGGCAGTGGAAAGACTACGTTGCTCAATAGAATCCTCTCTAATGAGCGTGGTATAAAGTTTGCCGTTATCGTGAATGACATCGGTGAAGTGAACATTGATGCTGACCTTATCCAGAAGGGTGGAGTAGTGGATCAGAAGGATGACTCTCTCGTAGCATTACAGAATGGATGTATATGCTGCACTCTCAAGATGGATCTCGTCGAGCAAATCGCTGAGATTACAGCGATGCAGAAGTTTGACTACCTCGTCATTGAGGCAAGTGGTATCTGCGAACCGCAACCTATCGCCCAGACCATCTGCTCTATTCCACAGATGGAGAAGAAATATTCTGAGAATGGAGTTGCACGCCTTGACTGCATCGTCAGCGTGGTCGATGCCCTGCGTATGCGTGATGAGTTTGGAAGCGGACTTGATCTCCTCAATAAAAACCTCGATGAGGATGATATTGAGAATCTTGTCATTCAGCAAATCGAATTTTGTAACATCGTATTGCTCAATAAGGCTTCGGAAGTTTCAGCAGAAGAACTGGGACGTGTACGCGAGATAATCCGCGCTCTCAACTCGAAAGCTGAGATAATAGAGTGTGACTACGGTAATGTGGAACTCACAAAGCTCCTCAATACCAATCTTTTCGATTTCAATGCCACTGTCACTTCCGCCACATGGGTGAAGGAAGTGGAGAAGCATCTCGATGAGATAGAGGATGATGATGAAGAGCATGAGCATCATCACCACCATCATGATGAAGATGAGCACGAACATCACCACCATCACCATCATGATGAGGATGAAGATCACGACCATGATCATCATCACCACCATGACCATCCAGAAGGCTGCACTTGCGGACATTGTCACCATAATGAGGATACAGGAGAGGCTGAGGAGTATGGCATTGGTACATACGTCTATGTAGCTCGCCGTCCGATGAATATCAATCTATTTGATGATTTCGTAGCTCGTCGCTGGCCTAAGAACATCATTCGTGCGAAAGGACTGTGCTATTTCGCAGACGAGACGCATATATGCTATGTATTCGAGCAAGCTGGCAAACAGGTAAGTCTTCGCAATGCCGGACAGTGGTACGCCACAATGCCGAAGGACGAACTACAGCAGATGCTCGAACGTGAAGAAGGACTGCGCAGAGACTGGGACGAGAAGTATGGCGACCGTATGCAGAAGATCGTGTTCATCGGTCAGAAACTCGACAAAAAGGCAATAAAAGAACAGCTCGACATGTGTCTTACGGATGTAGAACTGTAAAAAGACTTACGGAATTATAACATAAAGCAAGAGGGTATGGCGGAATAGCCATACCCTCTTTATTTTTTAGTCAGCGTGGGTATGACATGGATGCCATACCCTTCTATATTAGAGATGCTTCATGATGTCGAGCAGGTGATCCCAAACCATCTGAACAGTCGGGATGTGCAGACGCTCGTCAGGAGTATGCACGTCGCGCAGTGTAGGACCGAACGAAACCATGTCGAGGTTCGGGTAGCGCTCTGAGAACAAACCGCACTCCAAGCCAGCGTGGATACCCTTAACGATAGGCTCCTTGCCGAAGAGCTTCTTGTACGACTCAACAGCCACCTTGGTGAGCTTGCTGTCCGGGTTCATCTTCCAAGCCGGGTAGCCGTCGCTCATCTTCACCTCAGCGCCAGCCAGTTCGAAGGCTGCCTTCACGGTGTTACA
>URJQ01000038.1 GCA_900548195.1 uncultured Prevotella sp.
TAGGAAACAACACAATAGCAAGAATTTCTGAACATTGTGGTCTAATGACCGATTTGGGTTAAAGATTGACTATTACGAATGCAAAGGTAGGCTTTTTTCCTGAGAAGGCAAATTTATTTACGTAAAAAGTTAGTTTTGTGCCTTTTCAGCCGTGTCTTTTCTGTGTTTCGTGAAAAAAAATCATGCCCAACATCCTCAATTAGCGGGATAGTTGGGCATGAATTGATATGTATGTCTAAGTTGATTACCTACAAAGGATGCTTTTAGAAATCGTCGTCATCGCCTATTTCAGAGGCTTCGAGATTGAGTTCTTCAGGGTTTTCATCGTATGTAGTACGATAGCTTTCCTCGGTGAGCTTGTCGTCATCAGGATCTTCATCGTCAGGATCGTTCTTGTAATAGTCGTCCTTTATTTCTACGTCATCGTCGTTGTCCTCCTCATCATCGTTGAAGTCTGTGCTTTCACCGTATGTGGACTTGAGCTTGATAGCTTCCGGCTTAGCCTTTGCAAAGATAGCCTCTACCCAGAGTCCCTTTGGTATCTGAAGTACTTCAAAGCCGTCAGCCATTTTTTTCTCGTAAAGACCACCTGGCTTATTGAGACGATCCTTAGGCAGGCTGGTGGTAGAGATATCGAAGCCACTCTCGATGATGTCCTTAATGCTCTGTGAAAGGGAATCCCAACCACCGCCAAAGTTGCGGTCGATGACCTCGAGAAGTTTTGCAGCAGAGATATGACGGATATTCTCGTAAGTAAGGTCTGTGACGCGAAGTATAGGTCTCTTCTTGATAGCGTATTTCACCTTTTCGCCATCGTCCATCTTGAGAAAGCCTACGGACATTCCGCGTGCTTCATATTTCTTGATTATTTCAGGACGGTCGAGCTTCACTTCCTCTACTTCGAAGGCAGTGCGGACAATAGTGAGATAGCGAGACAGATTCTCGGAAAGGTCAGAATCTTTTTCTGCAGCTTCCCACAGACGGAATATATCATTCTCCTGTAGCTCCCAGACGTTGCTCTTGGTGAGATTTTTTAGTGTAATCGCTTGCTTATCTTTTGTCATTACTATTATATGTTATTCATATTATTTATAATCAGATGGTTAATGTCGCTTTGCAATAATCGGCAAATCCTGCATTTCCCTTTTCGACTGCAAAAATAATATATTACTTGTTTACAAACAAATTTTTTCATAATTATTTTTTGCTGAATTGATATATATTTCTTAATTTTGCGGTCGAATTCAGAAACCTGTACGGTTTACACCTATTAAATTATATATATAGCTTAAATCCTTGCTTATGCGAGGAAGGTAAAAGTATCTTAAAAGAAAGTAGTACTGTGGCTTGATTATCAGTAATAATCTCTAAATTAAGATTAGTATTTATATTATATTTATTTGTTTTTATTTATTGATGTTTTCAAACCAACCCACAACCATCATAACCAATGTCAGAACCATTAGCAGAAAGAATGCGTCCTCGTACGCTTGACGAATACATAGGACAGAAGCATCTGGTAGGAGAAGGCGCTGTGCTGAGGCGCATGATAGACTCCGGCCATATCTCTTCGTTCATACTCTGGGGACCTCCAGGTGTGGGCAAGACGACGCTTGCCCAGATTATCGCCAACAAGCTGGACACTCCATTCTATACTCTCTCAGCTGTGACGTCCGGAGTCAAGGACGTTAGGGAAGTGATAGAAAAGGCAAAGAATGGCCGATTCTTCTCGTCTGCCAGTCCGATACTCTTCATTGATGAGATACATCGTTTCTCAAAGTCGCAGCAGGACTCATTGCTTGGGGCGGTGGAGCGCGGTATAGTGACTCTGATAGGAGCCACGACGGAGAATCCTTCCTTTGAGGTGATAAGGCCTTTGCTCTCACGCTGTCAGCTCTATATCCTGAAATCTCTTGGCAAAGAGGATTTGCTCGAACTGATAGATAGAGCCATAACGACAGATGTAGAACTGAAAGAGAGGAAGATTACGGTCAAGGAGTCTGGCGCTTTGCTGAGATATTCTGGAGGCGATGCCCGCAAACTGCTCAATATCCTCCAACTCGTGGTGGAGTCGGAGAGCACTAATGAGGTGGTCATCACGGATAAACTCGTGCAAGACCGATTACAGCAAAACCCACTCGCGTATGACAAGGATGGCGAGATGCACTATGATATAATCTCGGCTTTCATCAAGAGCATTCGTGGGTCAGACCCAGATGCGGCACTCTACTGGATGGCGCGAATGATAGAAGGCGGAGAAGATCCACAGTTTATAGCTCGCAGACTCGTCATCTCGGCAGCCGAAGACATAGGGCTCGCAAATCCTAATGCCTTGCTCCTTGCCAATGCCGCCTTTGATGCGGTGATGAAGATAGGATGGCCTGAAGGCAGAATACCTTTGGCTGAGGCTTGCGTCTATCTTGCTACGAGTCCTAAGTCAAACTCTGCTTATTCGGGAATCAATTCTGCATTGCAGTTTGTCAAGGAGACTGGAAACCTCCCAGTGCCGCTACATCTTCGTAATGCACCTACCAAACTGATGGCGGAAATAGGCTATCATGACGGTTATCTCTATCCTCATGATTATCCAGGCAATTTCACTCCGCAGCAGTATCTGCCTGAAGAAGCGAAGGGAGTGCGACTATGGCACGCCCAGCATTCACCTGTCGAAGAGAAACAATATCAGAATATGCTTCGTCTTTGGGGTGATAGGTTTAAGTCTTAGTGTCTCTCTATTCAGGATAATTACCATAAGTATGTAATCAAAATTATTTTGATAATGAATAGCTATTATAAAAATAATTCCATTCACCTACTTATATAATCATCATTATAAAAGAAAAACAATAATATAAGTAATGCAAAACGATTCATCAATATTGATAACACATTTTCTTGCGGTATTAGAATTTCTTGGTACATTTGCTTTCGCCATCTCCGGCATACGCCATGCAGCGGCAAAAAACTTTGACTGGTTTGGAGGCTTTATCTGTGGCGTAGCAGTAGCTATCGGAGGAGGAACTATCCGCGACCTATTGCTTGGCGTGCGTCCTTTCTGGATGCTCGATCCGATATATATGATTTGTACGTTTATGGCGCAGTTGTTCCTCGTGATATTCGCGCGCTACGTGGACCGTCTCGACAATACATGGTTTGTCTTCGACACCATAGGTCTTGCCCTCTTCACCATAGTAGGAATGCAGAAGACGCTCGATATGGGTTATCCTTTCTGGATTGCGGTGATAATGGGCACTATGACAGGAAGTGCCGGAGGCGTAATTCGTGACGTCTTGCTCAATAATGTCCCAGTGATATTCCATAAGGAGATATATGCCATGGCAAGTGTCTTGGGAGGATGCCTATTCTGGCTGATGAATTATCTCAATGTGGATATGAGAATCAGCGCTACAATCACCTTTATTATAATAGTGGCAATCCGCTTCCTTGCCGTGAGGTATCACCTCTCGCTTCCTATTCTTCATCTTGAACAGAATAAGAATGAATAAATGTGGATTTGGGGGCGCAAAAGTGTAATTTTGGCACTAAATCAAAGAAAAATGCAGATTTTATTAAAAAAATGCCGAAAAAATTTGCGTAGTTCAGAAAAAGTCCGTACCTTTGCACCCGCAATTAAGAAATGGCATTGCTCACTAATGGTTCGTTAGCTCAACTGAATAGAGCATCTGACTACGGATCAGAAGGTTGCAGGTTTGAATCCTGCACGAATCACTCAGGATAAGGACAAAGAGGAAATGTTATTTCTGATTTGTCCTTTTTTTGTTTTGTAAGTAGGTGATAATAATTATCTTGATTGCCTACTTATACTCAAGTCTTGTAGAAGAGGTGTATGAAAATGCTTATGCGGTTTCTCTGCACCAATTGTTTATTTAAGGATAAAAATAGATGATAAGATGAAATACTATGTGACACATTTCCATATAAAGTGTGACGACGAGTCGGTAAAGGAGCCGAGTCGTGATATCCTTGCTGCGATAGCGGGAGAGTGTGGATATGAGACATTCATGGAAACCGATGAAGGAGTGGATGGATATGTCCAGACGGATATGTATGATGAGCAGATGCTTGCCGACAGTATATCCGACTTTCCTATAGATGGCGTTGCAGTGACTTACTCCACAGAGGAAGTGGAGGATCAGAACTGGAACCACACTTGGGAGCAGGAGGAAGGCTTTGAGCCGATAATTATCGATCATAAGGCTGTAATCTATGACATCCGCCATTCTGACGAGAATGAAATCTCGCAGATGGATGAAGAGATAAAGATTGGCATTCAGGCTCGCAACGCTTTTGGCACTGGTACTCATGAGACCACTCGTATGATGGTTTCACGCCTTTTGAAGTCCGACCTTAAGGGCAAGCGCGTCCTTGACTGCGGTTGTGGTACGGGCATTCTTGCTATTGTAGCGCTGAAATGCGGTGCATCTGAGGCAGTGGCTTACGACATCGACGAGTGGAGTGTGGAGAATGCGGAGCATAATGCACAGGTAAATGGAGTGGGAGAGAATATCCATGTTCTCGAAGGTGATGCAAAGGTGCTGAGTCATGTCAGCGGTGTCTTTGACGTAGTTGTGGCAAATATCAATAGGAATATCCTCCTTAATGATATGGAGACCTTCAAGAGCGTGATGAGCCAAGGTGCACATCTGATGTTGAGCGGATTTTATGAGAGCGACATTCCTATGCTTATCGAGAAGGCAGACGAATTAAGTCTCACTTTAGTGGATAAAACTCAGGATGGCGAATGGTGTTCGCTGGAGTTTCATTCGTAGGTTTGTTGTCTTGTTGTTTCGTTGTTTGGTTGTCGTCTCGTTTTGTTGATAGCTTGGAAGGTTGCGCATTCTGCAGAATCACCATGCGATAAAGTCATCAAGCAACTAAACAACAAGGTCACTAAACAGCAAGACAACCAAACGACAAGCCCCCCAATACAACGCTGACCGCGTGTGAGAAAATTGTCCTATTTTCCCGTACGTGGTTCTTTTTTGAAAAGTATTGTTGTAACATACTGATAATCAATAAGGTATAAAAGCATAGTTTTTGCGTTGCAAAAGCATAGCTTTTACCGCCTAATAGCATAGCTTTTACGTGGTAATATCTATGCTTTCACATCCTAATATCATAGCTATTGCAGAACGATAGCAATCCCATCGCCCTTTTGTTCCATTTTTCTCCCCCGTTGGACGCTTGAATTCGTATGTGAAAAATGCAAACTAAAGAAATCCCTTACTGCGTCAGCGCGATTTTTCACTTTTCACTCTTCACTTTTCACTCTTAGCTTTTCTATATTCACTTTTCACTCTTCACTTTTCACTAAAATGCGCTTCTACTCCTGTATGCAAAGCTGCTTGAGGTCATAGAAAGAGCCGTTGTAGATGTTCAGATCCACGTGTCCCTTGATGCCAGGCAGTTGTCCAGCATCTGTATGTTGCCAGAATTTCCATTCACCTTTATATTTTATTTTATCTACATAATAGTGGGAAATCCAGAATGGGTAGTCATCAAACCTCTTGTCGTTAAGGTTTGTTATCTTAAATTTATAGCTTGTGTATATGATAGGCTTCACGTGATAACGATCTTCTATGATGTGCAGCCATGTGAGAATATCGCGCTGAAAGTCTTCTATATCTTCGTCTTTGCTCTTCATCTCCACGTCAAGCACAGGCGGTAAGTCACCTTCTTCCAGTTTTACCTTATTAAGGAAGAAGTAAGCTTGATCACGAGCAGACGACTTTGTGCTCCAGAAATGGTAAGCTCCACGAATGAAGCCAAATTCCCTTGCCTGATGGAAATTGTCGTAGAAGTTTTCATCCACCAGTGAGGAACCCTCTGTAGATTTGATAATGACAAATCTGATAGGGCATTTATTGATAAGAGCCTCCTGCAGTCGTTCCCAGTCTATCTCGCCTTGATGGTGGGATATGTCGATGCCTTGCGTCTCATATCCTTCAGGGTATTGGGCATCGCCGTAGATGGCTCTCCATCGGAATCCAGTAGGTCCGACAAAGAAATAATAGAATATGGCAATATAGATAGCAGCAACGACCGTTCCGCCAAGCCACCAAGCCCAGCGTGGAAGTTTCTTCCTTTTGGTGTTGTTTTTTCTATTGGCCATAGTTGTTTTTACGAAAAAAAAGTGAAAGGCAAGTGGTGAAAAAGATTCACGGCTCGCCTTCCGCTTTTATGTTATAGTAGATGAGGCAATCACCATTTATATGTTGTCTGCCTCTGCTTATCTATCAGTAGTTTGATATTATTTATCTTCCTGCTCAAGAGTGAGAGTCATAGTAGGACGGTCGCAAACCTCTGCAGGGCCAAAGTACTGGATAGGACCAGGATATACGAAGCTGGTGTTGCGTGCCCACTCAGTGCGGTGACGTACGAAGTACTTGTAAGGCTTGCCAGAGAGCTGTACGAGAGCCTTCTTGATTACAGGCTTCATTTCGCCAGAACGCTTCTCCATGTTCATCATAGCAGTGATAGGAATACCACCAGCGATCCATTCGTCAGCAGGCTTGAATGTGTTGCGGATAGAAGACATATAGCCAGTCTTGCCAGCAGCAATCAGCATTGCAGCATTGAAGCCGAGAGAGTAGCAGTAGTCTGCGTCCCAGTTTGATGGAGCTGCGCAACGTCCTTCGTAACCGAAGAAGTGGTGCTGAGTAGCAAACTTGCCAGTGTAGATACCATCCTTCTTCCATTCGTCGAGCTTCTTAGCTACCATTTCAGCGAGGAGCTGCTCTGTCTCGATGAGAGAAACCTGTACGTTTCCGTGTGGGTCACGCTCAAGTGCGAGCTGACGAGAAACAGAGATAGGGAGAGACTTGAAGATAGCAGCATTCTCATCAGAGAGGTGCTTGAGCACGTAAGAAATCTTCTTGTCGTTAGCCACCATCTCGAAGTCTGCCTGATTAGCAGCGAGGAGGTCGTTGAGCTCAGCGATAAGCTTCTTGATAGCAGGGATAAACTCGATGAGACCTTCTGGTACGAGTACCACACCGTAGTTCATACCGAGGTTAGCACGATCGGTGACAGTCTCACAGATGTATGTCACGATGTCGTCGAGAGTCTGGTTCTTAGCCTCTACTTCCTCACCGAGAAGGGTGATGTTAGGGTGGGTCTGAAGAGCGCATTCGAGAGTAACGTGAGAAGCAGAACGGCCCATGAGCTTGATGAAGTGCCAGTATTTCTTACAAGAGTTACAGTCACGCATGATGTTGCCGATAACCTCAGAATATACCTTTGTAGCAGTGTCAAAGCCGAAGGAAGCCTCGATAGCGTCATTCTTGAGGTCGCCGTCGATAGTCTTAGGGCAACCGATTACCTGTACGCCAGCACCGATAGAAGCATAGTATTCTGCGAGTACGCAAGCGTTGGTGTTGGAGTCGTCACCACCGATGATTACGAGGGCCTTGATGTCGAGAGCCTGAAGGATTTCGAGACCTTTGTCAAACTGATCCTTCTTCTCCAGCTTAGTACGGCCAGAGCCGATGATGTCGAAACCACCAGTGTTACGGTATTCGTCAATGATTTCTGCGGTGAGCTCCATGTAGTTGTGCTCTACGAGACCGCCAGGACCGAGAATGAAACCATAAAGTTTGTTTTCAGGATTTAGTTTCTTGATACCATCGAAAAGACCGGAGATTACGTTATGACCACCAGGAGCCTGACCTCCAGAGAGGATTACGCCTACATTCATCTGGGCAGTGTTCATCTCGCCTTCTGTAGGCTCGAAATTGATGTATGGCATTCCGTAAGTGTTAGGGAACAGTTCCTGAACTTCTTCCTGGTCTGCTACAGACTGTGTAGCTTCTCCTTCTACAACCTCGAGAGCGCCACGCAAAGCCTTAGGAAGTTTTGGCTGGTATGAAGCGCGGGCAATTTGTAATGCACTTTTTTCCATTTTGATAAAAAGGTGTCTGTTTTTGGTTTAATTTTAAAGCTATATACTACTGATGGCGAACTCTGAGCGTCGCCTGGTTTTATACCTTATTAAAAAGCAATGCAAATTTACTCATTTTAATTGAAAGAGGGAAGGAAAATCTAAAATATTTTTAAAAAACATACATTTTTTTGACCCATCTTTTTTTGTTTCATGATTTTTAACTACATTTGTGCATTAAATCCCTTAAAACTTCAAGATTTATGGCAAACAAAAGAGAACTTAAGAAAAGGATAAATTTCGTATGTGGCGGACTGTTTGCAGAGTGCGTTGCTGCATATACTTTCGGTTCAAGGGAGGATAAAAAGGAGAATGTCAGAGTGTTGCTCGGCAGCATCATCCATATGCATTCTGACTATATCATGCGTGTCTCTCATCCCGAACCGGGAATGAAGCCAAAGGCTTACTATAATAATCTCATTGATTCTTTCTATAAGGAAGTGAATGACGTGGTGGACAGAATAAGTAATATGCTGTCGTGATTGTTACAGGAGGCTTCGTTAAACCATAACCTCAAAGATGATAAAGAAATTTAGCAGATGGCTACTCTATAAGCGTCTCGGATGGACTGCCGACGTCAATGTAGAGTTGCCTGAAAAGTGTGTGATATGTCTTGCGCCTCATACCAGTAACTGGGACTTCGTGTATTCTATGTTATATGGTAAGGCGGAAGGTCTTAAATCCAATTTTCTGATGAAGAAAGAGTGGTTCTTCTGGCCGCTCGGACCTATATTTAGAAAGTTGGGCGGAATACCTGTATATCGTAATAAGAAGTCGTCGATGACGGATAATCTGGCGGAAACGGCTATGAGAGAGACGTTTTTTCGCTTGGCAATCACCCCTGAAGGTACGCGAAAAGCAAACCCGGAATGGAAGAGAGGCTTCTATTACATCGCCCTAAAGGCTGGCATACCTATCTTACTATATGGACTCGACTTCGAGCGCAAGTTGATATATTGCCATCGCAGTTTTGTTCCTGCTGGTGACGTGGAAAAGGATATGCAGGAGATAAAAGAATATTATAAGGACTTCAAAGGCAAGAAGCCGGAGCAGTTCGCTTATTAGAATGATAGAAAATAAGAATAATATAAGTTTTTTTATAGTATCGTTTGTCATTGCCTTGCAGGCTTTCGCTCCAGTCGATACGTTTGCCCAGCGCAAAAACTGGTGGGGAAAGACCAAATATGACGGTCCGGCATGGGTGAGAAATGTCTCTCGTCCCAATGATATCGACCGTGGGCTTGATGGACATCACATCTCTCTCTGGGCAAGTCATGGCAGGTATTATATGCATGCCAAGGACAGATGGAAATGGCAAAGGGTGAACTTGTTCTGTACCAACGAGGATGTGTTCACCCAGACTTTTGTTGTGCCTTATCTCATCCCTATGCTCGAACGGGCTGGTGCCAATGTCTTTACACCACGCGAGCGCGATTGGCAGAAGCATGAGACGGTCATTGACAATGACGGAGCGCAGATGGCGGTGGACGGAAATATCGTTTCTGGTGCAGTGACCAACTATGTAGAGGATGGAAAATGGAAGGATTTTCCTAACGCAGGATTCAAGATTCCATACCATTTTCGTATGTATGACGGTGATATGCCTTTTACAAGCGGTACTGCCCGTCAGGTGAAAACGAAGAAAAAGAAGAGCACAGCCTTTGCTATTTACACACCAAAGATAGTGGAAAGCGGCAGTTACGCAGTCTATGTGTCCTATCAGACGGTGAGGAAAAGTGTGGAGGACGCCCATTATATAGTGGTACACAAGGGTGTGGAGACTCATTTTGCTGTCAATCAGAGAATGGGTGGAGGCACTTGGGTATATCTTGGCACCTTCGATTTCGATGCAGGACAGTCCATGGACAATTGCGTCATAGTGGATAATATGGCTTCGTCAAAAGGCGTTGTCACTACTGATGCTGTCCGCTTTGGTGGCGGAATGGGCAATGTCGTAAGGGGAAATACCACGAGTAACCTTGCACGCTGCATGGAGGGCGCACGCTATTATGCTCAATGGGCAGGCGCACCCTATAAGGTTTACAGTCAGAGAAAAGGCACCGACGATTATGCCGACGATATAAATGCAAGGTCATTGATGACTAATTGGCTTGCCGGAGGCTCGGAATATGTGCCTGATAGGGAAGGACTTGGCGTGCCAATAGAGCTCTCTTTGGCTTTTCATAGCGATGCTGGTTACAATAAGGATATGAAATCCATCTACGGGAGCCTCGGCATCTGCACCACGGATTTCAATGACGGCAGACTTGCATCCGGGCATTCACGCCTCTATTCCAAAGACCTTACCACGGCTTTGCTTACCCAGATTGACAAGGATATGAAGTCGATATACCGCACTTGGAATGTCCGTGACCTTTGGGATAAGAATTATTCAGAGACAAGATTGCCTGGTGTGCCATCGACGATTATCGAAATGCTGTCACATCAGAGTTTTCCAGATATGCTGCTTGCTCATGATCCGAATTTCAAATTCAATATGGCGAGAGCATTATACAAAGGCATAGCGAAGTTTGTATGCCAGTCTCATGGAGAGAAATGCGTAATAGCCCCTCTCCCTCCACGTAGTCTTGCGGTGACAATGGATCATAAAGGCAAGGCGAAGATATCATGGAAAGAGACTGCGGATACCCTTGAGTCGTCCGCAAAACCTACCTCTTATATATTATATACAGCAGTAGGAAATGGAGGTTACGACAATGGACAAGTGGTGAAATCGAATGTTGTCACGATGAATCTCGGTCCGGAAGCACTCTATCGTTTCCGTGTCACAGCGATAAATAGGGGAGGCGAGAGCCTTCCATCTGAGGAAATGTGTGCTTATTTCCACCCTATGGCTCGCGAACAGGTGCTTGTGGTCAATGGTTTCCATAGGCTCGCTTCGCCTCATGTGAGGAAAGTACTGGCGCCTTCAGCGGATTATCATGGCAATATCTATTCTCAGTTGGGCTTCGATTTGGACGAGGATCCAGGCGTTTCATACGGCAAGACCCTCGCTTTCGTTGGTCGTCAGCAATGCTTTAATCCGGCAAGTGGTGGCGATGGCGGCCCAGGCTCTTTCGGTTCGAGCGGTAACGAGATGATGGGAAGTTTTATTGCAGGCAATGACTTCAATTATGTCGCTACACATGCTGAGGCTATTGCTTCGTCTGGAAAATATAGTATCGTCAGTTGTTCTTCGGAATGCGTAGGCATAAATAGGCAGATGGTGAACCTTTCCGACTGTTCTGTCATTGACTTAATACTCGGAAATGAGCGTAATGACGGCTATTCCCTGAAGTATTACAAGACCTTCCCTGCTGCTATCAGACAGGCTTTGACTGCATATCGTGGCAATATTCTGGTGAGTGGTTCGTATGTCGGTTCGGATAATGTTATGTCATCCGACTCTGCTTTCGTGGCAGACGTGCTGCATTGCGACTATCTATGCCAGTATAGAGAACCAGATGCCTCGGTGAATGGTATGGGAACGCAGTTTGATTACCATCATTCCATCAATGAGAATCATTATGCTTCCACCTCTTCTGACGTCCTTGCACCGACAGATCAAGCCTTCAGTGCTCTCGTGTATGCAGATGGAACCTCAGCGGCAGTGGCGTATAATGCTTCCAATCGTCGTACATTCACTATGGGTTTCCCTTTCGAATGTATCAAGGATAAGGCTAAAAGGGCGTATGTAATGCGAGGAATACTCGCCTTCCTTCGTCCAAATAATTAAAGTCTCCAAACTCTCATCGCCGTGTTCCCCAGCAGCCCGCCACCGTGTCGGGCGCTTTTACGACCGATAGTTCAGAAAATACAAAACCCAAATAACAAGAAAAAGCAATGACCATACAAGCTAATTCATCAGGCACACGCTCTATCGAGATTACCGAAGAGCACCTTGCCACTATTAGAAAATATTCCCTTCTCAATGGTCTTATCGACAGCAACGGCATTGTCGATGAGAGCGTTCTTGATAAGTTGAAACTCAATATCCGTGCTTTGCTCGACTCTGTAGGAACCAGTGACAAGGCACTTCTCGACCTGTGCTTCGACGTAGTCTATCATAAGGACATGAAAGCACTCGGTCTTCACAATCTAATAATTCTCTATGCAACTCACGGACTTCCTGCCAACGACGAAGAAGGAGTGTGAACTTCGAGGTTGGACAGAACTTGATATTATCCTTTTCTCCGGCGATGCCTATGTGGATCATCCCTCTTTCGGTGCCGCTGTAATAGGTCGTACTCTGGAGAATGCTGGTTATCGCGTGGCTATAGTGCCGCAACCTGACTGGCATGGCGACTTCCGTGACTTCAAAAAACTGGGTCGTCCTCGCCTCTTCTTTGGTATATCTCCTGGTTGTATGGACTCTATGGTCAATAAATATACGGCAAACAAGCGACTTAGATCCGAGGATGCCTATTCTCCAGACGGTCGTCATGACTGCCGTCCGGAAAATCCTACCATCGTCTATTCGCGCATATTGCGCCAGCTTTTCCCTGATGTGCCGATTATTCTCGGTGGTATCGAGGCAAGCCTGCGCCGTCTTACCCATTATGATTATTGGGATGACTGCCTTCGCAAGTGCATACTATGCGATTCCGCTGGTGATATGATTTCCTACGGAATGGGAGAAAAGACTGTTTTGGAGCTTGCTCGTCAGCTCGATGAAGGACTCTCTATCCATGATATCAAGGATGTTCCACAGACTGTATATATAGCTAAGCATAAGGAAGATATATCGGGTGGTATCACTGACGATGATATCATCCTGCATAGTCATGAGGAATGTCTTCGCGATAAGCGTGCCGAAGCCGAAAATTTTCGCCATATCGAGGAGGAAAGTAATAAGATGCACGCCCAGAGACTCATACAGGCAGTAGATGGAAAGTACGTGGTCGTCAATCCGCCTTACCCACCAATGACGACAGAAGAGGTGGATGCGTCATTTGATTTGCCATATATGCGAGTGCCACACCCTAAATATAAGGGCAAACGCATTCCGGCTTATGAGATGATTAAGTTCTCTGTCAATCTACATCGTGGATGCTTTGGCGGATGTGCCTTCTGTACAATTTCTGCCCATCAGGGTAAATTCATTGCCAGCAGGTCGAAAGAAAGCATTATGAGAGAAGTGAAAGAGGTGGTAAAACTGCCTGATTTCAAAGGCTATATCTCTGACCTTGGCGGACCGTCTGCCAATATGTATGGCATGCACGGACGCAATCTCAAGGCATGTGAGAAATGCAAACGCCCTTCATGTGTGCATCCGGCTATCTGTCCTAATCTCGATACAGACCACTCGCGGCTTATTGATATCTACCGCTCAGTAGATGCTTTGCCAGAAGTGAAGAAGAGTTTTATAGGTTCAGGTGTGCGCTACGACCTCTTGTTGTATCATAGTAAGGATGAGAAAGCTAACGAATCAGCTCGTGAATACACACGTGAATTGATATGTAATCACGTCAGTGGACGACTGAAAGTGGCTCCTGAGCATACTTCCGATGCGGTTTTGTATCTTATGCGTAAGCCTTCCTTCCGTCTTTTCGAGGAGTTTAAGCGCATATTCGATAAGATAAACCGCGAGAAAGGACTCAAGCAGCAGATTATTCCATATTTCATCTCTTCCCATCCAGGATGTCATGAAGAGGATATGGCAGACCTCGCTGTGCGCACTAAGCGTCTTGACTTCCAGTTGGAGCAGGTTCAGGACTTCACTCCAACGCCGATGACGGTGAGTACAGAGACGTGGTATTCGGGCTTTGATCCATATACTCTTGAGCCAGTCTTTTCTGCAAAGACGCAGAAAGAGAAGTTGGCGCAGCGCCAGTTCTTCTTCTGGTACAAGCCGGAGGAACGCAGGCAGATCGAGACAACGCTCCGTCGTATCGGTCGTCTCGACCTTATTCGTGAACTTCTCGGTGGCGTAGCCCCTGCTCCGCAAAAGCAATGGAGAAAGGAAAGCGAAGCTCCTGAGCGTAATAATAGGCAAAAAAGGACGGAAAAGGGCGGTAATAATGCTCCGAAAGCTAAGGGAAAAGACGCCCAACCGTGGAAGAAAAAGTCATACAACCCTAACTTTCAGACTCCTCCGAAGAAGAGAAGGTAAAGCAATACCATCCATATAATAATACAAATCAGTCAAATCCGCTTTGGAATGTCAGTCATCTGATGTTCTGAAGCGGATTTGTTCGTTTTCGTGTTGTAATCCAATAGATGCTAAAATGAAATCTATTCGTTTTTGTATCGTCTGCCAATAGATGCTCAAATGGAATCTATTCGTTTTTGTATTGTCTGCCAATAGATGTTCAAGTGTGGATTCGTGTGTTTTAGAAAAAGTGTAAAAAAAGTGCAATCATTTTCCTTTGAAATTCTTTAGTTTGGAAAATTTGTTGTAACTTTGCATTATGATTTGCAAACAAAAATATATAAATATATTTCTCTTTCTCATTCTTTCCGTTTTCTCTGAGGTTACAAAAGCGCAGAATGTGGAGTGTGAAGACACTTGTCGTCACGTGCATGGCATAGATATTTCCCATTATCAAGGCGAGATATTCTGGGATGCTATAGGCGATAATTCACACATGGCATACGTATATATCAAGGCTTCTGAGGGTGGAGACAGAAAAGATCATCGCTTTGAGGAAAATATAAGGATGGCTCATGAACATGGTTTGAAGGTGGGTTCCTACCATTTCTACCGTGCCAAGACTCCGCAGGAAACCCAACTGAGAAACTTTATGGAGCAGTGCCGACCAAGCGAGCAGGACCTCATACCGATGATTGACGTGGAGACAACATCGGGATTGCCTACTGAAGAGTTTTGTGATTCGCTCTTCAAGTTCCTCGAACTGGTGGAAAGAGTTTACAGGCAGCGTCCTCTTATCTATACTGGTACGAATTTCTACAACAAACATCTGCAGGGAAAGCTCGACCGTTACCTCCTAATGATTGCGCAATACACGCAGCGGGAGCCAGTTCTTGCCGACGGACGTGACATCACGATGTGGCAATATACTGGTAAAGGGCATATAGATGGTATCAAAGGCTATGTCGATAAATCGCGCTTTATGGGACAGCATAGCCTCAGGGAACTTCGTTTCCGTCGTAGAAAGCAATATGGAATGTAGGGTTTGTGTTGTTGTTTGGTTGTTTGGTTGTCTTGTTGTTTTGTTGGATGTGATGAAATGGCAAGCAATAATCTGCAAAACAGCTAAACGGCAAAGCACCCAAACGACAGAACATCAAAACAACAAAACAACAAAATAAACAAAATGGCAATAATAAAATGTCCAGAGTGTGGACATCAAGTAAGTGAGAAAGCACCCACATGTCCAAGTTGCGGAGTGCGTATAGCTGGTAATATCATCCGCTGTCAGGAATGCGGACAAGTGTATTTCAAGGATGAGGCTTTGTGTCCCGTATGTCATAATCCGTCACCGGTGATGAATAGACCTGTCAATATGGGTGCGCAACCTGCAGTTTCTGCTCCTGTAAATGCAGGTATGCAGGCAGCTAATGCTCAGCCTGCTGCTCCAGAGGCAGAGCCACAACCAGAAGAGAAGAAGAAAAAGAACTATGTGCCACTTATCATCAGTCTCATATTTGCCCTCGTAGTGGCTGGCGTGATGTGCTTTTATCTCAATGATGCAAACGAGCAGAAGGAGGAGCAAGCATACGAATTTGCCATTGAGAGCAACGATCCTATGGTGCTCCAGCAGTATCTTGACAATTACAAAGACTTCAATGAGGCACACCGCGACTCTATTCAGGCACGCCTTGCACGCATTCAGCAGACCGATACAGAGTGGACTAATGCTGTAGTAAGCGGTACGCGTGATGCTCTCATGCAGTACATCAAGGACAATCCTGGTTCCATCCATGAGGGTGAAGCTCGCAACAAGATTGACTCAATAGATTTCAATGAGGCTGACAAAGCCAAGACTATAGATGCTTATCAGGCATATCTCGACGAGCATCCGGATGGAAAATTTGCTGATCAGGCAAAGAATGAGATTGATGGTATGAAGGCTACCACCGTACAGCCTGATGAAGAGATGATGATAAAGTCGGCGTTCCGCAAGTTTTTCCAGTCTGTAAACTCCCGCAATGAGGATGGCGTAGTATCTACAATGGCTGGCACCATCACTTCCTTCCTCGGTAAGATGGGCGCTGGAGCACCAGAGGTTGCCGAATTTATCAATAAGCTCTATAAGAGTGATATCGTCAATATGAACTGGCATATCCTCGATGATTACAACATCAAGAAGTCTGCTGATCAAGACGGAGCATACAAGTATGACGTCGTATTCTCTGCAGAGCAGAATATAGAGCGCAAAGATGCTTCCCAACCTAAGTATCAGAAGTATCAGATTACTGCCACTGTAGATTCTGAAGGCAAGATTTCTTCCTTCAATATGAAGAAGATGCAGTAAGGAGAAATCTCCATTCTGATTCCTAAATATTTGGGAATAAGGAAGGTATTATTAAGCAAAGAAGGATTGATACAAGTCGTTGAGATAATATCATTCGCTTCTGCTTATTGATATATTCCATCTTAGAAAGCAGTTTTAGAAAAGAAAATATTAACCCGAAAACCCCATCCGCACCGTGCAATACAAATGGCTTTTGAATAATCCTACGCCGACACTGATGCGTCAGGCGAGCGAGTTGAGCGAGAAACTCAGCATCGCTCCCGTGCTGTGTCGCCTTTTGATAGAGCGTGGAATCACTACCGAATCGGCTGCAAAGCGATTCTTCCGTCCACAGTTGTCCGATCTCATCAATCCATTCCTCATGAAGGATATGGACGTGGCAGTCGATAGGCTGAATGATGCGATGGGACGCAAGGAGCGTATCATGGTGTTTGGTGACTACGATGTCGATGGATGCACGGCCGTCGCATTGGTATATAAGTTCCTGCGCCAGTTTTATTCCAATATAGAGTATTATATCCCAGACAGATACGATGAAGGTTATGGCGTAAGTCAGAAGTCTATCGATCATGCTTACGAGGCAGGAGTGAAGCTTATCATCATCCTCGACTGCGGTATCAAGGCGCATAAGCAAATAGCTTACGCCAAATCTCTCGGCATTGATTTCATCATTTGTGACCATCATGTGCCTGATGACACATTGCCTGATGCTGTGGCTATCCTCAATCCTAAGCGAAGTGATGACTCATATCCATTCAAGCATCTCTGCGGATGCGGTGTAGGATTCAAACTGATGCAGGCTTTTGCCAAGAATAATAGCATTCCGTTCTCCAGACTTATCCCGCTTCTTGACCTTTGTGCAGTCAGCATAGCTGCCGACCTTGTGGAAGTTACGGATGAGAATCGCGTTCTTGCCTATCATGGTCTGAAACAATTGAATCAGAATCCTTCCGTCGGACTGAAGTCTATCATTGATATTTGTGCCTTGACGGGTAGAGAATTGTCCATGTCGGATATAGTCTTCAAGATTGGTCCGAGAATAAATGCCTCTGGAAGAATGGAGAATGGTAAGCTTTCCGTTGACCTTCTCGTCGAGAAAGACTATAATGTGGCTATTCAGGCAGCTAAGCATATCAATGAATATAATGACCAGCGCCGTGACATTGACAAGCAAATGACAGACGAGGCAAACGTAATCGTCGATAAACTGCAAAGCCAAAGCCATCGCTCCAGCATCGTCTTGTATGATGAAAACTGGAAGAAAGGTGTCATAGGTATTGTGGCTTCCCGTCTTACGGAAATCCATTTCCGTCCTACTGTGGTGCTGACGCGTGATGGAGACTTCGCTACCGGCAGCGCACGCTCTGTTGCTGGCTTTGATGTGTATTCTGCCATCAAGAGTTGTAGGGACATATTAGTCAATTTCGGCGGTCATACCTATGCCTGTGGACTTACTCTCCGATGGGAGAATGTGCCGGAATTCTGTCGTCGTTTCCATGCTTATGTCGATGAACATATCGAACCTATGCAGACTGAGCCTACGCTCAAGATTGATGCTACCATTGATTTTCGCGACATCACCAAGCGTTTGTATCACGACCTTAAGCGCTTTGCACCGTTCGGACCTGGTAATTTGAAGCCTTCTTTCTGCACTATGAATGTCTATGACTTTGGCACATCCAAGGTGGTAGGACGCGAGCAGGAGCATATCAAGCTTGAACTCGTCGATTCAAATTCCAACACTGTCATGAATGGCATCGCTTTCGGACAGTCGGCTTCTGCACGTTATATCAAGTCACGCCGCTCTTTTGATATTGCTTATACCATCGAAGAGAATATATATAAGAGAGGTAATGTGCAGCTGCAGATTGAGGATATACGTCCTAATGAGGAATAATATGCCTTACATAAACCCCTCCACGGAGGGGCTTTTTAGTTACTTATTGTCTATATGTAGGTGGTCAGAATTATTATATATAATAATGTAAAGCATTTATGAATGTTAGTTCATCATCAAAATGATTTGACCACCTGTTTATCTCAAAGAAGGAGTAGGAAAAATACCTTCTTATGTGTAGAATTATGGATAGCGCCAACCACTCAATACCGCAGTCTTCTGCTCCAGAAAAGGACGGAAAAGACTATGAAGCAATCCTTCGTAAGTATTTCGGATTCCCGTCTTTTAGGGGAATACAGAAGGAGATAGTGGAGAGCATAGGTGCAGGAAAGGATACTCTCGGACTGATGCCGACGGGTGGAGGCAAGAGTATCACCTTCCAAGTGCCTGCCCTTTCCATGGATGGCGTGTGCGTAGTGGTGACTCCCCTCATCGCTTTGATGAAGGATCAGGTGCAGCATTTGCAGGATAGGGGTATTCTTGCTTCAGCTATCTATTCGGGCATGGATCATGCCAGCATTCTTCAGGTGCTGGACAATGCCGTCTATGGTGGTGTGAAATTCCTCTATGTGTCGCCAGAGAGACTTTCTTCACCGCTTTTTCTTGCCAAACTGCATCACATGAAAGTATGCTTCATCACGGTCGATGAAGCGCATTGCATATCTCAATGGGGATATGATTTTCGTCCATCTTACTTGAAAATAGCCGATATTCGAGAGGAATTGCCTGGCGTTCCTGTGCTTGCTCTCACTGCCACAGCCACACCTTTCGTGGTGGATGACATAATGCGGTCGCTACATTTTGATGAGCCTCGCGTATTTCGTATGTCGTTCAAGCGCGACAATCTCACGTATGTGGTCAGGAAAACGGACAATAAGGAGGCTGAATTAGTGCATATTCTGAAGTCTGTTCCTGGTTCGGCTATAGTATATACTCGCTCTCGACAGGGTACGAAAGATATTGCAAAGATACTATCTGGCTATGGTATCTCTGCCACTTTCTATCATGCCGGACTCGACTTTGCCGTCAAAGACCAGCGACAAGCGGACTGGCAACATGATGATGTCCGTGTGATGGTTTCCACTAATGCCTTTGGCATGGGTATAGACAAGCCCGATGTGCGACTTGTCATACACATGGATTGCCCCGATTCCCTCGAAGCTTACTTCCAGGAAGCAGGTCGTGCGGGTCGTGATGGCAACCGTTCCTATGCTGTCTTGCTTTACAGCAAGCATGACAGGACTAACCTTTTGACGCGTGTCAGGGCTACTTTCCCAGAGAAGAAATATATTCGCAAGACGTATGATGATCTCGCTTATTTCTTCCAACTCGCCATGTATGATGGAGAAGGAGCGCATTATGAGTTTGATATTGACCGTTTCTGTCAGGTGTTCAAGCATTTTCCAACAACACTAAATGGTGCTCTCTCCGTACTTCAGCGTGCCGGCTATATAGAATATGAATCTGATCCTGACACTCATCCGAGATGTAAATTCCTCATACATCGTGATGGACTCTATCAGCTTCATGGTCTATCGGAACTCGAAGAGAATGTGGTCACGGCGCTATTGCGCTCATATTGCGGACTCTTTGCCGACCTCGTGTATATCGAAGAGCGCGTATTGGCTCATGCAGTGGGAGTCTCTGCCGACCAGATTAGGCTGGTGCTTAAGTCTCTTTCCCAACGTAGAATACTGAAATACATCCCTCGTCGCAATGTGCCGATAATCTATTATCCCACACAGCGCATTGAGTCTGAGCGCCTCCATTTTGATAAATCCATATACGAAGACCTTCAGGAGAAAATGGAGGAGAGGATAAAGGCTGTCATAGATTATGCTGAAAGTGAGACGGAGTGTCGTTCCACTATGCTTCTTCGTTATTTTGGAGAGAAGGCAAAAGACGATTGTGGCAGATGTGACGTGTGCATTTCGCGCAAGGGTGGGGTAGCGCAGCCCAAGGTCACTGATGCCAAAGACGTGATTATAAAGGCGATAGAAGAAGCCGGTGGCTCTCTCCTTATCTCCGCTCTGAAGGACATTCCGATTCCGAGAGCCGCCTTCTCCTCCGCCATCGAAGCGTTAAGGGAACAAGGTCTCCTCGTTATCGACGGTCCCCGTGTCCGCCTTTGCAAAGAGGAAGGGGAATAGCGTCAGGCAACAAGCCACCTCGCTCACATCCATTCCGCAAGCGTCCGCCACTGTGTTGCCCGCGTTACCGGGCAATATGCCCCCCTCCCCATACCGCGTCAGCGCGATTCTTCACTTTTCACTCTTCACTTTTCACTTTTCACTATAATTTATTTCCATTTCAATCCTATGCTCCACCTCCTCCTCACCATCTTCACCATAGTAGAGCTGAACTGCGAAAATCTCTTCGACTGCCGTCACGACAGCCTGAAGAATGACCTTGAGTTTTGCGAAGGCGGGGCGCGTAGATGGAATCCAAAGCGATATTGGCATAAGGTGAACAACATCGGAAAAGAACTAATCTCCTGTGGAGGAGAAGGAGAAGAATGGTACGTTCCCGACCTTATAGCCCTCGTAGAGGTGGAGAATGACTCAGTGGTCCACGACCTCACCCACCGTTCCTTATTGAGAAATGCAGGATATGAGTATTTCATCACCAATTCTCCCGACCAGCGAGGCATAGATGTGGCATTGCTCTATCATCCCTTTTCCTTTCAGCCCGACACTGCCTACAGCATCAGAATTACGCCACCAGAAGGCAACCGACCTACGCGCGAGATATTATATGTACGCGGGCGCGTAGCAATGTCTGATGATAAGGATAGCCCTCTCCATGTGTTTGTGGTTCATGCTCCAAGTCGCTCGGGAGGAAAAAAAGTCTCCGAGCCGTATCGTCTCCATGTTTCCTCAATATTATGTCAAAGCATTGACTCGGTCTATACTATCGAACCAGATGCCAATATCATCGTAATGGGCGACTTTAATGATTATTATACCGACAAATCCATAAGGCAAATAGAAGCGCACAGGATGAGAAATGTCTCGGCTGGGGTAAAGGGCACTCATGGAGCAGAAGGCACTTACCGCTTTAGAGGCGAGTGGGGAAGTCTTGATCACATCTTTCTCTCGCATGCATTTGCTGATGCTGTCGAGATAAAGTATTGCCGTATCCATGACAAACCATTCCTATGGGAGGAGGAACCCAAATATGGAGGCATTCGTCCAAAGCGCACTTATCAAGGTTTTAGGTACAATTATGATGGCTTTAGCGACCATTTCCCTCTTGTCCTCCGACTGGAATATCCTTCAGGAGGCGAGGTTGGAAATATCAATAAAGAAATATAAACGAAAAAATACATAAAAACATTCTTCGTTGCTGTTCTCCCTTTTCGTTATCGGGCGAAAGCCAAATCATCGCAATTACATTGACATCTGTTCAATCATGTGCCACAATCGACAGCATGAAATAATCGGATTGTAAGCAAAAAGGCTTGTTTTCCTTACGGTCTGCTTTATTGTTTTCTCCCACAAGACAAGCCCTTTTTGCGCTGGAGAATGGTAGTTGCATGATGAATGAACGCCCTTCGTTTGCCATGTAAATGGTAATAAAGGCTAATATTATAGAAAAAGCGAACAAAAAGCATGGCTTTTACATCATAAAAGTCACCTTCTGTCAGTGCAATAGCTTAGCTTTCACGTTGTAATAGCTATGCTTTTACCTCCTAATATCATAGCTTTTACCCTCCAATATCTATGCTTTTGCAAACCAAAAACTTAGAGAAAATCCCATGATAGCATAATTATCTGACAGTCAATATGATGCAAAAATGCGTCAGAATCGCGTATTTACGACCAAATCCCAATTCGTTTCCAAATTCTTTATTCTCGCTTGTCGGCTAAAATGCAAAGTGTAAGGAAAATGATGTGTTTTGCTTACAATCGCATATTTGTTCTTTCGCGAAATATTTAATCAACAGATAATAATGCCGATTTCTTGCAATCTACAGATGGTTTGCTTGACAATAAAATATCAATGGATAAACTTTTGGATAATAACATCTTGCAGATATTCAGTCGGCAAGATTAGGCTGGAAGCCTGTACCGAGCGAAGCGAGAGTAACCCGGGACGAAGTCTCGGGACTATTAACGATTAAGAAATAGGGTGTCCAGTTCGTTGTACCAATTTCAGCTCACATTCTTGAGCGTTTTGGTC